>CAIZGN010000185.1 GCA_903932505.1 Candidatus Hydrogenedentota bacterium
ATTCACAACGCCCACCCCACCCCAACGGTCATTTCGAGCGCAGCGAGAAATCGTGCTCCCCGTCTCTCCCCCCTCCGTGCTCTCTGTGCCTCTGTGGTGAATCCTCTCCCCGTCCCTACCCCCGCTTCACCGCATCCGCCAATGACTTCGCGAAAGCCTCCGCCTTCCCCGCCGTTTCCGGAGTATCCCCTGCCTCAGCGATCAACCGCACCAATGCGCTGCCAACCACCACCCCTTCGGCAAGCCCTGCCACTTTGCGGGCCTGTTCCGGCGTTGATATCCCAAAACCCACCGCCACCGGTTTCGACGTGTATTGGTGAATGCGGGCGACGGCCGCATCCAATCCCGCCGCAAGTTCGGAACGCTCCCCCGTCACGCCCAACCGCGACACGTAGTACACAAAACCGGAACACTTCCCGGCGATTATTGCGATGCGTTCATCGGTGCTCGTCGGGGCCACAAGGAAAATGGTGCAAATACCGCGCGCATCCAGCGCCGCCTTGTACGGCCCGGCTTCCTCCGGCGGCAGATCCACGCACAAGACCCCGTCCACGCCCGCCTCGGCACAATCCACCGCAAATTTCTCCAATCCGTGCGCGAGAATCGGGTTGAAATACGAGAACAGCATCAGTGGCACCTGTGAATTTGCGCGAATCCGCTTCACGGTCTTCAATACTTCCGGCAAGGTGGCCCCAAGTGCCAAGGCGCGCTGTGCCGCCTCTTGAATCGCCGCGCCATCACCGACCGGATCGGAAAAAGGCACACCAAACTCGATGACGTCCGCGCCCGCCCGCTCCAGCGCGTACACGATCTGCTCCGACTGCGCGAGACTCGGATCCCCGGCGGTGATATACGGAATGAATGCGGTTTCCCCCCGACCGCGCAGGATTTCAAAACGTTCTTCGATGCGATTCACCGCTTAGATCTCCTCTCCCGCCAAAATAAAATGCGCCGCTTGCTGCACGTCCTTGTCCCCGCGTCCCGACAAGTTCACAATCACCACCTGCTCCTTCGGCAAGCCCGGCACGACCTTCATTGCGTGTGCCAGCGCATGCGACGACTCCAGCGCGGGAATAATCCCCTCAAGGCGACTGCAACTTTGGAACGCGTCCAAGGCTTCCTGATCACTCGCATGGGTGTATTCCACGCGACCGCTGTCGTGCAGAAAAGCGTGCTCCGGGCCGACGCTCGCGTAATCCAGACCCGCCGACACGCTATGCGTGCTCCCGATCTGCCCGAACGTGTCCTGCAGCACATAGCTCATCGCACCCTGCAACATCCCCATCGCGCCCCCGGCGAATCGGGCCGCATGCATGCCCGGCGCGAGACTTGTGCCGCCCGCCTCGACACCCACCATTCGAACTGCGGTGTCGCCCAGAAAATCGTAGAACAACCCCAGTGCGTTGCTCCCCCCGCCCACACACGCAATCAGCAGATCCGGCAGGCGGCCTTCCATCTCATAGACCTGACGCCGCGCTTCCCGCCCGATCACCGACTGAAAATCCCGGCAAATCATCGGGAACGGATGCGGGCCGTGAACCGTGCCCAAGCAATAGTGCGTGTCCTCAACCGACGAGGCCCAATCGCGCAGCGCCTCATTGATCGCGTCTTTCAATGTCTTCGACCCCGATGCCACCGAAATCACTTCCGCCCCCAAAAGGCGCATCCGGAAAACATTCAACTTCTGCCGTTCAATGTCTTCGGCACCCATGTAGACCTGGCATTTGAGCCCCAGCAAAGCGCACGCCGTTGCTGTGGCCACGCCATGCTGTCCGGCACCGGTTTCCGCAATCACACGACCCTTGCCCATCCGCTTGGCCAGAAGACACTGCCCCAGCGCGTTGTTAATCTTGTGCGCCCCCGTGTGCGCCAAGTCCTCGCGCTTGAAATACACCTTCGCCCCGCCAAGATGCTCGGTGAAACGTCGCGCGAAATACAGCGGCGTCGGCCGCCCCACATAATGCTTCCAATAATCCTCCAGCGTATTCTGGAAGGTGGCATCGGTTTTCACTTCCGCGTAGGCCGCCTCAAGCTGCCCCAGGGCGAGCATCAGCGTCTCGGGCACATAGCGCCCGCCAAACGCGCCATAGCGCCCCGCCGCGTCAGGCCAGGGATGCCTTTGCGGCGTCGATGAATCGGCGAATTCGTTCATGGTCTTTCTTTCCTGGTCCGGATTCCACACCGCCCGAAACGTCCACCCCGTAAGGCCGCACCACACCCACAGCCTCTGCCACATTCTCCGGCGTCAGTCCGCCCGCAAGCAAGATCGGCCTCCCCGTTGCCACCGCCTGCTGCGCCACATCCCAATCGCACACCACACCCGTGCCCCCGCGCTCTCCCGGCACCGACGCATCCAACAGATACGCCCGCACCTCATATTCCATCAAGTCTGCAAGGCTAAACCCCGGCCCCGCCTGAAAACTTTTGATCGTCACATGCTTCATCGGCACATCCCCCGGACTCTCCTCCCCGTGCAACTGCACATAGTCGAAGACCGACAGATACTGCGCCAGCACGCCGATGGATTCATTCACGCACACCGCCACCGTCGACACAAAAGGCGGCAACTCCCCGATAATTTCGCGGGCGTCCTCAAACGAGATGTAACGGTTACGCTTCTTGGCTTCCGGCGCCAGCACAAAACCCAGCGCATCGGCCCCTGCCGAGCAAGCCGCCAAGGCATCCTCCAGATTTGTGATGCCGCATATTTTAACCTTCACCTCGCCCAAGCAGCTCTCCAATCTTCTCCGCAATGTCGTGACTGCTCAGCAGCGATTCCCCCACCAGAATGCCATCCACGCCGCCGACTTCCAGCAACCGCACCTGCTCCCGCGTGTTGATCCCGCTCTCGCTCACCAGCGTATATCCGCCCGAGACAAACCGCTTCAAGGTCAACGTGTTGTTCACATCCACGGCGAGCGTGTCCAGATCCCGGTTATTAATGCCGATGATTGCCGCCCCGGCCAGCTTCGCCCGCTCAATCTCCTCCTGCGAATGCGTTTCCACCAGCGCCGCCATCCCGAGAGACTTGGCCACCCCCAGAAACTCCTTCAACTCCGTATCCGTCAGGATGCGGACAATCAATAGCACTGCATCCGCACCCGCAGCTCGTGCTTCATAGATTTGGTACGCGTCGATCGTGAAATCCTTGCGCAAACAAGGCACCTTCACACTGCGCCGTACTGCGTGCAGGTCGTCCAGTGTCCCCTTGAAAAACCTTGTATCCGTCAACACCGAAATCGCCCGCGCGCCTGCCTGTTCATACAGCCCCGCCAGCTCCACCGCATCCACATCCGGCAAAATATCCCCCCGCGAAGGAGAATGACGCTTAATCTCCGCAATCAGGCTGATCCCAGACCTGCGCAAAGCTGCACGAAAATCCCGAGGCGGATCCATCCCCTCTATCCGCTCACGAAGCGAATCCAGCGGCTCCGCCACCTTCGCAGCAGCCACCTCCTCCCGCTTATGCGCTATGATTTCATCCAGAACCATGGAAACTCCATTCCCAATCAATAGAAAAAACAGAACCCCGGAACAGCCTCACGGAATGCTACACTCTACCAATTAAGGCCCTCAAAAATCAAATTAGGCCCAAAAAAAGGGCTATTACCGAACATTTTTCGAGATCATTCACACCCACCCCAACGCTACGGTCATTTCGAACGCAGTGAGAAATCTTATCCCGGCAATAGCGTCCACAACGGCGAACCCGGTCACAAGATTTCTCCTCATTTCATTCGTCGAAATGACGGAGTGGGGGGCGCTTCGGTTGTCGACCGCCCAAAGCCCCAAAGGGACGACAACAATTTAGCCCGGGGCAACGCCCCGGGAAACGGAGTAGCAGAAACACCCACGCCCTGAAGGGGCGGAACAACAATCTCTCTACCCCCCCCTTGGCGTCCGTTTTTTTGCAGTGCTGTCATCCCGGGGTGCAAGGGTATCGTTTCGCATCCAAGGTGGACTGGCTGAGCATACGCAGGCAAAATCTCCGCTTGCGGAACTTATTTAGCCCCGCAGTGTTGAATCAGGTAACAGGATCGGCCTGGTGACCGAAACGAAAGCCTGCGGAAGGTTTTTCGCAACAAAGAAAAACGATAAGGAGTCTGACGATGACAAAGCAACGATTTTTCCTGTATGCGCTTGCCCTGGTTTCCATTCTCGCCTGGAATGTGAGTGCCCTCGCAGCCGACGCAGCTGCCACCCCGGCCCAAGCTGCACCATCGGCACAACCGGCAGCCCCCACCCCCATTCCAGTGGGAACCCCGGCCGTCCCCGCCAAGCACGAGGGCAAGCAAAAGGGGAACGCAGAGGGAAAGAATGCTGGCCAGGCAAAGGCCAAGACGGAAGTGAAGTGTGAGGTTAGCGGAAAGCTGGCCGAGAAGACCGCTAAGAACAAAAAGGGTAAAGAGGTCAAGGTATTCGACCTTACAGTCGCCAGTGCGAAGGCCGCTGATGGCAAGGCATTGGATGCCCTCAACGGCAAATCCGTCCGGGTCGTCCGGAAGGAAGGGGTGAAATTGACCGATTACGTCGGTAAAGACGTTACCATCACCGGTACGTTGGTCAATAACCGTCGCCTCATTGTGGATGCCATCAAGTAGTCCACGGCGAATACGATTTGCGACTTTCCGGCGGCACGTGTCGAGTTACGCGTGCCGCCGGAAGTGTTTCTGCGGGGTTAGGGGGCCTTCTCAACGCGATACAGATACAGCGGGGGCATGCCGCCCAGCGGGTGCCGGGTGTAGGGGCAATGGAGCCCTTCCAGAAACGCCTCGTATTCAGGCTGTCTATCCCAGCGCCACATGATCACCCAGAAGGCAGGGTGTGCTTTCGCCAATGATTGCGTTTGGCTGTTCAAGTCGCCAATCCCCCATGTCGTGTAAAACTGCCCTTGTGGAAAGTCAGCTGCATACCGCAACGGCCCTTCGTTGAGCAGTTCCTTGTGAACGAGGACGGGCGTATGACCCTCCGGGTCGCTGTTTTTGATGAGCTGCGCCGCCGCATGATAGTCCGGACGAAATGGGCCCTGAACGCGTACGGTCAGCTGTGCCGTCCACAAGGCCATGAGCAGCGACAGGCAAACGATGCGCAGGCGGGGCGAGCCAAGCTGACTCCAACCGACACCCGCCAGCAAAAACAGCGCCGGGGCGCAGAAAAGAAAATAGCGGTAGATAAAGCACGGGGTGGATATCAGTGAGAACACAAACCAGAACGGAATCGGCAGGCACAACCAAGCGATCAAACTAAACGCAGTGGCGGAAGCCGCGCGGCGCATCAGGCACAAGTAGCCATATCCCGCCAGCATATACAGCCCGACAGCCAGCAGCGGATCAAGCGACAGGCCCCACGGCAGGTAGGCTGCGGGATTCTCATTGTTGAACCGCCCACCGGCCAGGACCAGAAACGCATTGAACGGGTCTGCAAGCGACGGCGGGCCCATCCATGCGTAGCGGCCCAAATCCAAAGACCGAGCCTGTAGCCCATACCCGGCAATAAGTGCGATATGACCGCCGATCCAGATGAGGCACGGTTTGCGAAACGTGGCCACCAGAAAAAGCCATTGAATGGCGAACAAGGGCACAGCGTGTGTCGCGCACCACAGCAACGCGGCATTCGCGAAAAAATGCAGCAACCACCACGGTCGACGTGCCTCCGGCGTGGGCGCATCCGTAACGCGAAAGAGCGTATAGAAGGAGCAAAGCACCAGCAGCGTGTCAAAGACATAGCGCCGGATTTCCTGACTGTAGTAGATGTGCGGCAGGGCACAAGCCAGACACAGCGCGGCGAACAAGCCCGCTGCCGTGCCGGACAAACGTCGCCCCAGCAGAAAGAGCATCGGAATGCACGCCATCCCCGCCATCACGGACAAGAGGCGCAACGCCACCGTTGAAGTTCCTGCCAAACGCGACCACCCGTATAACAGGGTGTAGTAAAAGGGCGTCAACAGGGTGGTGAGATCGTTTTCCGGTGTCTGCGCCCAAAAGGCGGACGGGGTCGGCGCACTAATATGGCTGAGGGTGTACATCTCGTCCAGCCAGGGCGATTCCTGCGGCAACCACGCAATCCGAAGCACAAACGCCAGCAGAAAAATAGCGAGGAAGGCGACCGCAGCCTTTTTGGAGGAAAGACCCAATGGGAACCTCGATGACGGCTCAGGGTTCAAGGCCAAGCCGATCCCACACGATATAATTGGGTTTCTGTTGCACCTCGACGTAAATCTTGCCAACGTATTCGCCGACCAAGCCCAGAAAAACGCACTGCATACCCGCGATAAACCACAGGCTCGCGAGCAGGCACAAGGCCATGGAAATCCCGTTCCAGAGGGCCAGTCCTGCGAAGCCCGCAACCGATACCGCCATCAGTCCGAGCCCGAAACTCCAAAGCATGCGCAACGGCACAATGGAAAAACTCAGCAGGCTGTTCAGTCCGAGCGCGATGAGACGAAACACACCGTACTTCGTTTCACCACCAAGACGCTTCGGGCGGTTAAAGGTGATCTCCGTCCGCTGGAATCCCGGCCAGGCCATGAGCGCGCGCACCAATCGGTTTCGCTCGCGGCACTGGCAAAAGGCTTTAACCACTTCCCGGCCATACAACCCGAAATCGCCGGTGTCCTTCGGTATGTCCCAACCGGCCATCGAAAAAATCATTCGCGAATATAACGACGAGGTCGCCCGCTTGAAAAAAGACTCACCTTCGCGTGACAGTCGCCGCGCGGTCACAATATCGTTGCCTGCCCGCCACAGCGCGATCATCTCGGGGAGCAGTTCCGGTGGATCCTGGAAATCGGCATCAATGAGGATGACAGCCTCGCCCGTGGCGTGTTCGAGTCCCGCCGTGGTGGCCGCTTCATGCCCGAAGTTGCGCGACAGCCGCAGCGCCTTCACGCGGGGATCTCTGTCGTGCAGGGCCCGCAATTGCTCGAAGGTGCCGTCGGTGCTACCGTCGTCCACCACAATGAGTTCCCAGTCCAGCATGAGCGGGGCCAGAACCGCCTCAATGGCCGCATGCAACGAGGGCACATTGTCGGCCTCGTTACGGGCCGGACTCACGATGCTCAGCGTGTGCAGGATTCTCATGCGCGTGGATTCCCTTGGCGCGGCGGTTGGTGCCGTTCCGTGGCCTAGTGTATCATGCAGTATGCGCCCTTGAAAAACACGGGAGGTTAGACGCATGGCCGAAAACGAAGGCCGGGAACGCTTGTATTTCGTTGACTGGTTGCGGGTTTTTGCCGTCCTTCTGCTTCTGCCGTTTCACACCGGCATGATGTTCGTGCGTGATTGGTTTCACATCCAGAACGTCGACAAGAGCGCTGCGGCGGAACTCTTCAACGGCTTCCTCAATATCTGGCACATGCCCCTGCTCATCTTCCTGTCCGGCGCCGGTTCCTGGTTCGCGCTGAACCGTCGGGGCGCGAGCGGCTACCTTAAGGAGCGCTTCCTGCGACTGGTCATCCCGCTGACCTTTGGCATTCTCGTCGTTGTCCCGCCGCAAGTCTATTGCGAACGCATTGCCCATGGCGAGTTTACCGGTTCCTTCCTCGCCTTCTGGCCGCATATCTTTGATGGCTTTTATCCGAAGGGCAATTTCTCCTATCACCACCTCTGGTTTCTGGCCTACCTCTTCACCTATTGCGTGGTCGCTTTACCGATCTTCCTGTGGCTCCGCCCACGATTGCTCGCACCCGAATCCTGCGCGTGGATGAAGCACCCTCTCGCGCTTCTGGCTCTTGCCATTTCTCCTGGAATCATCTACAGCGTCCTGCTCGTCCCGTTTCACGGCATGCAGGATTTTCTGAATGATTGGGCCCGCTACTTCGCTTTCCTGCTGCTGTTCATCTATGGTTTCGCCCTGTTCTCAGGCGGTGCTGCCGAAACGATTCAGCGCTGGCGCGGGCGATATCTGCTTCTGGCGCTGGTGGGTGCCCTGTCCATCAAGGTCATGGAGGATCATGGACTTCACCCCGCCCTTGGCTACACGCCCCACTTCATTCTGTGGTTTATCTATCGCGTTTTCGTGGCCTGGTTTTGGATTCTTGCGATCGTCGGCTATGGCCGTCGATACCTCAACGTTCCCCATCCACTCCTCACCTACGCGAACGAGGCCGTCCTGCCGGTCTACGTCCTTCACCAAACCGTCATCGTTATCATCGGTTACTTTGTCATCCAGCAAACTTGGGGTGTGGCGACGAAGTATTTTTTCATCCTCATTCTATCCGCCATCGTCACCCTCGCGACTTACGAATTCCTCGTTCGCCGTTTCAATGTTCCGAGATTTTTGCTGGGCATGCGGAGGATGAAAAATTGAGTCTGCCCGGATTCTGGAGTAGTGCGGGGACAAGAGCGGTCAACTGCGGGGAAACATCCCCCGGCGCTCCGCGCCACCCCCTTCAAAGGGGGATTTTATTGCGCTTCGCGCAGAAATGCAACCGGATGGTACGGCACGCGAAGCGTGCCAAAACAAATCCCCCTTCGAAGGGGGTGGCGCGGAGCGCCGGGGGATGTTTCGCGCTTCCGCATGCCCGCTGCGGGCATCCATCATGACCACTCAACGCCAAGGACTCCGCAACGACCTCTTCGGTGCTATCGCCTTATCTACAGGGTTTGCCGTCGCCCTGCTCCTCTTCCACATCGCCGCAAACCGCAATTATGGCTTCCATGGCGACGAGCTCTACTTTCTCGTCTGCGGTCTGCATCCGGCTTGGGGTTATGTCGATCATCCTCCGCTGGTTCCCATGCTGGCGCGTCTGGCTACCGCCTGCTTTGGGATTACGCCTTTCGCGTTCCGGATTTTTCCTGCGCTTTCCCTGGCCTTGTCCTGCTTGCTCACTGGTTTACTGGCGTGGCGCTTGGGCGCGAAGCGGTATGGGCAACTTCTGGCCCTCACCGCCTTTGTCTGCGCGCCTATCTTTCTACGGCTGGGTGCTTTCCTCAATATCCCCTCCTTTGAACTGCTCTTCTGGCTACTGCTTGCCCATACGCTCGTCACACTGCTCAAAACCGATCACCCCCAATGGTGGTTGCTGGTCGGACTGCTCTGTGGACTCTCGCTGCTCAACAAGCACACCACCCTCTTTTTCGGGGTCGGAATGGCTGTGGGCATGCTGCTCGGGCCGCAACGCAAGCACTTGGCCACACCGTGGCCTTGGTTGGGCGGCCTCCTCGCATTCCTTGTCTTCCTCCCCAACTTGTTTTGGCAATACCGCAACGATTGGGCCACGCTGCAATTCCTCGAGGCCATTCACGCGGGCATCATGCAGGAATCTTCCGTTCCACTCTTCCTCTTAGCGCAACTCATTTTCCTCAATGTCGCCGGGGCGGTCGTGTGGATCGCGGGATTGCACTTTCTTCTGCGCTCAAAGGAAGGTCGCCGTTTCGCCCTGCTGGGTTGGATCTATGTCACCCTACTGGTCTTGATGCTGATCTTGAAGGGAAAAGAATACTACCTCGCGCCCGCCTACCCCATGCTTTTTGCGGCCGGTGGTGTGGCCATCGAACGCTGGACGGATTCACGACGCGGTCGCTACGTCCGGGGGGCGCTGCTGGCCACCATTGTGGCCGTGGGACTTCTCCTATTACCCATTTTCACGCCTATCGGCCCCTTTGAAGCCAAGAGCCGCTACATGGGGCGTCTCACTGGCGAGCCCGAGCTGGCGGATGTCTTCACCTTCGATTTTCGCTACGAAATGGGTCGGGAAGAGGAGATGGCGGCGCTGGCCTCGGCGTATACGGCACTAGAACCCGCTGTGCGGAACCATTGCGTCATCCTCGCCAACGAGTACGACATGGCCTCGGCCATCACGCTCTTCGGGAAACAATACGGCTTGCCACCCGCCATCAGCGGCAACAATACCTACTATCTCTGGGGACCGGGTGAAGCCACGGGAGAATCCCTCATTGCCCTGCGCTACAAAAAGGAGTTTCTAGAGGAGGCTTTTGCAAGCGTTGAAGTCTGCGGCCGGGTGCCGAAGCGTTTTGAGACGGATCCTGCCGATGGGGTGCCGATTTACCTCTGCCGAAACCCCAAGAAACCCCTGCGCGAACAATGGCCCTACTTCAAGGCCTATTTCTGAGGCTGGATCCGCGTCCTTCAGCAGGCGGTTTGGTCTTCCACCGGGCTATTGCAGGCATCAACCTGCCGTATCCAAGAACCGCCCAGGGTGAAGAATATGAGGGTGCCGATACCAAAGCCGAGAAAGCCGCCCATCAACACGCAGAACGGGAAATGAGCCGCAGTGTAGACACGAGAAATGGCTTGGAGGCATCCCCATCCAAACAGCGCCGCGCGGCATCGGCGGTCGCGCACATACCAGAACAGGGGGGTAAGCAACCCGAAGGTGCCCGAGGTATGCCCGGACGGAAACGAGTATTTCCCGTGAAGAATCTCGTCCGGGATCGGGCGAACCGTTTCATTCCAGGGCTTATTTGCGTCATGCAGCGGACGAGGGCGCGCCACCGCATCCTTGATCTTTGGCGTGATTATGCTCCCGGCCAGATGGCCCGACAGAATCATCAGCCAGCACATCAGGAAGAACCGAAACATCCGGCGGGCTGACATCTTGTAGAAAAAAAACGTCATGAAACCAAAGGCCACAAGGATGGCAACCACCAGCATGACGTTCACCCCCACATAGGTCTCGTTCGGCCAAAGCTTTCCCATGACCGCCATACCGGCCACCACCAAAGTCTCCGCGACCAACAGCCCCGTAATGATCGGCTTGATACGGCGCAGGGTGATGCAATGCAAAAGGTAGGCCACCGCATAGGAAATGAGCAGCAAGGGAATGAGGAAATTGGTGTAATCCGTGACCGCTCGCATGAACTGATCCATGCCCACGAGGTAACTGTCGGGATTGATTGCGCCCAGAAGGGCCTTGTCAGCGGCATCGGTGTACGCTATTCCATAGATCCCCGCCCCATATACTAAATAGCTGATGAGCGGAACGCCCACCACTAGAACCAAGAGACGCATGACGATGCGAACGGGGAGGGATTGGGGCATGGCTATTCTTTCCGGCTACAGTTTCAATGGTGGAGGCTTATTATAGGCGCAGCAAGGGGCAAGAGCCAAATCGTGAGCGAACAAGAAACGCAACTTGCCCATATGTTCGTCTTTCTGCTAGGCTATTCAGAACTATTTGGGGATCAGCTATGCGTCTTGATATCGCCGCACAAACCGACATTGGCCGCCGCAAGAAGAAAAACGAAGATTCCTGCGGCGTGTTTCGTGATGACACACCGGGACTTCGCTTCTTCGAGGAGGGTGCGCTTCTCTGTGTGGCCGACGGTCTGGGCGGTCATCTGGGCGGCGAGATCGCAAGCAAGCTCGCCGTATCCCACGTCAAGGACCTGCTCAAAGAAGATCCGCCCCCCATGCCCAACGGTGTTGACGATGTGGACGCCCGTGCTGTGGGCCCGCTCAAGGCCATCCGCACCTCCATCCTGCGCGCCAATGACAGCATTTATCGGGATAATCTCGCCCATGGCCTCGTGGCCAACGGCACCGCCATGGGCACGACCATGCTGGCCGTCCTCATCGAGCCCGGTCAGGCCTATGTCGGCAATGTGGGCGATTCCCGCTGCTACCTCATTCGCGACGGCGAAATTGTCGGTCACACCGAAGACCACTCCTGGGTTGATGAACAGGTTAAACTTGGCCTGATGTCCAAAGCGGAAGCCGCTGTGGATCGCCGAAAGAATGTCGTCACGCGTTGCGTGGGCACCCATCCCGAAACCGAGGTGGACACCTACCGCTGGGCCTTGTCCCCCGGCGATTTGCTCCTGCTTTGCACCGATGGTCTCGTGAACATGGTGACCGACGATGACATCAAGCGGATTCTCCGCAAGAATGGCACGGCGGCCGAGATGGCGCAGGCTTTGGTCAGTCTGGCCAACGAAAACGGCGGCAAGGACAATATCACCGTTATTATCGCCAATATCAGCCCCAGCCTGGTTCGTCTTTTTCTCCTGCGGCTGCGGGCCTTCCTGCGCGATCATGGCATTGCCATCGGATGGTACCTTCTGGGATTGCTCTACAGCATGGGTCTATTTGCGGCCGGATACCTCTTCCGCCTGTATAGCACCCGGTAATCGGGCGCGCAAGACGGTCGGTCACGACGCGCCAAGATTTCTCCTCATTTCATTCGTCGAAATGACAGAGGGACGTGGGGGGGGGCGAATCGTTCCGGGTGAAATTCCCCACCCGGGTCTGAAAAATCCCCAATTCACCGCACCAATACACGCACTCCAAGCCTGAAAAGCCCAAAAAACGCCCCATTCACCAAGCATGAACCCTTCGGCCTGAATCTTGCTCCCATCCTCATCAGTGGCGAACTTAGCCGACAACAAAGGCTCGAGTTCCTCGAACGATAGCCATAGGAGCACAGAATGGTATGAAACGAATCCTGAGAGACAAAGCGGGAATGTCGCTGATCGAGCTGATGCTGGCGACGGGTATTCTGGCGGGCACCATGACGGCGGTCTTCACCTCGCTGGTGGCCGTATCGGTCATAGGCACTACGAATGAGAGCCGAACCCGCGCCTCACTCGCGCTGGCCAGCATCCTCGAAGAAATCAACGTGCTTCCCTTCTCCGATGTGATGAAATATGCACCACCAGCCACGATCAAGACCCCCGGGGTTTCCCATCAGATCACGGTGGAGATGCTGATCAGTGCGCAGGAAGATGATGACGAAAGCTCCCACCAATCCTCCAATGTGACCGCAGTCTCGCTCCCCGTGGCCACCGGATACAACACCTCGCAAATACCCAATCCGGTGGAAGTGCGGGTCACGCTGGCCTGGCAGGAAGCCAACGGGCGGGTTTATCAGGTTCGGGCCTCAACGATTAAAGGAAAGGTTCCATGAATCCGAGATTTTACAAACGCGGCATGACACTCCTCGAAATGATGTTCGCCACCGCGATTTTCACCATGGTCATGGCCTGCATACTCAGTGTGGCCGTGGTTTTTGGCGACACGAGCGAGGTCTATCGCATTCAATCGGAGAACAACGATCAACTGCGCCAGGCGATGGACTTTATCGTGAAGGATCTGCATCAGGCCTCCCGCGCTTCCATCAATTGGACTGCCCTGCCGGGGCGTGTGCTTACCTACTCCGTGCCCACCGACCTCGATGGCAATGGCGTCCCGGTAAGCAACACCTTCACCGCCGAATTGAGCCCTGCGCGAACCATCCGGCGCGACATGTACGATGTGAACGGTGACGGGCGCACCGCCACGCAGCTGGTTTGGATTCGCCCGGGCAATGCCAGGCCCAACCAGGTGCTGGCGAACGGACTCACCGAACTCGCTGAGACCCCGGCCGCCGACGGCACCTTTGGCCCCACCCAGGACACCAACAAGAATGGGCGGCTCGACAATGGCATCTGGTTCGAATCCGCCAACGGCGGCATTCGAGTCACACTTGAGACCGAGGGGAAAACTCGCAAGACCGGGGGGAAAACCGGTTCCATTCTCACCCAATACCAGGAAACGATCATACCGAGGAACTAGCCTATGAAAACCAAGCGCACCTCTGAATCGGGCATGGCCCTTGTAATGGCCCTGTTTTTCGCGGGAATCTCCGTGGCACTGGTCGGTGTACTTACCGCCAGTCTTATGAGCCAACGCAATCTCGTCAATCGCTCTCTTATCAAGAAGGAGTGCTTTGACGGGGTGGAGGCCGCTTACGCCTCTTGCAAGGCGAAGCTGCAAAACGGGGAGGAAGGAAAAGTCGGTCTGGATGGATGGACTGCCGCCAAACCTTTCGTCCTGCCTTCCTTTACCACCTCTGGAATTACGCCCGTCCACATGTCCACGCTGCCCAACGTCCAGTATTTTTCCATTGCACAGAACTGGTTCAATGACGGCATTGACAACAACAAGAACGGGGTGCTCGACGCGGCGGATTCCGCCGAGTTTCAGAAGTACACCATCCATTCCTTTGCGCGTAACCAGGGCCAAATACGCCAGACCGAGGCGGTGGTCGTGGCCACGGATATTAACGTGTGGCGCAACGCGATCTTCGCGGGGAATGGACAGGCGGGCGGCTTGATCAACGGGAACGTCAGCATTCACGGATCCGTCCATCTTCTCGGGGCCAATCTCGCGGACACCACCATGGCCATCGCCGCCATCGATCTTAGCGGTACCAGCATGGTGCACAACAATTACGGCGGACTGGATGCCACCCTGCGCTCCATGGTGCCGACGTTGCCCACCGTAAGTCTGGGGGGGGAAACGGTAGAGACCCTCAACGCCAATCTGCGCGTGAAAAACGGGACTGTCGGTCTGTCGGGCAATTCTGAAATCGGGCAGCCCAACGCCACGGGAAACACCACCAAGGAAATGATGGACGGCACCTATGTGAACGATGGGTGGACCGGAAACAAGTCGACACCGACCGCAGACGGACGTGGAATGCCCACGAGCGTCTACAGTGACAACGGATACAACAACAAGTACGATGTGGGCGATCTGGTGCCTTTTCCGACCCTCGACTCGGACTATCGAAGCCCTGGCACCGGCGCAAAAGTCTGGAACAACGCCACCGGCAAGTACTACACCCACGACGAGTATTTCACGCAAGTCCTTGTCGCATCCCCGGGAAACCCAACGGATGGCATCTTGAACCAGAGCCTGTCGCTCGATGTTTCGGGCCAGGCAAAGACCGCCCTGTACTGGAATGCCACCAAGAATGTCCTTTCAACCGGCGGCACGAACGCGGCACCCTCCGCCGTCGCGGCCTACGCCGCCGCTGCAACGGCTCCGGTCAGCACGGACGATTATATGTACTTCAACCCTGCAACCAACCTGCTCGTGATTAACGGACAGATTAAGATCAACGGCGGATTGACGATTGTGGGACAGGGTAATGACAAGACCGTGAACTACACGGGACGCGGATCCATCATGGCGACGCAGGATGTCGCGTTGGATACGAATCTCCTGTCCTGCAACAACGGAAACACCGGTTCCTATGCCAACAGCTTTCCCGTGAACAATTTCTTTGGCATTATGACCCGGACGAATATGAATGTGGGAACCACCTCACAATTGAATCTTGTGGGCGCGTTTTATGCCATGGGCACCATCAAGACAACGAAACAATCCAACATCATGGGCACGTTTGTGGCCAGTTATTTCGACATGGGCACAAACGTCCCCAGTATCTATCAAGTACCCTCTTTGGCTGACAATCTGCCGCTGGGCATGATCGGCAACTACCCCATCCTGGCCATGCAGCAAGTCACTTGGCGGGAAATGACCTGAACCTCATCACCATAGGAAAACGAAACATGATTGGACGGTACGCTGTGTTGACTTCGCGATCGGGATGGACGATGCTGATACTTTCGGTGCTGTGGCTGGGTGCCTGCTCCTCGCCACCACCCCCGGCTTCCAGCGGCGACAACGCCACCCCGGGTTCAGCCACCAACCCCGTCTCGCTATCCCCGGATCAGTTCAAGCCGGATCAACAGGCCGTACGGCTCACCGCGCAGGAGGAAGCCCAAGCCAAGGCCGACAATAACGACCGTATCATTATGAATGCCAAGGAAGGCGAGGACATCTACGGACAACTCACCGGCCAAGGATTTCTCTACGGTCGCAAACTCGGCCAGTGGGAAAAGGCTGCCTCCTACTACGAACGCGCCATCCGGGAGTACCCGCAAATGTCAGGCATCGGAAATGTCTACGCCGAACTCATCACGTGTTACGAGCAGCTTAAGGATCAGGAACACCTGAACAAGCTCTACCTGCGCATGATGGAGGTTTTTCCGCAGGATTCGCAGGAATACCTGTTGGCCAAGCAAGGCTTGGGGATATAGCGAAGGGTCTGGTGGGGATGTGATGAGGATTGGGGTTTTAGCTGCGGGGT
This sequence comes from Candidatus Hydrogenedentota bacterium, assembly GCA_903932505.1. GTDB lineage: Bacteria > Hydrogenedentota > Hydrogenedentia > Hydrogenedentales > CAIZGN01 > CAIZGN01. The sequence continues at coordinate 15,878 of CAIZGN010000185.1, forward strand.
CAACATCCCCCGGCCCTTCGGGCCACCCCC
>CAIZGN010000186.1 GCA_903932505.1 Candidatus Hydrogenedentota bacterium
ATCGGGCGGCGGACGGCAGGCTTGTGCAAATTTGTACGGGTGCCCGGACGCAAGAGGGTGCGCTTTCGGTTTTGATGGAGCGCGAACAGTTTGAGGAAAAAGTGCGGCTTGGCTTCATATCAACCGCTGAAGCCTCGACGAAGGACTGGCAAACCGCTCCCTTGGCTGGCCAGGTCGATGACTATTTCGCGCACTTGAGGGCTCGTGGTGTCACCCCACGGCATATCAAGGATCGCAAAAAACAACTGGACTACATTTTTTCGGGATGTGGCTTCGTGTTTCCCGGGGACTTGGAGCGGCTCCCTTTCGAGCGGTGGTTAAATGCCCGAAAAACGGAAGGTATGAGCGCGGCACGCAGGAACATCTATCATTCTGCGGTGGCGGCATTCGCGCAATGGCTGGTGGAAGAGCATCGCGTATTATTGAACCACTTCGCGGGGATGCCAAAGGCCAACGAGAAAGCGGACAAGCGCCGAGTGCGGAGGGCTTTGAGCGCAGAAGAAATCCCCTTGCTCTTGAAGGCGGCGCAAGAGCGGCCCCTTACGCAATCGGTCTATGCCCACGGGGAAAAGCCGCTAGAATTACCTGAAAGCGAGAAACAGCGGCTCTTATGGATTGGCAGGAAAAGGGCGTTGCTCTACAAAACCATGCTTTCCACGGGGCTTCGCCTAAACGAGATCCGCTCAATTTCGATAGGGCGGGCTTATCTTGCTGGGGGAAAGCCCTATCTTGAATTGCAGGCGAAAGACGAAAAGGCCCGACGCGGGGCGGAGCTGCCCCTACCGGCGGACTTGGCGGCAGAACTAGCCTCCTTTCTGGTGGATAGGCTAAAGAAAGCCCAGAGCGAAGCCAAGGCAATGAGACACCCTGTCCCGGTGCGTCTGGATCCTGCTGCGCCATTGCTTCGCGTACCGCAGAACCTATCCCGCATCCTGGACAAAGACTTGGGCTTTGCCCGTATCGCCAAGGCCGATGACAAAAACCGGACGGTGGATGTTCATTCTTTGCGCCACAGCTTCGCATCCCATTTGAACGCATCCGGCGTCGCTCCACGGGTGGCCCAGGCACTCATGCGGCACTCGGACATCCGACTAACCATGAACACCTATCAGGATTTAACCACCCTTGATACACGCGGTGCGCTGGATCGCCTTCCACCCATGCCTTTGGGCGGCTCCCAAAACGCCGAAGCGCAAGCCGCACAAGCGGGCCAAAATGCCCCTACCGCATTGTCACCTATTTGGTCACCCCACAACGGCAAAAACGTGCATTTTCCGGCATTCGCTGGCAGCATAGTGGTCAAGGAGTGTTCTATGCCTGTGGAACAGGAAGACAACGAAAAACCCCAGCAAACCAACGTTTTTTCAACGATTAGCATGCTGGGGCATTCCAAAATAGAATGGCGTCCCCAAGGGGATTCGAACCCCTGTCGCCGCCGTGAAAGGGCGGTGTCCTAGGCCGGGCTAGACGATGGGGACGCATGAATGGTGGTCTCATGCGTATGCGGACTCGGTAACCTGTGGTCGGGTATGCCGCTCTCGCAACGGCGGAAAATATAGCATTTTTTGGGGAGCTTGCGCAACTTTTTCTCAGCCGCCGCCCGTACGCAGGCTCCGTATTTCGTTTTCAATCTTCTCCCGGTAGTCGGTGAGCTTGGTATAGTCGAGTTCGTAGTCCCGAGTTTGTCTGGTTATTTCGTCGATGGTGGTGAGTTGCGCGCCAATGATGTCTTCGATGGCTTGGTCGAGCAGAGCTTGGGCGCGGTTGCCGGATTCGGTATTTCCTGCCTCTCGGGCTTGTTTGATCTCCTCGCGCAGGACGTAGAACAGACGGTAGTCTTCTTGTCCGTCGCGGGTGGCTTCCCAGCGTCGTGAGGGAGACACGCCACCCTCTGCGGGATAGACGACGGACCAGTCGGTGGTTTCGAGGGGCCAGTAGGCGTCGGCGTATTTGTAGCACCAGAATCCCGCGCCTTTGAGGCCGAGTCGCCATGCGATCCAGGCGTAGGAGCGGTAGTAGCCGAGGGGGAGCAGGTCTTTCCCCGGACCGGTAGCCTCGTAGGCCCAGAGGGTGGGCGCGTTGTCCTGGCACCATTTGAGCAGGGCCGGGTCGCGCTTGAGCAGGTTCATCTCGGGCTGGAAGATGTCGAGGAGTCCCTTAAACTCCTCGAGGAATTGGGGCAGAACACGCCCGGCAGGGTCGGCATACATGCGCACCTTGGGGTCTACTGCTTTGACGCGCTGGCAGTAGTCGCGCAATGGTTTGACGAGCGTGAATCCTGTGAGCCAAGGTTCGTCGTAGGGATACAGTCCCCAGCGTTCGTAGTTCCAGCCGACGGATTGGAGATGGCTGGCCATGGCACTGAGGCAGGTTTTGAAGGCTTGTTCGAAGGCGGGACCTTCGGTCGGGGCACTGATACCTTCAGGCCATTGGGGTGTGGGCGGCGCGGGAAAGAGGCACTGAAAGTAGTCGGGCACACGCTGGAGCGCGGTATCGGCGTGGGTCCAATCCACCGTGCCTGCAGGGTTGCCGTCTTTGTCCACAGGAATAGCTGGCAGGTTGGGGCCGTAAGCAACGGTGATGCCGTGGTCGAGCATGTCCTTGAGTTGTGCGTCGGAGGTGGTATCAGGATCGATGCCAACCCAGTTCATCTGGGCATAGACACCTTTGGGGAGTTCGATGGGGAGTACTTCCAAGGTGAGGGGGATGGTGTGCAGGGTCATGGGGCGACCGAGGGAGGCGAGGTGAAGGTCGAGTTTGTGCTCTCCGGGCGCGAGTCCTTCGGTGTTGACGACGAGCCACAGCTGACTGACTTCACCGGGTGCAAGGGTGATGGTGTGCGAGCCGTCGAGTTCGGGGAGGGCATCGAGTACCATCTGTCCCGAATCGCCGGGCACGGCGACACCACGCCGCAGGGTGACCTGTTTTGCCAACGGTGGGTCGGGCTGGGCGGGCTTACCATCGAGTTCAGGTTTATTGAAGACGCAACGCACGTTGATGGCTTCGGTGGTAATGTTCAGAAGATTGAGGGCGATATCTTCCTGTTCGTTTCCGCAGGCGCGGACGCGAAGTGTGGGGCAGGCTTCCATTTGTCGGGGCACCTCCGTAGCCTTGAAGGTATCCCAGGGATTGGTATCCTGCCAGAGCATGAAGTCACCGCTCCCGCCGTTGAACCAATACGATGTCAGGCCAATGGCCAAGGCTTGCAGGTCTTTGGCATGGTTCCGCAGGGCAGTGGCTTTTCTTGCGATGGTATCAGGGGAAGCAGCTTGCAACGCGGCGCGCTCTGCGTCCAGCGCGGCGCGACGATAGCGAAGCAGGGTGGCATCGGCTCCATGGGTTTGGGCGGATTGTTCGGCACGGAAACAGGTACTGAGCAGTCGTTCGTCGTCGCACGTATCCGGCGAGGCGACGGTAAAACTCATTGCATGAAGGTTCAGGGTTTCAGAGGAGCCAGAGGCCATGAGTCGGGCTGTTACGAGCACTTCTGTACCGGGTAGGTTCCAATTCCAGCGCACCGTACAATTGCGCGCAAACTCCGGGATCGGCGTGATGACGATTTCGGAGCCTACGGGATTGGAACGAAATGGCATGAACTCGATAAAGGCGTCTTTGGGTGCGGGGTTCTCCCATTCAAGCCGGGTTTCATTTTCTCCGTAGTACGCGATTTTTTCCTCAACCATACCATCCCATGGCGTGCCGCCCGTGGTGCCAGCGTCCAGCGCGGGGGCTGCGGCATTGTTGGTCGATTCTCCGCGCATGCAGGCCCATTGCACCTCCCCCCCGCCATTCCATCGAAGGGCTTGCACGGCGTTGGGACCGCTGGTGCAGAAGATTCCCTCCAGGATTCCATCCTGATCGAGGTCAGCCAATACGGGGGAGGCGTTGGCACTTGCCCCGATTGTGAGGCGGTCGATGATAGCTCCATCGCTTCCCAGGCGGAAGGCACAGGCAGCAACAGCAGGATCGATGTCGCGCACGCCCACAAGAATCTCAGGGCGGCCATCGCCGTTGGTATCGCCCACGGCCGGGGCAAAGAATATGCCACGGCCCCACAGTTGTGTGCGCCAGCGTTCCGTACCGTCCGCGTTGACGCAGTAGACCCAGTTCCCCTTGTCGGCGAAAATGACCTCGTGCTTGCCGTCGTTGTCCAGATCCACTATGGAATTAGAACAATAGGACTGCTGTTCACTGGGAGCGCGCCATTTAAGAGCACCGGTGTCTCCATCGAGAGCGGCCAGGCAACGTTCCAAGCCAGTATTGCTCCGGGTGATCAATACCTCGACTTTTCCATCCCCGTCCAGGTCAGCGGCATTGGGCCCAGAACGGCCGTAGGGCGCACCATCGGAGAAGCGCCATAGTACCTCACCATGCCCGGATAGCGCGTAGACGTTGCCGTTATCGGTGCCGTAGACGATTTCGTTGCAGGATGTGCCGACGACATTTGCAATGAGCGGTGGCCCCACACGGGACTTGTCGCCAAAGAAACGCCACAGGATAGTTCCGTCCGCGCCTAGACAGTTGAGCCAGCCGTCCGAAAGGCCGACAAGCACCTCCAAGCCGGGGGCGTTCTCGATTTCGCCGATAACCGCGAAGTCGAAGGAGTCGGCCGGTGTGTTAAGCGGACGAATCCAGTTGGTGGCCCCATCGGCATTCACGCAGACCACGGTACCGTCGTTGAGAATGACCACAATCTCCGCGCCGTTCTTCGCATCTACATCGCCCACAGCGGGCAAGGCGGCGATGGGCTTATCAAATGCAATTTTCCACACGATGGCGCCTTGGGCATTGACGCGAATCAAATCCTTTCCTGCGGCGGTGATGAATCCAGCGGGATGGGCCGCGTCAGGAAACAGAGTAACGCCCACAGGCGGGGCGCTTGTATCCAGTTTCCAGGCGACGGTATAGCTGGCTGGCGCGGTATCCATCGCAGCGGTCAAGAGCAGCAAGCCGATGTTGAGCAAATTCATGTAGTTTTCTCCGGTGGCCTTCGTGCGAAGGCCTTTGAGCGTTTGACGAGGCACCCTGAGATCTTAGCGAATGGGGTGGGTGAAAAGCACCTGGCGGGGAGGCAGGCAAGATGCCTGCGTTACGGGAGAGTGATGTTTTTTGGGCAGCCGAGGATGTCTGCCCTCCCCTTGTTGTTTTTCGTGATATACTGCCTTTTTACTAGGAGAGGGAGTTATGTCATATCATCCAGAATTGTTGCCCCTGTTGGAGTCTGTTTCGCTTTGGGCAGACCTGAGACATGAACAGGGGGTGGACACTGCGGCCATCATCAAGCGTCTGCGCAAGGAATTGAAGGAGGCGCGGAAGGCGTTGGTGAAGACTGAACCCGGCAAAAAGGCTTTGGCCCGGGAACCAAACGCCTTGGGGAAGATTCGCGCGCTGCGCCCGGTGGGACCACGACGATATTGGGATTCGCTGCAGATCGAGGGCCTTGAAAATCGTCTTCTCGGGGCGTGGTTGGGCCGGGCGGCGGGTTGCACACTGGGGGTTCCGGTGGAGAACTGGAGCATCGAGGCGATGGAGTCACTGGCGCAGAAAGGGGGCATGGATTTTCCTCCGACGGACTATTGGAGGACGCATCCGCAACCCGACGAAATCCGCTATGGGAAGGATCCGATGGGGCACTACCTGCGTGGGCAAATCGAGGCGGTCCCGGTCGATGATGATTTGACATACACCCTGCTGGGGCTACTCATTCTAGAAACGTATGGGCCGGCGTTTACAACGGAACAAGTGGGTGAGGCATGGCTCAAGTATCTGCCCATGGCGTGCACGGCGGAGGAGGTCGCCTTGGAGAATCTGCGGAACGGGTGCCCAGCAAAAAAGTCCGGTGTAAAGAACAATCCGTTTCAAGAATGGATTGGAGCCGATATCCGCAGTGATCCTTGGGGTTATACCGCGCCGGGTTGGCCCGAAAAAGCGGCCGAACTGGCGTATCGCGACGCGCATCTGTCGCACCGTCAAAACGGCATTTATGGCGCAATGTACTTTTCGGCGGCGATTGCTGCGGCCTTTGCACTGGATTCACCGGTTGCAGCACTGGAGGCGGGACTGAGTGAAATTCCGGCGGATTGCCGTCTGGCGCGGGACCTTCGTTGGGCTTTGGAGACGGGGGGGCAGTTGAAGGGATGGCGCGAAGGTCGAGAGGCGGTGGATGCTCGTTTTTCGAGGATGCATTCGGTACATACGAACAACAACGCGTGTCTCACCGTTTTTGGGCTGATGTTGGGCGGGGATGATTTCACGAAGACCGTGGGAACGACGGTCGCGCTCGGGCTGGACAATGATTGCACAGCAGCGACAGCGGGTTCGATTTTCGGGGCGGTGTATGGGATTGGGGCAATCCCGGAACACTGGTGGAGGCCTTTTGATGGCAGGACGCGGACGTATATGAATGGGCAGGAGTGGTTTGAGAACGCGGAAGTCGTGGCACGCTTTTTGGGGATGGCGAAGCGCGTTTGGGAAGGCAGGCAAGATGCCTGCGTTACGGGATAGTGAAGGTGTTTGGCAGTCGGGGACGTCTTGACGACGTCCCCGACTTTGATTTTGGTTAGTAGCGGGTGCCAGTCAGGTGGCAGATGAGGTAGCGATCGAGTTCTTCGTAGTCGCGATCCTTGATGAGCTGTTCTTCGAGTTTGCGGTCAAGGGTGCGGACTTTTTCCACCAACATCTTGAAGGTGGCGAGGCTGTTGCTGAGGTGCTTGGTGTTGACTGGTTGTTTTTGGGTGCGCATGGTCTTGACGTCCAGACCGATCCATTCGCCGTCGTTGCCGTAGCCGTATTCTTCGAGGACGCGCACTTGGTTGAAGGCGCGACGGAGATTGTAGGAGCCGAAGGACTTGTCCTGGTCGAACTTCAGTCCGCCCTGGTCGTTGAGATGGACGCTCTTGAGCTTGTTGTGCGCAAGGGCGTAGGCCATGTCGTCAGAGGGGTCGAGTCCGGCGAGGATCGAGTGGGCAGTTTCGCAGAGCACGCCAACGCGGGAAGGGTCATCCGTGATGTAGCTAAGGGCGATGGCATGACCAAGCGTGGGGATGATGGCACTGTCGACCGGTTCATTCGGCTTGGGCTCGATGAGGATGATGGTGTCCTTATCATGGGCGAGCATGGCATTGATGGCGTCGCGGATCTGCAGCACCTCGACGCGGGGGTTCTTGCTCTCACGGATGTAGGAACCTTCACGGGCAAGCCACAGCACCTGGGACTTGGCACCAACGATATTGGCGATGTCGATGGAGACTTTGCTGCGCTCCACGGCGTACTTTCGGTCTCCGGGGTTGTTGCTGGTGTAGGCACCGTCGATGGTCTTCGGGGAGAACCAAAGGCGGGGAGCGACGAATTCGGGGATGAGTCCCTCGGCGTCGAGCATGCGTTTGACGGCCTTGGCCTCTTTTTCGATTTGCGCGGCAGATTTGGTGTCGATATCGGGCACCACGTCATCGTCGTGGAACTGCATGCCCTGGAATCCCAGTGCCTTGCAGATTTTCATTTTCTTCGCCAGTGCTTCGGGCTTGCGGACCGTGGGTCCAAAAGGATCTGAGCCTTCGTCGATGTTCCAAGGTCCAAATGAGAACCGGTACTTGCCCTTTGTGCTATCCGCTTTCGCTGCTGCCTTTGCCATTCCGTGTATCCTCCAAGAATGATTGGTTGTTTCCACACTCGCGGGGTCGGCCCGCAACTCTTTAATCGCCCTAGCATACCTATTGTCAGCGCCCGGCGCAAAGATTTTTTCAGGGGACGAGGATGCCGCGCTATGCCCCTGCGGGAAGCACGGCAAAAACCACCCCCCGGCCTTCCTCTACAATTTCTCGCACCCACGGCAAAGCACGCAGTTCCGCGATCGCCGCAGATTCCACCGGCACGGTGTCCGGACAATACACGCTGTTCACGCTCCAAGTATCGACCAAGGCGCGGCGGGATGCTTCGCTCGTGCCCGCTTGAAAGAACTCCGTCACGCGAGCGCGCACGTCTGGTGTGAATTCACGCGAAAAATCGAGGGTGGGATTGCCGTATACCGTGGCGTAACCGGAACGCTGAACAATGACATCACCGAAAAGGGGCGACCCGAGCGCCGGAGCGAGAACAACGCCTTTCGGGACACGTTCAATGAGATGGGCGTCGGCCTCGCTCATAAACAGGTTCTTGGTCCAAGGGAACTGCCGCTGTAGACCACGATAGCCCAAGGGACCGTGGGTGGTTGTCCATGCCACGCTCATGGAGGCAACGCCTGCCATCAGCATGACGCCCAAGCCGGTACGGGCAAGACGGGGATGTGTCGCGCCGATCGATTGAAGCCCGGCAGCGGCCAGCACCGCCAATGGAAGGCCGAGCAAGACCTTCACCCGATTCCTCGCAAATTCCACCAAGGCCCCTTCTCCCAAGGCGGATATGCCCAGACAGAAGAGCGCGAGGAACCAGAGCGAGAACCAGGCCACCGGCGACATCGTCCCAGAAGGCTTATGTTCGGTCTGGCGTCCATGACGTGTCCGCTCGGCCAGTGCGCCTGCCACCAGTCCGAACGGAAGGCCCAGCAGCGCCAATCCGCTTACATGTATCGCAGCGGTTGAATCATAACAAGCCAACACGTTGCCGTAATACACGTAGTAGAGGCCCAATGCCGCCCCAAATGCACCCGCGTAGCCCATCGACATCCAAGCCACCACCCGCAGAGGGACGGGCATGGAAGGGATGGAGCTAACCAGTGTTCCCGGCACCAGCCAGAGATAAAAGAATGCGGCGCTCAGGAAAGCGGTGAACCAAATAGAGGCGCCGCCTCCTTGGGGCACCGCCGATGCCAGTTCGGGGCGCGACCATGCCATGTGGGCGACCCAGGCGGCCACAGGAACAACCGCCACGAAGACGCCGCCCGCCGCAAGTACGCGTTTTCGAAACGGAGCGTCCCGTTCCAACACCAGCCACAGCACGGCCAGCAGAAGGTAAGGACCGGCAAAGCGGGCATTGGCCCAGCAAGCGAGAGAGAGCACAGGCAAAGCGCGTAGGAACCGCCAACCATTGACCTCCCCGAAGACGCGCATCATTTCCGAGAAAGCCAGGAAACCCAAGCCCATCGGGAGGGTGTAGTATAGGCGGGTGACCAGCAGCCACGGCTGGAATTGCGCACCCTCGGTGAGTTCATAGAGAAAGTGCCGTTCGAAATAGGTGGGGAAATTCGGGTC
>CAIZGN010000187.1 GCA_903932505.1 Candidatus Hydrogenedentota bacterium
ATGTTCCGTCCAGGAGAACCGGATCCCGGCCATGTCGTAGCCGTCACTCGGGACGGTGCCCCGATTCTTCCCCGTATCGAGTCCGGGCCAAAGTTCACGGTGCAACAAGCGACCTACGGCATTCCCGGCGATCCCTCAAAAAGCCGGGATGTCCGCGAACTGGTGCAGACCCGCGTGAATGACGGCGAACGCAGTTTCCCCGTGGAACCCTTTGCGCTGACCGCCGACCCCGCTCCCGGCCAACTCAAAACGTTGCGTATCGAGTATACGGTGGGCAAAGAAGCCATCGTTGTCCAAGGGCAGGATCCGCAAACCCTCCATCTACCGGACTATGCGCCGCCCGTGGTGATTGAGAAGGCCGTCTATGGCGTGCCGGGCGATGCGGCACGCAGCCGTGATGTCCGTGAAAAAGTGCAGCGTCTGACCGAAGCGGGCGAATTCAGTTTTCAGGTGACTGCCTTGGCGGCGGGCGATGATCCGGCCGTGAATGTAGTAAAAACCGCCACCATCGAGTACACCGCCGCAGGCACAAAAAACACCGTGTCCGGAACCGATTCGGAAACCATCACGCTGGTGCCTCCGCCCTCGGTGAATGCCGATCATGTGCTCGATCTGCACCCCGCAGCACAAGGCGCGGGCACGCTCGAGGCCTGGCAGCCGGGAACCTATGACATTCGCACAGCGGACGGCAAGAGCCGGTCGCTAAGCGTTCCCGCCCCTCCCAAGCCCCTCACGATTGAAGGCCCGTGGGATATCACGTTTCCACCCGGATTGGGTGCCCCCGAAAAGGCGGTCTTTGATCGCTTAATTCCTTGGAATGAACACACCGACAACGGGATCAAGTACTTTTCCGGAACGGCCGTCTACCGAAAGACCTTTCAGCTTCCCCCTGATTGGATTCAACCCCAAACCGGTCTATATCTCGACCTGGGTGAAATCCAGGTAATCGCGGACGTTACCCTCAACGAAAAACCACTCGGCACCCTTTGGGCACCGCCTTTCCGTGTGAATATAGGCGGAGTTGCGCAGGCTGGCGAAAACACGTTGGAGGTGGCGGTGACCAATCTTTGGGTCAACCGCCTCATCGGCGACGAACAACTGCCCGAGGACAGCGAGCGGAATCCGGAGGGCAACCTCAAGGCATGGCCGCAGTGGGTGCTCGACCAGAAGCCCAGCCCAAGTGGCCGTGTTACGTTTTCCACATGGCGCTTGTGGAAGAAGGACGATCCCCTCAAGCCGTCCGGATGGATTGGCCCGGCGAGGATTCTCGCGACAACCCTGTTGCCTGTGCCACAATAGCGAAGGAGCCTTTCCGCTCCTCTTGCTAAATGATTGAAGGAAGTTTACGCGATGATCATTGATGTCCACGCGCATGTGTATATGGATCCCCGAATCCGCCCCTACCCCGGTGCCGCCACCGCCTTCATGTCCGCCGAGCAGCAGATTGAGGTCATGGATCGCCTTGGAGTCGACAAGGCCGTTATTCTGCCGCTCAACAGCGCCGAGTGTCCCGCCGAAACGCAAAGCATCGGCGAAGTGCTGCATGTGTGCGCCAAGTACCCCGGGCGTTTCATTCCCTTCTGCCACATCGACCCGAGGCTGGCCAAGCATCCGCTGGAAATCAACAGCGAGGATTTTGATTTTCTGCTGGAGCAGTACAAGACCCTAGGTTGCAAGGGAATCGGCGAATTGACAGCGCGTATCCCCTGGACCAGCCATCCCATGCTGACCCTGCTGGAATCGGCGGCTCGACTCCGACTGCCCGTGACTTTTCATACCATCACCCCGGACGGAAACAGCTACGGGGTCATCGACGAGATTGGTTTGCCGGGACTCGAGCATGTGCTCGACCGTTTCCCCAACCTCGTCATGTTCGGGCACAGCCAGGCCTTCTGGTCGGAAATGAGCGGCGACCTCAGCCCCAAGGAGAAAAACGGATATCCCAAGGGACCAGTCACGCCCGGCGGCACGCTGCCCCGGCTCTTCCAGAAATACCCAGGTCTGCACGGCGATATCTCGGCCGGCAGTGGCTTCAACGCGCTCACCCGGGACCCCGGATTCGGCCTCGATTTCATGAACGAATTCCAAGATCGGCTCATGCTCGGCCTGGATTTCTGCTCCCCCAGCAACGACCCGCAGCATGTGCAGTGGCTCACCCGCTTGCGCGATGAAGGACAGATTGAGTCTTCGGTCTTCGAAAAAATCATGTGGAGAAACGCCAACCGCTTACTGGGATTGGGACTGACTGAAGATGGGGCCAGCGCATGAATGTGCCACTCGTGGCTCGTAGCACCTTGTCAAAACAGGAAATTTGGCGCATTCACTTCGGATAGACTATAATTGCGAAAAAGAAAGGGTACTGTTGTGGAAACCCAAGCAAAGAAATTTCGTGCGGATATGCCGGTTGCTGAAGCCATGGAACTGCATCCCCGCGTTGGTGAAGTATTCGCGGCGTTTCATCTGGGCGGCTGCGCCCATTGCGGCATCGCGCAATTCGAGACCATCGACCAGGTTTGCGCCGCCTACGGCGTCGAAGTGGACGTCCTGCTGGAAGTGCTGGAAGGTCTGCTGGACGGTTCGGACAACGCCTGAGGGTTTGGTTCAACGATAGGGCGTGTGGCTACCGCTGCGGTTCGATGATAATCTTCATCGAGCTGCCCGGTTGAGCCATGAGCTGGAAGCCGTGTCCGGTTTCCGCCAGCCCGAGCCGGTGCGTAATCATCTTGCCCACCGGAATTTTTCCCGTCCGCAGCAGTTGGATAGCCACTTCGGCATCATACGGACTGTTGGCATAGGACGGTAAGACACGAATTCCGTTTCGCCAGAAATCGTTCAGCGGAATGGAAAGTTCGACACCCGGGTCAGTCGTGGCGAAGCACAGTACCGTGCCCGCCCGATCCACGGAAGCCAGAGCCTGCTGGAAAGCAGGAAGGGCGCCCGTGCAAACAATCACAAGGTCGGCGGGGCGATTGCCATTCAGGGCGCGAATACGCGCGGGCACATCGTCCCGGGCGTTTACCACGGCATCCGCCCCCAATTCCCGCGCCATATCCAACCGGAAGTCCTGCGTGTCCGTGGTGATGATGCGTCCCGCCCCCATCGCCCGCCCCAGCAGAAGGTGCAGCAACCCCGAAATACCGCTGCCCAGAATAAGCATCGTCTGGCCGGGTTGAAATCCGGCCATTCGCTGTCCGCGTATGGCGCAAGCCAGCGGCTCGATAAAGGCCCCGTCCTCATAGGACAACTCGTCGGGCAGCAAAAAAGTGCCACGATCCACGTTGATGGCCGGCACGCGCAGATATTCGGAAAAACCGCCCGGCTGAAAATTGGTGGTGTGGAGCGTCTCGCAGACGGTATGGTTGCCATGCAGGCAGTACCAGCAGGTATTGCAGGGGACATGGTGCGAAACGAAGACCCGGTCGCCCGGCTTGAATTTGGTCACCCCCGGCGCAACGCTGGCCACTTCACCGGTGATTTCATGCCCCAGCACAATGGGCGCCTTCTTGATGCGATACCACTCAAGCACATCACTGCCGCAAATGCCGCTGGCCATGACCCGAACAAGAATCTCGCCCGGCCCGATCACCGGCTCGGGCATTTCCTCAAGACGGACATCACGATTATTGTAGTACATGGCAACGCGCATCACGGAAATCCCTTTGTTCCTAAAGGCTCGACTGCTCTCAGGCCTCTGGCCGAACGACTTCGTAGCCCTTCTGCATGAGCCAGTGATGAAACTCATAGGTGGAGTGAATGCAGGCCGTCTGACAAATGACCCGCACCTGTTCGCTACCGGACGAGCCCGGCTCCTGAGCATCCAAGAGCGTCTGCACCGGACAGCTCACGTCCTTGCAGAACGCCCGGCGCTCATAGTCGACATACCCAGGGATACCCATCGCCATTCTCCGATTTTTTCTGCGGTGCAATTAGCGTTTACGCTCAGTAGACCGGGGTACACCAATGCCGATATTCCGGCACCTTGCCCAACACCACCTCGAAATAAAGTTCCTGCATGCGTCGGGTGATCGCACCGGGTTCCCCGTTGCCCAACACCCGGCGGTCGACCGAGCGAACCGGAGCCACCTGCGCACCGGTACCAGAAAAGAACAGTTCATCGCACACATACAGCTCCGTACGGGCG
>CAIZGN010000188.1 GCA_903932505.1 Candidatus Hydrogenedentota bacterium
CGTATTGAAGCAGCGCGAAGCTCCGCAAACGTTGAATGTCGATACGGGCGGCACTGTGCAGGATGCGGCGGGAAACACCCTGACGCTGGCGGCGAAATCGCTGGTGACGAAGGACGGAAAAGCCGTGGCGGGCAATGTGGACATCTCGATTACGGCGTTGAACGTGACGGTGGCGGACGAGTTGAAAGCGTTTCCTGGGAGTTTCGATGGCGTGGCGCTCGTCCGGAAGGCGGGCGAGACGGTTCAGATCGAGACGTTCGCCTTGGCCGAGTACGATGTGCGCCAGAATGGCGTACCACTCCAATTGAATATGCCTGGTTCCATTCGCCTCAAGCTGAACGACAGCCGTTTGGCCGTGGATGAGGTGGTGCCCTTGTGGTTCTTCAACGAAGCGACCGGCCTCTGGGAAGAGACGGGGAGCGGCACGGTGAAATCGGATGGACAAGGCGGCCTCTATTGGGAATCCAGTATCCCGCATCTTTGCTGGTGGAACGCCGACCGGCCGATCAACGAGAAGCAGTGTGTGGGCGGCAAGGTATTGGACCAGTTTGGGAGCCCGGTGTCCGGCGCGCAGGTGTATGCCCAAGGGGTGGACTACAATGGAACCAGCAGCACCACGACCGCCGCCGATGGACAATACTGCATGGATGTGAAATGCAATTCCACTGTGCGCGTGAGCGTGGTATGGCCTTTGGCGGCGCTGGCCGTGGACAGCGAATACGTCACCGTGCCGGCCAATTGCGGCGTGGTGTGCTCGATCGGCGGTTGCGTGTCGGTGCGGGATTTTGCGCGCTATTTCCCGTCGTGCATCGAGGGCTATGTGCGAGCGTCCGGCGTTGGGGTTTCCGGCGTTACTGTGTACAGTTCTGTGGGTGTTACGGCAGTCACAGACGCGGACGGGTACTACAAGATGAGTGCGCCTGAGAACGCGGCCATCGCGGTATATGTCATCGGGCGTCCAGCCACGATTGTGACGTCGCCGGGGGGAGGGGCGCCTTGTGCGCAAATCGATTTTACACAAGGCGGTTCGGGCAATGAAGGCGAACCTGAGACGCAGACGACTACGCTTCCCGGAGGCGTAGCGCTGGAAATGGTTTGGATCCCGGCAGGTACGTTTATGATGGGCAGGTATGCGGGCGAGCAGGACAGCTACTATTTGGAAGACCCGCAACATTCGGTGACGGTTTCTCAAGGGTTCTGGATGGGTAAATATGAGTTGACACAGGAACAATGGAAGGCGGTGATGAGCGGGGCGAATCCCTCATATTTCCAGGGCGTGAACGCGGGGAATGCGAATACGGACAATCGACCGGTCGAGCAGGTGTCTTGGAACGATACCCAGACGTTTATCGCGACACTGAATACCTATATTACGGCCACGGTCCAGGGGTCGGCGACGATGCGTCTTCCTTCGGAGGCGGAGTGGGAATATGCGTGCCGCGCGGGGAGTACAACCCGGTTCCACTGGGGCGACGACCCAGAGTATACGCTGATTGGTGCTTACGCTTGGTATTTGGGAAACAGCGGGGGGCAGACGTACGATGTGGGCGGGAAAGGGCCAAATGCTTTCGGGTTGTACGACATGAGCGGAAACGTGTGGGAGTGGGGCGAGGACGATTTTCACTGGTACAGCGATGCTGGCGTGCCTACGGACGGAACGGCGTGGGTAGATTCCCCCAGGGGCCCGTTCCGGGTGCTTCGTGGCAGTAGCTGGGGCAATGCTGCGACCAACTGCCGTCCTGCGCAGCGCTACTACAACGCCCCGGATATCAAGGACAGCAGCATCGGGTTTCGAATCGTGCGGACCCCATAGCGCTATGGACTGTCGACCTATTACCCTTTGATCTGTTTCCCTTTACCCTTGGCTTTATCGCGCGGTACTCGTTCACGGGATTGTGGGGATTATGTGAGATTGAATAGCAACGTGGGACTGGGTTGTCCGTTGAAGTCTGCTTGAACGGCTTGGACAAGGTAGTCGAAGGCGGATCTTCCTTGAAGAGCGCAGGAGGCCAGTACGGTTCAGATTCGTTCGGACCAGCGGCAGCCGTTTTCGCCATGGGTTCCTTGGGTGATGTGGAGGTCGATGATCACGAAACGGATGGCTGGTTCGAGCTTTGGGGTGATGATGAACTCGAAGTAGGCTGCGCCATATTCACTCAAACGCTTGGCAATACGTTGGGCATCGGCCGAGGGAGGAACGTCGCACTGTGCTTGCGCGAGAATACAGTCGCGCACCTGTGCGAGTAGCGCGGGAACACAGGTGGGGTCGAGTCCTTCAGGCTGTTGCACGATCCGCGCCAGTTAATCAGGAAGCCTGCGAAGAGAACCAGGATTGACTTATCGCTGGGAATACTGTAGTCTGATCATGCATATTTAGCACTAGCGCAAACTGGTGGGGTCAATTATGTTGTTAATCCGTAGACTCTCGGGAAATACTCGGGAAATACTCGGGAAATACTCGGGAAATATTGTGCCGCGCCATGAGGCTGTCACATAAGAGATTGCTCTTCAGCCACGAGCCGCATTCACAGTCAGGTCCAAGAGCATCTGACCGACCTCTGGACCATCTATATGCCCTCCTCCTCATGCGTAAGCCTGCCCACCGCAACACCACGCCTTGGTGTCAACTCGGAGTATTCCCATGAGCATCAAGGATAAATCGCCGGAAGACAAGGCACTGCTGCGCCAACAGGCTGAAGCGATTGCTTTGGATAAATTCTCCGGGCCGCCTGAGAAAAACCCCGATGTCATCCACGAACTGCAGGTCCATCAGATTGAATTGGAATTGCAGAACGAGGAGTTGAGACGGACGCAGGTGGAACTGGATGCGCTGCGTTCACGCTATTTCGACCTTTATGATCTGGCCCCGGTGGGCTATGCCACGGTGGGCGCGAATGGGGCGGTCCAGGAAATCAACCTGACGGCGGCGACCCTGCTGGGAACGCCCAGAAGTGTGTTCACCCAGCGGTTGTTCTACGATTTTATTCTGAACAAAGATCGGGACATTCATTATTGGGCCCAGAAAAAAGCCTCTGATACAGGAGAGGCGCAGGAGTATGAGTTGAGAATGGTCAGGAACGACGGCACCCAATTCTGGGCGCACCTGACAATCTCCATGGCACTCGAGGAAGACGGCAATATCGTGTATCGGATCGTAATGAGCAATATCACGGAGCGCAAGCGGTCCGAAGATGCCTTGCGCGAGAGCGAAGCACGCTTTCGAAGTATGGCGGATAGCGCGCCGGTGTTGATATGGCAATCTGGCACAGACGCGTTGTGTGATTATTTCAATCAACGATGGCTCGATTTTACCGGTCGCACACTTAAGCAGGAATTGGGCAATGGTTGGACGGAAGGGGTTCATCCAGACGATTACCAAAAGTGTCAGGATATCTACCTTGGCGCATTCAATGCCCAACGCGAATTCAGCATGGAGTATCGTCTGCGACACGCCGATGGTGAGTATCGTTGGGTGTTGGATATCGGATCCCCTCGTTTCACGCCGGATGAGGTCTTTCTCGGCTATGTTGGTTCGTGTGTGGACATTAGCAAGCGCAAACGGGCGGAAGAGATGCAGGTGGAGCAGGGTAGGCGGCTGGAGGGTATCATTGAAGGCACCCATGTCGGAACTTGGGAATGGAATATTCAGACCGGGGAAACGATTTTCAACGAGGTTTGGGCTCAGATCATAGGCTATACACTCGATGAGTTGGGCCCTGTTAGCATCAAGACATGGGAAACATTCGTTCATCCCGATGATCTGACGCGATCCGCCACCTTGTTGGAGCAGCACTTCAGGGGCGATCTGCCCTATTACGACTGCGAATGCCGAATGAAGCACAAGGACGGGGCCTGGATCTGGGTTCACGATCGTGGCCGCGTCATCACCCGCACCAACGACGAACAACCACTGATGATGTTTGGCACCCATGCCGATATCACCGAACGTAAACAGGCCGAAGAGAACCTTCTGGGACTGAAGCTCAAGATCGGAACCCAAGAAATCTATTCCGTGCTTGTGGAAAAGGCCGCCGAAGGTTTCTGGCTTCTTGATAAGGATTTTACAACCACTTATGTGAATCCCGCCATCGAAAAGATGCTGGGGTATTCGAGCGGGGAAATGATCGGCCGCAGCTGGTATGCATTCGGGGATGCGGAATGGGTTGTGCGCGCAAAGGAACTGGAGAGGCGTCGTGAAGATGGTGTGAGCGAACCGCATCAATTCCTCTTCATAAGCAAAACCGGCGAAAAGGTAATGACGCGCATTGCCACGACACCCCTTTATGCCGAAGACGGAAGTTTTGACGGTGCGCTGGGCGTGGTCAGCGACATCACCCGGCAGAAGGAAGCGCAGGACGCACTTGAAGTCAAGGATTTGCTCAATTCCGTCGCGAAGTCAGCAGGCATCGGAATGTCCATAATCAATCCAGATTATACAATCGTCTGGTACAACGATTCCTTTGTGGAATGGTTTGGGCCGCTTGAGACGACTGCGGGCCGCACTTGCTTCGAATTATTTCGACAAAGGGACTCCATCTGTTCTGACTGTCCATCGAAGAAGGTTTTTGAAACAGGAGAAGCTGCATCCGGTGAGCATGTGGGGGCGATAACAACCTTGGGTGCCGACAGAATCTTCGAACTTACTTCAACACCGGTTCGTGATGCAATCGGGAAGATTATCCAAGTAGTGGAAATCGCCCGCGACATTACCGAGCGCAAGAGGAATGAGGATGAGAAGAAAAAGCTCGAAGTGAGGGACCACCAACTCCAGAAATCGGAGAGCTTGGGTCGCATGGCGGGGGCGGTAGCGCACCACTTCAACAACAAGCTTATGGGTGTGATGGGCAATCTGGAACTTGCGCTGGAGGATTTACCGGCACAAACCGACTGTTTCGAGATTGTCTCCAATGCCATGCAAGCGGCCCATGAAGCTTCGGTGTTGAGTAGCCTGATGCTTACCTACCTCGGGAAGTCGTTTCAAGAGCAGATGCCCTTAAATCTTTCCACCATCTGTCGCAAGAATATTCCGCTGATACAGTCTTTCCTTCCCAAAAACGTGGAATTGGAATCGAATTTATCCAATTTCAGGTACTTGATTCGCGCAAACGATGGGGAGATTCAGCAACTCTTGGTGAACACCATCACCAACGCAGCAGAGGCCGCCGAAGGCGCTCCGTGTCGTATTATTTTGACGGTAAAAGAGTGCCTCGACTCACACATTGCCGAGATTAACCGCTTTCCCATTGACGCACAGACTAACCACACCAACTATGCCTGCCTCGAAGTATCTGACACTGGATGCGGCATCCCGGCAACCGATATCCAAAAACTTTTCGACCCATTCTTCTCCACCAAGTTCACCGGACGCGGGATGGGATTGCCCACTGTTTTTGGAATTACGCGCTCGCACGACGGCATTATCACCGTGGAAAGCAAAGTGGGCCAGGGTAGCATTTTCCGTTTCTATTTCCCTATGTTGGAGGAGCAAATCCCGCAGCCTACAGAAACGGCACCCAAGGAACGGGGATTTTCGGGGCATGGCACCGTGCTGGTGGTTGATGACGAGGAAATGCTTCGAAAAGTGACTGGCAGCTTGGTTGCGCGTTTTGGATTTGACGTGCTCACCGCCAAAGATGGTGTGGAAGCGGTGGATGTGTTCCTGGAACACCGGAGGGAAATCCGTTGCGTCCTATGTGACCTTTCCATGCCGCGCATGGACGGCTGGGAAACCCTGAACGCGTTGAGGAAAATTGTCCCTGACCTTCCAGTCATTCTCGCCAGTGGCTATAACGAGGAAACGATGATGCAAGGCGACCATCC
>CAIZGN010000189.1 GCA_903932505.1 Candidatus Hydrogenedentota bacterium
AGCCATGGCAAGTAAGCCAGTCTCGGCCATGGTGATCAAGAAGTCATCCTCTAAGCTGATGCCGGTCCTTTCAGCCAATGCCTCTGCTTCGAGAAGGGAACTATTGAAGAGGCTCTGGCACCCCACGTCGGCCAGCTCGCGCAACGTTGCCATCTCGGATTCAGTCAGCGAACTGATGTCCGCATTGGAGAAGTCCGACAAGATAAACTTGCCCGCAGACTCGGCAAACTCTTTGGCTTCGGCGGCATCCATGACTAATCCCTCCACATCCAATATACCACATTCTGAACCGGAAGACAAGCCCCGGTTCTCGGTCGCGTCCGACCGGACGGCGGCGGGCGACGAAGCCTACCTCTCCGCCGTTCGAAGCGGGGATATGGACACCGCGCAGCGCATGGTGGATTCAGCGGCTAAGGCGGGGGGATATACGGTTGGGCCGGTCTACCACGGCACGAGAATGGAGTTTAATATATTCTACCCAGAGTCATGGTTTGCGTTAAACGAAAAAGACTCTAAGCCTTTTGGAAAAACAGGCAGGTACTTCATACGGATCAACAACGTTGTAGACAACACTTTTGGACAGCACGAGTTTCCGTTTGCAAAATCGCTAGAATTTGATCTTGAAAAAGGGGAACCGGATGCCGTTGTTTTTTTTAGTAAAAATATGCACTTTTCGCCAGTCTTGCGTGTATACGACCCATCTAGAGTCAAATTAGCTGACCCCGTCACCTACGACGAAAACGGTGAGGTTATCCCGCTGTCGCAACGGTTTAACAAAAACTCAAACGACATTAGGTTCAGTCTGAAGTCCGCAGCTTCGGACACCGCCTCTGGAAAGGATTCCCCTGGTCGTCCCGAGCTTGCGAACCCGGGGCAGACGCCGGACGCTCGCCGGGCAGTGCGGAACGTTCAGACCGACATGGGGACTCCTGAGTCCAGAACGTGGGACGAGGTGCAGGCCATAGCCGACACGCTGGACCCGGACGCCGTGTCTCAGGCGATGTCATCTGGGCGCGAACTGAATGACGCCGAGACGTTCCGGGCTATCGATGTCATGAACGACGTGGCCGCTGAGGCGCTCGCGGCGAATGACTGGGACCACCTGACCGAACTAGCCCGCGGATTCATTCGCGGCGGGACTGAACTGGGGCGGGCCATGGCTGCGCGACGTGACCGCTGGCAGACGCCGCACGAGCGGATGTTACAGGCCATCGCGTTGGGCATGGCTGCGCCGACGGGCAAGGTCAAGAAGAATCTGGACAAGATTGATGCGGACATCAAGAAGATCAAGGGCGCGGAAAACCTCACCGACGAACTGAAAGACGAATTGCGCAAGCTGAAACACTTGCACGCCTTTTGGATGCAGCAGCATCGGGCCGAGATTCAGGCGCTGCTCGATGAACTTGCTCGGAAGAACATCGAGATCGCTGACCTGCTCGACCGGCTGGAAAAGCTCAAGCCGGAAGAACAGACTTTGGCGAACCCGACGGTTCAGGATGCGGTGACTTTCATCCGAACGCTTCAGGGCCGGAGGGCTACGTACAGAGATGCTGTCTATGAGTATTGGATCAGCTCGCTCTTGAGCGGGCCTCAAACGAACGTGGTAAACATGTCCTCCAATATGTTGAGCGGCGCTTTGGAATTCTTTGTCGAGCGTCCGCTACAGATCTTGGTCAACACAGCCATGGGCAAGAAAGAGGGGGCACAGTGGGGCGAGATGCGGTATGTTCTGCGCGGCATGGGGCCGGGCTTCGTTCGAGCCGTCCAGAACGCTATGCTCGCATACCGCACTGAGCAATCGGCGTTTCAGGAGGATATCAAATTCCATCGCAAGAACCGGAACAACCTTCCCGGACTGCTCGATCTGGGCTACGCGAGCCAGCACAATACGGCGTCTATATCCGGGACCAAAGGCCGGATCGTCCGCATTCCGTTACGCGCCCTGCTGGCTATGGACGAATTTTCCAAGAGCTTGTTCGGCCAAATGGAGGCCGGGGCGCAAGCGTATCGTATGGGCAAGGCCAAGGGCTTGGACGGGGACGCGCTTGAGCAGCATATTTCCGGGCAGGTGGGTGACCTGGGATCGGACGCCTGGGCCAAGGCGCTTGATACGGGTATGCGTCTGACGTTTCAAGAAAAGATGAGCGACAAGGCTGAAACTCTGTCGAAAGCTGTGGGTGACACTGGCTTCGCGTACACCATGCCGTTCAGACGCACGCCGATCAACATCTTCAAGACTGGTATCAGGAAGACGCCGCTTGGCATCATGGCCACGGCGTATAACTGGGGCAGCCTGAACGATGACGCCAAGGTCCGGCGCGTGACTGAGGGCATTATGGCCATGGCGTTGTCGGGGGGTCTGGCCGCATTGTTGGGCATCGGCGGAGATGACGATGACGAACCTTGGCTGCGTATCACCGGATCGCAACCGTTCAAGACGACGAAGCCGAGCATTCGCGACCTTAACGAACGGGAGCAACCGGCCCAGTCGATAATAATCAACGGAAAGGCGTATTCGTATGCGCGGCTGGATCCGTTCGCCACCACGTTGTCTTCCACCGTGGACGTGCTGAATGCGGTCAAGAATCATAAGCGTGGCATGGACATTTACGAGAACCTTGCCGACGTTACGTCTAAGATTGGGGCGATGATCACGGACAAGACGTTTATGCGAGGAATCGGCGATCTGGTCGGGGCTATTCAAGACCCGAAGAACATGACCAACTGGGTCACCTCGTTTGCAACGAGCTGGGTTCCCAATATCGTGAAGTCCACGGTCAGGGCCTACGATCCTTCCGTTCGAGACGCGAAGAACGCCGGGCTCATGGGCACCGCCTATAAGGCAACCGGCTATGGAGCATTCCTGCCCACGAAGGTTGACCTGTGGGGGCAGCCGGTGGAGAAGGCCAAGGGTGCCACGGCGGCAACGGATTTCCTTTACCGGCTGCTTTCCCCGGTGGGCGTGATCGACACGAACGCAAAGCCTCCGAGAGCGAAGGACCTTGACCGGCTGATTCTGAATTACAACAATCAAAATCCAAACACGACGTATGCGCCCGCAATGCCCGAGCGGGACATTACCTTCAACAAGAAAAAATACGACATGACCAACGACCAGTACGCCGAGTACTGCACGGTGGCCGGAGAAGCCACACTGAAGCGGCTTGCAAATGCTCGCCTCAACATTCAGGAACCAAAGCCTAGGGACATTGAGATAATCAAGAAGGCCATTGAGAAGAGCCGAGAGATCGCCAAATATAAATTCATGCGCAGCCTCCGCAAAACAGCGTGAGCCAAAACCACTGAAAATATTTCTGGGCAAATCTGGACATTTTTGGTTCAAAAACCAGAATATTTGACAGCATGTGTTACACTTAGATCTCAAAAAACCCCAATAAAATGGACTTTTGTTGGGGTTTTTGGTTTTATTCGCCATGTCCTTAACACACACGCCCACCCTGATGCAGACCTTCATCGTCTTCCACGGTGGGGCAGACATTCTTGTCTGCCCATCCCCATCATCCCCCAATGCGGGGCAGACATTCTTGGCTGCCCATCACCACCGCATATCAAAGTTGACCTGCGCCAAGCGCCTTGCTATCATCGGTAGGTACGGAGAAAAGCATGCCGCAAGTCATTATCGAACAACCAGGGGTTCCGCCCCGGACAGTACCCCTGTCCGGCAAGGAAGTCACCTTCGGACGCTCGGAAGACAGCGATGTCATCCTAGTGGCCGATGAGGTGTCGCGTCACCACGCCAAGATGCAGCGCGAAGGTGATCGTACGATGCTTGTCGACCTCAAGAGCCTGAATGGCACCTACGTGAATCGACAGCGCATTGTGGAACGGGTTCTTTCGCACATGGACGAAATCTGGTTCGGTAGCAAGTGCCGTCTGGTTTATCGCGATGACACGCAGTACGGTCGTGGCACCGAGTCTCGTCCCGAGAGCAAGCTTTTGCGGAACATGGACAAGATCCGCGCCGAGATGGATCGGGTCGGTAATAGCATGACCATGATCGGCCGCAGTACCCCCGTTCTGGGCACCATGGTCTCCCAAGAATTGCACCCTGAGGCGAATGCTGAAGAATTGATGCGCATGGGGCAAGCCTACCGGCGCATGGCCTCATTGCACAAAACCAGCCAAGTGATGGCATCCAACTTCGATCTCAACGAACGTCTCGCACGAGTCTTGGACATCGTCATGGAAGTGATGGATGCGGATCGCGGGTTCGTGATGTTGCGCGATGAGGCCACGAACAGCCTCAATGTGAAAGTGGCCCGGGAAATGGGCAAGGAACTCGCCGCCAGTTCGCCCAGTATGGGCATTGCGGGCCGCGCCGCCATCGACGGCGAGCCGGTGCTGATGGCCGACCGCGCCACCGACCAGGAATTCGGCATGCGCGACAGCATCATCATGGGGCAGATTGCCAGTGCCATGTGTGTTCCCCTCAAGATCGAAAACCGGATCCTCGGTTCCATTTACGTCGACACCCGGCAGGCCTCCGTGACCTTTGGCGAAGAAGACCTCGAACTTTTCGCCTCACTGGCCAACCAGTCCGCCCTCGCCATCGACAATGTCCAGCTCCACCAAAAAGTCGTCGAAGCCGAGAAACGTCGTCAAAGTTTCAGTCGATTCCTGCCCCACGGCATTGTCGAGCAGATTCTCAGCAATGACACCGACATTGAGTTGGGCGGGCAAAAGGCCTCGGTGAGTACCATGTTTTGTGACATTCGCGGATCCACGCAACTGGGCGAACAACTGGCGCCGCATCAGCTCGTGGAGTTGCTGAACGACCATTTTACGGCCATGACCGAGATCATATTCGAGTTCCGTGGCACACTGGACAAGTATATCGGTGACGAAATCATGGCGATCTTTGGTGCGCCACTGGCCATGCCGGATCATGACATCAAGGCGGTCTCGGCCGCGCTTGCCCTTCAGCGGCGCAACGAGGAGCTTAATGTGATACGGCGCGCCGATGGCAAGCCGGAAGTGCAGATCGGCATCGGCATCGACTCCGGCGATGTTATCGCGGGCTATATCGGCTCACCGATGCGCATGGACTACACGGTGGTTGGCGATCGCGTCAACACGGCCAAACGCTTTTGCGACATGGCCACGGCCGGTAAAGTCGTGGTGGGCGATGAAACTTGGAAAGCCATTCAGGATCAAGTCAACAGCCGCCCCCTCGGAACGGTCATGCTTAAGGGCAAGGAGCAACCCGTCCAGGCCCACGAGATCCTTTCGCTGAAGAATCCCAACAAATAGTGGCCTCCAGCCGCTATCGCGCGGCAGGGTGTCGCGTGCCATGGAGCCATTGATGAATCCACGAAACAGATCCACCGTGTTCCTGGCCTTACTGCTGCTCATTTTCCTGCAATTGTTGACCACCTTCATCGAGAGCATCTACAGGCTCAGTCTCATTAAATTATCGCCGGGCAAAGAACTGTACGGAATAGCACTCCTGTTATTGCCGCTGCTCCTGCCGCTCGTACCGCAGCGACATGAAAAACGTTTTCTCACGGGCACGTTTTTCGCCTTCATCATCGCGCGTTGGAGTTTCCCCGCCTGTGGAGCCTTGGGGCAAATCATGCTGGGCGGCATTGGAATATCCGCATTTCTTGTCATGCTTTGCTATGGTTTGTCCGTGCGGTACCGCTTCCTCCGCGAAAACGCCGGATCGGCCACTGCGCTGGCCATCCTATTCTCCATGGTGTTGCGGGTGTGGTGTTCCACGTGCGACCTCTCCACGGAAAAGACCGGTCTGCTCTTCAGTTTGTTCGCCATAGTCATCATTCTTGGCTGCCGCGATATATTGGATCCACCCGAAACGCCCCACGATTTACCCGCAGGCGCTTTCTGGAAAAACGCGGTTGCCCTGTTCGGACTCTTCGCTCAATTCGCCCTGCTCTACTGGGTCTTTTCCTCTCCCGCCGCCCCCCCCGCATGGACCGGATGTGACTACGGGCTTTATTCGGGACTGCTGGCGGGAAGTCTCGTGCTCTTTGTGCTGGCTGAGTCCATCGGCGGCAATTGGTCCAATAAAGCCCTGCTCGGCTTGAATATATTGTTTGTCGTTCTATTGACTGTGGGTCTCCGCCTTCATGCGCCCACCCTGCCGCTCACGCCGGACGCGCCCGCCATATTCATGTTCCCGGCCGCATGGCCCACACAAATTCCCCTGTACTTGGTCGCCTGCCTCGCGCCCGTCATCATGCTGGGCGCGGGCCGCACCATGGAGAGCGTGTGTTTTGCCCGCCCGCGCGATGCGGTGTTTCCCGTGCTACTGGGCATGGGCCTGTTGATTGCCATGACCATGGCCTTCATTTTTAGTTACGTGTGGGGCTATGTGGGCGCGATTGGCCTCATGATGCGCAACCAGTTTCACCTGCCGTTTATTGCGGCCGGATTGCTCACCTTGCCCGTGTGGTTGCTGTTTCAATCCGGCAAACCACGGCCACGGGGTCTAAATCTGACCTTGGGCGGCCTGGCCCTTGGGCTTGCGGTCTTGTCGCTCACCGGCATCTACCTGCTCACCCCGCGCCCCGCTTTCCCCGACCCCGGCGACCGTCCTCTCACCGTCGTCGCCTTCAATATGCAGCAAGGCTCGAAGATTGGCGGCAACCACAATTACCGGGAACAACTCGACCTCCTGCGGAAGCTCAATGCAGACATTGTCACCCTGCAGGAAAATGACACCGCGCGCCCTTCGGGTGGCAATGCCGATGCCACGCGCTATTTCGCGGAAGGACTGGGCTACCACGCCTATTACGGTCCCAACGGTGTGTCCGGCACCTACGGCACCGCGATTCTGTCCCGCTTTCCTCTGGAA
>CAIZGN010000190.1 GCA_903932505.1 Candidatus Hydrogenedentota bacterium
CCCGAAATCGCTCGCGTGACTGCAAAGAGACGATATTTCGTTGTGTTACTTCCGCCATAGAATATCCTCAGGAGGCCCATAAGACCCCACCGCATACCTATTTCATATCCCACATCGGGAAAAAGTTCCATTTTCTGTTCGCGAGAAGTATAGCAGATTTCACACCTGAAGCGCACATCAAGGGCGGCGCACTTCTGTATACCCACGAATTCTAACGAATACAGCACTAACAGACTTGCGCTTACTGGTCGTTTTTGCGCAGCAAGATTCGAATCCAGTCGAATTGAGCCGAGCCTTTATCAAATCCTGGATCGAATCGTAGAGCGGAAAGTTCCGCGTCGATAGAGAGGGGAATTTCATATTCATGCCAGCGACCATCGTTAGAATATAATTCAAACGTAGCAACATGGTCTCCATCTCCGAAGGGGGCATTCGCTTGGTTTATCCAGAAGACTTGTCCGACACCATTGATGTCAAATTTGGCACGGAACTGGATGACAAGGTCTCCTTTCGGCGCAGTACATGGCGCGGTGATGAAGGGATCTTTGCCTGTTGATTGGATTTGCAGCACGCCGTTGTTCGCCTCAATCGTGCATTGGTTGGATGCCACCCACCCCTCTGCGCCTGCATTGAATGACCACTGACATTTCAAGCGTTGCGCCAATTGGGACAAGGCTTCGCTAGCCTTCGTCGCGGCTTGGGCGTAGTCTTTGTCGGGAGAGGTTGCGGCGATTGATTGGAGTGCCTTATTACTTTCTTCGGCGCACTCGACCCCGAGTTGTTTACAGAGCTCGAGGGCACTCAATATGGCAGGCAGTTGTGCCTCTCCAGGTTTGCCCGTAAGAGGCATGACGGCACGGAGCGATTCGATGGTGGGGATCTTCGCCAATTCTTCAACAACGATTTTCTTCTGGGATTCCATCTTTGACAGAAGCAGAACTTCGGAGAGCGCCTTGAGCCGTTGCTGATCGGTGAGGTCTTTCGCTTTATCCAACAATGCAACGCAACCTTCGAGTGCGATGGTGCGATGGGTTTCTAGGGTCGTGTCATGCGCCACCCGCAAGAGGACTTCTAAGGGTTGTGCATGCGGCCAGAGCCCCAGTGCGGTGAGCGCGGCTTCGCGAATGGACAGGTCTGAATCGTCCACATGCTGCGTCAAGAAAGCCAATGACGGATCGCCAGGCAGTTGGCCCGCAAGACGTATCAGCATCGTTTGTGTGAGCGCGGGCGCTTCTTGATAGGCGGCGGCGAGGTGGGCAAAGGCCGTATTTTTGTCGCGCATGCGACCGCAGGCGATTTTTCCGGCTTGCTCCGCCGCTTGCAGGTCATCGGCTTGTACCGAGGCCAAGCGTGCCAACAGTGCGGGGAAGTTATCCGGGTTTGCGAGCCGCCCCAGTGCTTCAAGTGCTGCCAGGCGAACCGAGGAATCCGAATGGAGGGTCAGTTCCGAGATAGGTTCATAAGAAGACGCGGCATGCCTGTCGGCAAGTGCCGTGATGGCCACACAACACCGGGGTGCCTCATTGGAAGAAAGCATATCGGCCAATCTGGCGTCTACCGATTTACCGTCCAAAGACGCCAAGGCCTCGCGGGCAAGTCCTTTTACCTGCTCATTTCCCGCTATCACCGCAGTAACTAAGCTGTCCACAGAGGATTCATCGCCCAATTCGCCGATTCTCTCCAAGGCGGCCAGCCGCACGTTTTCATCGGCATCGCGAAGAGAGCCTATGAGGGCATCCAAGGCGGATTTCTCCCCACTGTCTGCCAAGGCATGTATGAGCTGCACCTTGAGCGCTGGTGTGGACGTTTGCAGCAAAGAGGCCACGCCGGACGTGGTTTGCGCATTGGCAAGCGTTGCAGTCTTAGACAGTGCGGCATTCTGAAAATCGGTATCCGGCTGGGATAATGTTTGAATCAAGAGTGCGTTGTCCTTCCCTGCGAGAAGGATGCCCGCGATGGCGGCTGTTCGGATTGCTTTCGGCTGCTCTTCTTTCGCGAAGCGGTTGTAAAGGTCCAGAGCCGCTTGCGCCTTTCCTTCGGCGAGTAGAGCCTCGGCACAACGAATTTGGGCGTTGCCTACCTGTACCGCGAGTTCTTTTGGAATTGCCGCATTATCCAGCGCTTGGCTGGCTCCTTCCCCACCAATTGCACCGAAGGCATCCACGATCGCCGATACTACTAGCTTATCGGGTGATTCCAAGAGGGAGGCCAGAGGCGG
The DNA here is from genome assembly GCA_903932505.1 of Candidatus Hydrogenedentota bacterium. Lineage (GTDB taxonomy): Bacteria > Hydrogenedentota > Hydrogenedentia > Hydrogenedentales > CAIZGN01 > CAIZGN01. The sequence goes on from CAIZGN010000190.1 coordinate 2,219, forward strand.
GATTGCCGCCGGGTCGCGCAGGAGCCCCAACAGGTTAATCACGCCAATGCGTGAGGCACCTTGAAGATTTCCCACTGCGGGCAAGAGCGCCTTAACAACATTCGTGCCTCCGATACTTTTGAGGGCATAGAGTGCGGGATCGCACCAATCCGGGGTATTCAACAGTTCGATCAGCTGGGGAATCACAGCCTCGGAGCGAAGCAGGACCAATTCACGAAGCAGGAAACGTTTAGAATCCGGGCTGATGTCTGACTGAATGAAGCCCATAAGTGCCTGCGCTTTTTCGTCCCGCCCGGTGTTGTCCTTAAGCGTCTGCATGCATTGTGCGTGGAGCATGTCCAATGCGGTGCGGCTCTTCCCAAATTCGTAATGCACCAAAGCTTCTTTGATGAAGGCTGTGTCGTAGACTCTGAAACGCGTTGTGTTATCGAGTGAATCTCCTCCGACTTTGTCGGGCAAGCGACCACTCGCCCATCGGATAGCCTGTGCCATGAGGTGCTTGTAGTCCTTGTTGAGGAAAACACGTGCATCGTGTCCCATCTGGATACAACAAACGCGCGAATTTTTATAGGTGCGAACCCAACCAAGTACCGGGTCGGAAGGGGTGTGCTGCGTGGTGAGGATGACGTGATTGCCTTCACGCGGCCGCTGGTAATAATTGGTATAGGTTTCATCATGGACAAGAAAATCACTCATACCGAGTGTGATGGGGTGGTTTGGGTTCTCGATGTGGACGGAGTGCTCTTGATCGAGATGGAATCCATACGGCCCGTCCACGGCAATGGTGCAACCATAAATATCACGCCCCTCGGGCCAATCCATGTAGCTGAGGATGCCGTGGTGCATGGGAACCAATCCAACGCCTCGTTCGAGGAGTCCGACGAAATTTTCGTATCGGATTTGGGCTTGGGCGGGGTCTTTGTGCATGGGATTCGACATGTTGTAGAGCACCATTACGTCATAGTCCCACTGACTGACGTCGTCAAAGAGCTCCCCTTTGTCCTTGAGAGCGATGTAGACAGGCTCGATGTCCTCATTCCCTTGCCAAAGCTGCGGGAAAACCTCTTGGTCATAGGGATGGTCGCCGGTTATGATCGCGACCCGGATGGGGGCTGCGGATGCGTTGCATAGAAAGAGCAGCATAGCTGCAATAAATGCGTTGCGGTATCGAAATGCCTGCATTTTATTTTACTCCATAGTCGAGTTAGGAAAGCCGCCAAGGACTGCGCATGGCGCGTGAGAGCATGGCATTGGCCTCGGCATCATCCGGGAAGACTTCCTGGACAGGATCCCACTTGAGTGATCTTCCGAGACGCATGGCGATGTTGCCGAGATGACAGAGGTTGGTGGCATGGTGTCCAGCTTCCACCGGTGCGGCCGTTTCACGGCGCGTCCGAACGCAATTGATGAAGGTGGCGTGGTGGTTGTCGTTCTTGCGCAACCGCACCGCGTCGGGTCCGAGTTCCACATCCAGCAGTAGCGGATCACTAGCCTCCGGAACCTTTGTCACGGGGTTGCTCTCTGGCCCCGGGAAGCCCAAGGGCAGGAAGATCCAGCCCTCTGTGCCTTCAAAACGGCAACCCTGAATATAATCGGTTGAGCCTTCGACGAGGGGGCCGTCCTCGTATTGGCAGAAGAAACGTCCCGTCAATAAGAGGTCGTTGAACGCGTTTTTCGGAAAAACACCTTCGCCCTTAACGCTGATCGGCCCTGTCTCTTCCAGACCACAGGCCCACTGCATGACGTCCATGTAATGCGTTCCTAAATCAGTGACAGGGCCACCGGAATAATCACTGATGATTCGGAAGGTTCCGTGGCAGCGCTTCTTGGTATAGGGAGCCCACGGGGCGGGCCCAAGCCACATGTCGTAGTCGAGCTCTTCGGGCACGGGCATTATGGGTTGTGGAGGCGTTACACTGAGGGGAGGAATGCCGACCTGAACCCTCTTTACCCTGCCGATGACCCCGTTGCGCACCAATTCACAGATGCGGCGCACGAGCGGGTTGGAGCGGTTTTGGGTGCCTAACTGAAATACGCGGCCATAGCGTTGCACCGCCTTAACAATAGCCTTGCCTTCGTCAATCGTCAACGCCAAGGGCTTTTCGCAATAGACGTCCTTGCCCGCCTTGAGCGCTTCGATGGCGATCAACGCATGCCAGTGGTCGGGTGTGGCGATAACGACCGCGTCGATGTCTTCGCGGGCGACTAGATCCCGAAAGTCGCCGTATTGTTCGCAGCCTTTGTAAGAGCCTTTTGCCTGCTCTTCCGAGTAGAAATTCTCGATAGAGAACTTTGCCTGTTCGCGGCGCTTGGAATCGACATCGCAAACGGCAACGACTTGGGCCTCGGGCGTGCGCAGCATGCCGCCAAGGTCGGTCATCCCCATGCCTCCGACACCGATGGATGCCACCGTGATGCGCTCAGAGGGTGCGGGGACTGCCCACGCCCTGCCATTGGCAAGTAGAAGACCTGTGCCGGTAAGGGCAGAGCGCATAAAGGTGCGGCGATTGTATTTCATGTCCATTCTCCCTGGTGGCTGATTAGAGTCGTCCCGTGCTCCAGAGAATGCCTCGATGGAGCAGCGTCTGGAATCCTGCGTTTGCCCAAGCCTTGTCATCGTGCCCAAGTTGGAAACAGAACACGCCCGATTCGTGGTGTTTTCGCGTCCACGCAAGTGCCTTCATGCTGTTTTCGTGATGGGTGGTGAGCAAGACCTCGCAATGTGCATCAGGCTCGTTCATGGTGTAGGTCTCGTCATGGATTTCGAAAGGCGTTATTCCGTCAATTATCGGATGGTCGATGGAGGCGGGGACGGCGACGAGATCCTGCTCGGGAAAGTAATTGAAGGCACGATCTGCAATACCAGTGAGGGCCGACCACTGGGGTTCTTTGGGAAAAGCGAGGATGGCATGATGGAGCACGATGATCCCCTTGCCCACCCTGCCCAATCTATCCACGGCGATTCGCATGGGGTTGCTCGGGTCTTGAGGCATTTCCTGATGAAAGTGGTAGAAGAGCACCGCATCGTACTGGTCCGCGTTAGCACCCCAGTCACAGGCCCAAGTTTCGTATCCCTGCAGATAATAATCGATTTGGTCCATGTCCCGAAAGAGCTTGTGGAAGGCAACGGCATCGTAGGGATGCTGTCCTTCGATGACCGCCACTTTGAGTTTCTTTGTCGCCATTGTCATTCCCTTTGCGGCGGTGTGCCTATTTCTTTTTCTGGATGCGGGTGAAACGTTCGGTCTGTTCCTTGATGGCACGCTCTGTGGGCAGCCGCTCCATGCTGCTGGCACCATAGAAACCATCTACATCTTTACAGTGTTCGAGCACGTAGGCGGCGTCGTCCGGTTCTGCGATGGGGCCACCGTGACACAGGACAATGATGTCGCCCCGGACGCTCTTGGCGGCGTCGACGATGGCGTCGATCAGCGTTACGGACTCGTCGAGGGTTTTGGCGGTTCTTGCGCCAATGGAGCCGGAAGTGGTCAGTCCCATGTGGGCGACCAGGATATCGGCCCCCGCTCCAGCCATGGCCCTGGCATCATCGGTGTCGAAGACGTATGGTGTGGTGAGGAGATCCCTTTCACGAGACATTTGAATCATGTCGACCTCTTTGTCGTAGCCCATGTTGGTTTCTTCGAGGTTGGCACGGAATACACCATCGATGAGGCCGACTGTGGGGAAATTCTGAACCCCGGCAAAGCCGGTGGCTTTGATGCGATCGAGAAAGGCCGGCATGAGCCTCATGGGGTCGGTTCCGCAAACACCGGCGAGTACGGGGGTTTTTCTTATGACGGGCAAAACTTCGTTGGCCATTTCCATGACAATGGCGTTGGCGTCTCCAAAGGGCATCAGTCCCGCCAACGAGCCATGACCCGCCATGCGAAAGCGTCCAGAATTATAGATGACAATGAGGTCAATGCCTCCTGCTTCTTCCCACTTGGCACTAATTCCGGTGCCGGCCCCGCCGCCAATAATGGGCTGGCCGTTCGCGATTTTCTTTCGGAAACGTGTCAGGATGTCGGTTCTGCTTTCTGGCATGATCAAAATCTCCCACGGGATGTTGCGGTCATATTCTTGAGCAGTTGCGTGGCGCAACACTCAGAAAAATCGGGATCGTTTACGTTGCAGTCCAGTTCGAGCACGGAGATGTCACTTCGAAGGTTCCCTTTTAGCGTGTCAAAAAGTGCATGGTTCGCCTCGGGGCACCAGAACGGCTGCCCGGGTGCGTCGATCATGCTAAGGCCCTTTAAGGGAATAATGACCGTTAGCGGTGCGGTGCTTTTGTTGAGTCGAGCGGCGATGCACTCTCCAAGGCGTGTGTTTTCCTCCACATTCGTGCGCATAAGCGTGACGTTGGGATTGTGCGGGTAAAAAAGCCGATCCTTGAATCGTTCGGGCACTGTCTCGGGTGCCCAGAAGTTGACCATGTCGAGGCATGCAGGGGTGACAATGGCGGGAATGCCGCCAATAGCGGCTGCCTCCAGCCGCTTGGGACCGGCGCTAAAAACGCCACCTACCAATTCATCCGCCCATTCGGTCGTGGTGATATCCAGCACCCCTGAAATGCGGCCCGCTTCAATGAGGCTTTCCATGGTCTTTCCACCTGTGCCGGTGCAATGGAAGACGAGCACTTCAAACCCTTCTCTTTCCATGATGGTTTTGGCTGCTTCGACTGCCGGGGTGGTATTGCCGAACATGGAGGCCGCAATCAGCGGTTTGTCTTCACCGGGCGGGATGACCGCCTCCACAGCGCCGCAGATGATTCCCGCCGCTCGAGCAAAGACTTCCCTGCTGATTTTGTTGATGCCGGACACATCAACAATGCTGGGCACCATGACAATGTCGCGCACATCGACATAGGCCGACACATCACCACCTGCCACCGTGGAAACCATGACTTTGGGCACACCCAAGGGAAGGGCCCGCATAGCCCCGCAGGCAACCGAGGTGCCACCGGTACCCCCGAGGGCTATGACACCCTCAAAGCGACCCTCGGCATAGAGACGGGGCAGTAGTGCCTTCGCGCCATCACTCATGGCGGCAACCGCAGTGCCTCGATCGCGGGTGGCTCTAAGTGCGGCCAGGTCGGCACCACCAGCAAGCGCCACCTCTGTGCTAGTCACGTCCGCCGCAAACGAAGGGGTGCCAAGCACGCCCACGTCAATGACCAAGGTCTTGTGGCCACGTGCATGAATGCAGTCCCGCACGAAGCAATACTCCAGCCCTTTTGTATCAAGGGCACCCAGCAGGGCAATGGTCTTGATCATATACCTCCCTCCATCTTTTCGTCCTACCAGACGAACACGGTTCCCAACAGCTCGTGCGGAGTGTCGCGTAATTTGTCGTAGACGCCCTTTGCATCTTCAACAGGCACAATGTCGCGCATGTAGGGGGTGAGGGTTATCTGCCCCTTTGCCACCAGACGACAAAGGTTCGCCAGATCGCTGTTATCGAAGTGGCTGTTTTGTTTGATGCAAATCTCATGGCCCTGGCCTTGGTTGAAGTTGTAGCAGACGTTGTCCCTGCCTGCGATAAATACGATGCGCCCGCGCGTCGTAGCCGCTGCAATGAGTTTGTTTTCCATCCCGGGAACCCCGGCCACATCGATAATGGCGTCGTAGGTAAAGTCGACGATGTGTTCGGTCCAACCATTGCCGGAAACATCGAAGACGCCGGTCGCTGAGCCAATCTTCCGCGCAACAGCAAGACGCTCCGGGTTGATATCGCAGAGGTCGACTTGCCCACCCATCCTGGTGCATATCTGCGCGGCCGTCTGTCCGATGATGCCGCCACCGACGATCAACACCCTTTCCCCCATCCGGATGTTGGCATTTCTGCAGGTGCGCATGGCTACGCTGGCCATTCCAAAGAGCGCCGCCTCCTTTGGATCTACTTCCTGCGGCAGTTTTGTGAAAAGAAAATTTTCATCGAAAACAGCGTACTCGACATGGTCGGCGCTGGAATAGACCATATCGCCCACCTTGACCTTTTGAACCATTGTGCCGATTTCAATCACCTCTCCGACGTTTTGGTAGCCCCACGGCGCTGGGAGGGCCTCGTCAGGCTTACAATAGTTTCCGCGAATCAAGTCGTTGCGCTCGGTGCCGTTTGTCACACCCGAGTAGTGTGTTCGCGTCTTGATTTGGTTGGGTGCCAGTGGCCCTGGCTCCTCCCAGTCAGTGACCATGCTCTTAAAGCGGCTGCCGTCTTTGTGAAGCTGAGTGACGATGATTCGCATATGGAAAAGGTCTCCTTGGCAGAAGGGGAATAACACCGGACACGAGAAACTGCTCCCGTACGGGACGTACATCGCAAGAGCCGTGCCAAGAATCAAGAAACGGGGTTGCGCTGTAACTCCTTTTCAAACAATATGTTAAGTGGGTGGAAATTCCTCCATAACAAAGACCGCCTAGCGACTTGCGTATACGGAAACGTATAGAATACGCTTAGTAAACAATTTGGAGGTATCCATGGAAGCATCAAGAACACTACTGGCATCTATTCGCAATCGGCAGGCTACGGTTGGGGCGGCTGTTGGCTCGGGAATGACCGCCAAAGCGGCCGAAGATGGCGGGGCGGATTTTCTATTGGTGTTGAACGCCGGGCACTTTCGGATTCAGGGCTGTAGTTCAGTTGCAGCCTTGATGCCCTATGCGAACGCCAACGAACTCACATGGCGCATTGCCGAGCAGCATGTGTTACCCCGTGTAAGGCGGACTCCAATCTTTCTTGGGGTCTGTGCACAGGATCCAGAGTTGAATATTCCCGTACTATTCAAACTGGTAAAGGACGCTAATATCGCGGGCATCACCAATTTCCCTTCGGTGGGTTTTCATGACGGTATCTATCGGGAGGCGCTGGAAGAGTCGGAACTGGGTTTTCAGCAGGAAGTTCTGATGATTAAGCGGGCCCATGAAGCCGAATTACTCACGGTCGCATTCGTATTCAGCCCGCTGGAAGCATGCGCGATGAGTGAAGCCGGTGCAAATATTCTGTGTTTGGATCTTGGTTTTGCCGAATGGAGAGACCGCACGGAAGAGCAGCATGAACAGGCCATGGACGAGGCGCTCGGTCGTATCCGCAAGATGATCACTGCGGTGAAAGCAATCAATCCCAATCCCTATGTGGTCGTTCTGGGTGGCCCCATCGGAACCCCCCGAGATTCCGCACGGCTTTATCAGCACGCTGATGTGCAGGGCTATGTCGGTGGGAGCGCTGTGGAACGATTTCCTGCCGCCCCGCTCATTTCCCAGACGGTACGCGAGTTCAAGGCCACGGCGGCCAAGGGTGCCCAAGAGGATCGATTGGGAGGGATGATCGGTGTGGGCAATGCGATGCGCTCTGTTTTTGAAACCCTCAAGCGTGTGGCCGATAGCGATGTGCCGGTACTTATCCTGGGTGAGAGTGGCACGGGGAAAGAATTGGCGGCCCGTGAGCTGCACCGCCTTAGTGCGCGGCACGGTCAACCCATGGTCAGTTGCAACTGCGGGGCCCTAACAGAAACTCTGGCCATGTCGGAGCTTTTTGGTCACGAAAAGGGTGCCTTTACCGGTGCCTTGACGCAGCACTTGGGGCGCTTTGAACAAGCCCATGGGGGCACACTGCTCATGGATGAAATAACGGAGCTTTCCCCTTCAGTCCAGGCCAGTCTCCTGCGTGTGCTTCAAGAGCGTGAATTGGTGCGCGTTGGGGGCACAAACAACGTGGCGGTCGATGTTCGGCTTGTTTCGGCCACGAACAGGGATGTGGCCGACCTCATACGAGGCGGGCAATTTCGGCTTGACCTGTTTTACCGCATAAACACAGTGGTCTTGCGTATCCCGCCCTTGCGTGAACGCAGTGAGGATATACCTGTCCTTGTCCGTGAAATGACCCACGAATTCAGCCAGAAATGCGGCTATCCCACGCCTGAACTGCCACGTTCCGTATTGGATGATCTAATGAGGCATCCTTGGCCGGGAAACATTCGCGAACTACGGAATGCGGTTGAACGCTGCGTTATTCTTGGACGCGGGGAACGCTTTCGATCAGAATGGCTCAACGACATGTATCAAATGGCAAACGCGTTTACCCCCCCCAGCGAAAGTACAGGCCACGGCGTGGGGGCATTGCGCTTGGCGAGAAAGCGACTCCAGGAAGTTCTCCATCGTCATGACGGAAACAAGACAAAAGCGGCGAGCGAACTTGGTGTTACGCGCAAGACTATCTATGCATGGCTTCGCAGTGCCGAGAATTTGGCGGATGATTCCTGAAATAGCAGACAGAATTGATTCAGGGTATGTCAAGCCCCCATTCTCTGACCAACATCAATGAGAGAATCACCTGGTTTTAGTTTTCTGGTGCTTGGGCCAGGGGTTGCTGTGGTAGCCTGATACTTGCCCGCCCGGAGGATAGGCAACGTTGGGAAGCGCCCCGAGCGTCGTGGCGGGGCCGAATACGGAAGGCCGGGACACGGCATTGGGCTGTATCCCGGCTGCCTTATCTTCCGGAACTGCCTGATGCGATAAATCTTGGGGGTTTGCGGGCAAAGCCCCAAGGGGGTTGCGCAAGCCGAGGCGGGTTGTTACACCATCTGTTACACCCTGCCCGTTCTGCACAAAAAAGGCCAGCGACTAACTTCTGTAAGTCACTAGCCTGAAGGATCTTATATGGTCGGGGCGAGAGGATTCGAACCTCCGACCCCCTGCTCCCAAAGCAACTTTTGCCAATTTGGTCGATCTTGGTCTCCCTTGTTTCTCCTTGGTAATAAAGGACTGACTAACTGTTGAGGTTGATCATCACGTGCTTAATGCGCGTGTAGTCATCGAGTGCGTACATCGAAAGGTCTTTGCCGTATCCCGACTTCTTATAACCACCGTGCGG
>CAIZGN010000191.1 GCA_903932505.1 Candidatus Hydrogenedentota bacterium
ACGATTGTACAATCGGATAGCGACTTCCTGACTCTTCAAGGCGCGGACAACGCCGGGAAGGTCACTGGCATTACGAGCAATGGCGGCACCTCCACCCTGCAATTGAACTACGCTGCGAATGAGACACTGTTTAAGCGTAACGGCCAAGTTAAAGTCAAACTCGATCAAGGCACAGAGGTCACCATTGCGGTGGAACAAGCGGCCCGCCCGCCACTGACGGTGGATCGGTCCGTCATTTCGGTAGTCCCGGCAGGCGGTTCCTACTCGTTCAGCATCGAAAACATCGGCGGAAATGCGCTGGCCTGGTCGGTGACCTCGAACGACTCCCCCAAATTCATCACTTTCTCAGGTGCATCCACCGGCACCTTGGATGGCAATGCAAGCGGTCAGATAACGTTCAACTGCTTGGCGAACACCACCACGCAAAGCCGATCGGCGACCCTTTCGATTGCTGCGACCGATACGGTTACCGGTGAGGAAATAGTTGGCAGTCCGGTGCAGATTTCGGTTCGCCAAGCTGCCGGAGTGCTGCCAGATGCGCCTGCGGACTTCGCAGCAGCCAGCAACCAACTTGCCCGCACAGTGACTTTGACCTGGACGCCCGTTGCCGGTGCCACCGGCTATGACCTCTATCGCGGGATTACGTCAAGCAGGAATGCCGCGACACTCTTGGGCAGCGTGAATGGCGATGCAGGAACCTTTACCGACACCACGGCGATCGATCTGGCGGTAGCGGCCGAAGCGGTTGGCTGTTTTGCGCAGCCCAACATCGCGGTCTCGGTGAAAACATACTATTGGATAGTCACGCGCAATGGCGTGGGGGTGAGCGGTGCGGCTGGTCCAGTCTCTGCCGTACTAAAGAATACTGGCACAGGCGCAAAGTCGCTGAACGCCGCCTCGGTTGCCGACCCTTGTTCCGGTATCGGCAACTTTGCCCTATTTGCATTAATTACCGCAATCTTGACGGCGACCCGCCGTCGGGGCACGTCCGCAGACTAACCGGGGAAATACTCGACTGCCACAGACAAAGATCCGACGCGCAGGATAGGGAAAAGCCGGAAGACCCCATCGCCTTAAAAAGAGGGGGTGGGGGAGATCGGCTTCCCTTTTGGGTCGTCTCCAATGGCACCCTTGCATCCATTACCATCACTCCAATCACACCTGCTGGAGCGCGGTTCATCAACCCAGCATTACTGCGCCTGCCACTGGATCGATTTCACGCCGCTGGGGATCCCCCTAAAAACTTGTCCCCAAAGAGACACACATGATAATGTGACTTCAGCGAGTGCGATTTTGGTAACCGCCACAATAGGCTCTCAAGTTTTCCCACCCCAAACGGCCAACCTCTCGACAAGATGGAGTCAGCTAATGAATGCGTACAAGTGCGTCTGCTCAAACCCGATCGCAACCGTCCTAATACTGACGCTGGCTCTCCTCCTCGGAAGCGGATGCCCTTGGGCGCAGAAGCAATTGACGACACGCGAAAGAACGGTTCACCCGGTCGCAATACCGGCGGGTACGCCCGGCATTCCCCCCTCGTATGTTCCGGAATATGAGTTCTACGGCTACAGCGCCTGGGATTTCGGGCCCGGCGAGGACGAAGGCCGGAAGTTCGATTTGATGCAGGCCAACTACACGGGCGCGCGCAACCGTGCGCAGCTTCTGTCGTTCTTTGCCATGAGTGATATTCATATCACCGACAAAGAATCTCCTGCGGAGGTACTGTACTATGGATGGAGCCAGCCGAGTGGGGCATCGGGCCTTCTATCGCAAGCCTATTCGCCGGTGGTGCTCTCGACGACCCACGTTCTGGAAGCGACCGTAGAAACCATCAACGCGTTAGACCGTCGAGCGCATTTCGATTTCGGAATAGCGCTCGGTGATATGGCCAATAGTTCGCAGACCAATGAACTCCGATGGTTTATTGATATCATGGACGGAAAATATATTACGCCGAGTTCCGGCGCAAACCTCGGCGCGAATGTAATCGAATACCAGAAACCCTACCAAGCTGTCGGACTCAACCCGACCATCCCCTGGTATGCAGTCGCCGGCAATCATGACCAGTTCTTCATGGGCGTCGCCTATCCGACCGACAAGGTTCGTGATGCAGAGGTCGGCAATAAAGTCCTTAACATGGGGCCGAATCCTTTTGCCCCGAATGCCACGGAAGATACCGGTGTGTATGTGGGCGTTGTTGATGGGACCACGCTATATGGTGACGTGATCAAAGGCGGACCAGAGGGCAACTTCGCCACACCCCCGACCGTCGTTGCCGACAAGAATCGACTCTCTATGACCACGGCGGACTCTTCAACCCGGAATTTAATGGACGAATTCTTCACCACTACATCGCTCCCGGTGGGACACGGATTTACGCAGAAAAATCTTGTGGAGGATTCCGCCTGCTACTCGTTTGAACCGGTGGCCAATATGCCCATCAAGGTGATCGTGCTCGATGACACCTGCAAAACAACCAGCGAATCCGGCGACCCGTCCTACTATGGCTCCGGTTGGATCGATGAAGCACGCTACAACTGGCTCACCAAGGAACTTCAAGCGGGTCAGGACGCGGGCCAGCTCATGATTGTCGCAACCCATATCCCCGTCAATCCGCAAGCCGGTCTTACCGATACGGCAAGCGCTCCACAGTTTTACAAAGACTCCTATCAAAATGACAGCCAACTGGTCGCTACCCTCCAGAAATATCCAAATCTCATTCTGTTGATAGCCGGGCATCGCCATTTGAACACGGTGACACCGCAGCCCTCACCCGACCCCGAACATCCAGAATATGGCTTCTGGGAGGTTGAAAACCCTTCCTTGCGCGACTTCCCCCAACAGTTCCGGACCTTCGATATACGCCGCAACAGCGACAACACGATCTCCATCCTGACAACCGATGTCGATCCCATCATCGAACCCGGGTCGCCTGCGGCGGATTCGCGCGGATATGCGGTCGGTGCTGCGCGACTGTTCAGTCAGCTCACTTCCACCGACACGGCTTCGCATGTATACAATGCGGAATTGGTCAAGCAGCTGACGCTCGAAATGCAGACCAAAATCGCCAATTACGGAACGCCAATCGGTATCGGTCAAACGCCTCGAACCAGATAAGGCGGTCAAGAGCCTAAAGAATATCCCCAGTGAGTTGTCCTTGTACCTCACTGGGGATATTTGACGTATATGGTGGGCGGTGGGGGACTCGAACCCTAGACCCCCTGCGTGTAAAGCAACTTTTGCCTATTTGGCAGATCTTGGTCTCCTTTGTTTCTCCCAGTTACTAAAGGACTTACATGTTTTTAGTGAGGGCCTTTTGACTGCAGATATGGGCTCTAATCGGTCTTGACGGGCACAATTTAGGCACAATTTAGAAGCTTGTCCAGACTCTGGTGTGAGACCTTTTCAACTCATCCCCCATATGTCTGCCCCCGAATTCGCTTACCCCAGCTGGGCTCATAGCGATTTAATGCCGCTCCGACAGCACGAACAGGCAGGATGGGGCGGTCTGGAGCCCAAGGGTCGAATATGCGTGCGAAAGGGTGTTTGCCAGAGATGGTCGCAACAGGCAATTAGCTGGCAAGGAGTTCCGCCACTGCAGCGACAAGTTCGGGGCCACGGATGGGCTTTTCGAGGGTGCGCAGAGCGCCCAAGGCTCGGGCATTAGCCAAGCACATCTTCGGATTCATCCGGTGCGTGCCCCCGGACGCCGCGATTACTTTGACGTCGGGAAAATCTCGCCAAAGCTCCATGATAACTTCCAACCCGTCCATTTCAGGCATAATGATGTCGGTGATGATCAGGTCAGCACCGTGCTCACGAAATAAATCCAAGCCCTCACGCCCGTTCTCCGCAAGGCGTACCTCGTGACCTGCGTCCTCGAGAATGGTTTTCCATACCTTCCGGGTCAGACCATCATCATCGATTACCAGCAATCGGGCCATCTGCACACTATCTCCTCTGAGTGCATTTCGCGAGCGGAATTCATCAACGTCTTGCAGCGTTTCCAAGACGAGCGTAATATCACAAGGCCTGCAGTATAGCATATAAGAAGTTTGGCGGCAAGCATCACGCCGTCATTGATCTGCGCTTCAGGTGTGAAATCTGCTATACTTCTCTCGAACAGAAAATGGAACTTTTTCCCGATGTGGGATATGAAATAGGTATGCGGTGGGGTCTTATGGGCCTCCTGAGGATATTCTATGGCGGAAGTAACACAACGAAATATCGTCTCTTTGCAGTCACGCGAGCGATTTCGGG
>CAIZGN010000192.1 GCA_903932505.1 Candidatus Hydrogenedentota bacterium
ATTCCCTGCGCATTCTTTCCGGCGTCTTTGAAGGAAAGACCACCGGCGCGCCCCTCGCCATTCTGGTCGAAAACAAAGACCAGCGCTCAGGGAACTACGAGGGCATTAAGGATCTCTTCCGTCCCGGCCATGCGGATTTCACCTACTATCAAAAATACGGCATCCGCGACTATCGCGGCGGAGGACGTTCCTCGGGGCGCGAAACAACCTCGCGCGTCGCGTGCGGCGCGGTGGCAAAGAAGATCTTGGCGGAGCGGGGCGTGCGTATCTTGGCGCATTCCGTGGAAATCGCCGGAATTGCCGCTAATACTTGTGACCATGCCGTGGTGGAGACTAATCCCGTGCGTTGCGCCGACCCGGAAGCCGCCAAGACCATGGAACAAGCTATTTTGGCTGCGCGGGAGTCAAGTGATTCTGTCGGTGGCATCATTCAGGTGGACATCCTCGGCGTACCGCCCGGTGTGGGTGATCCGGTTTTCGCCAAACTGGATGCCAAACTGACGGCGGCTCTCATGACCATCGGAGCGGTGAAGGGCATTGAGATTGGCGATGGCTTCCAATTGGCCCGCCTTCACGGTTCGGAATCCAATGATTGGATGGAAGACAGCGCTTTCCTGACCAATCACGCGGGCGGCATCGTGGGCGGCATTTCCACCGGTGCCCCAATACGCTTGCGCTTGGTGGTGAAGCCCACCTCCTCGATAGAAAAGCCGCAGAAGACCATCGACATCGAGGGCAAGAACACCATCGTGGAAACCCACGGCCGTCACGACCCGTGCATCGTGCCCAGGGCTGTCCCAGTGGTGGAAAACATGGTCGCCCTCGCCTTGCTCGATGCGTGGGAAATTCAAGCCCGGCTCAGGCCCGAATGGACAGAGACTTGGGAAAAACCGGCACCGTGAGCGAGCCAGCCAACACAGGTCGACTTATATCGCTCGACCAGTTTCGCGGCTACACGGTGGCGGGCATGTTCCTTGTCAATTTTGCGGGTGGATTTGATGTTACCCCCCCCTTGCTCAAACACCACGGCGATTATTGCAGTTATGCCGACACGATTATGGCCCAGTTTTTCTTCGCTGTGGGCTTTGCATATCGCCTGACCTTTCTCAAGCGACAGGCAGAAGTGGGCCTGAGGGAAGCGACGAAAAGCGCCATTCGCCGAAGTCTCGTACTAATCTTGGTGGGCATTTTGCTTTACGGAGTTGGAGATACCCTGGAGAGCGCGGGGCAGTGGAAAACCGAGGGTTTTCTGCAAGTCCTTCGTGGCAGCTTTCGATGGGGGGTGATACAGGCCCTCATCCATATCGCCTTGACCGGGCTATGGCTGCTCCCCGTCATTGGAACGCGCGCATCAGTCTTGGCGGCCTTCGCTGTCGGATCTGCGCTTCTCCATGTAGCGCTCATCCACACGTTTTACTTTGACTGGTGCTGGGATAATAGTGTGGTCGATGGCGGTCCCTTGGGGTTCCTAAGTTGGACGGTTCCCACGGTGGCCGGAGCCTTGGCCTGCGACCTTCTTCGAGACCGGGGTCCGAAAAAGTCACTGTTGCCGCTGTGGAGCTGGGCGGTCATACTGATGCTCGCTGGCTATGCCCTCTCTTGTGGAAACGCGATAACCCAGAGCCTTGCGGCGTCCCCTCCACCTTCCGCCATTCGCTGGCTGGCCGATGCCCCATTTTTCCGTCCCACACTTCCCCTCGGCCCTTGGTCAATGAGCCAAAAAACCGCCAGTATTTCGTATCTCCTTTTCGCCAGCGGATTCTCATTGGGGATTTTCGCCATTTTCGTCTCGGCATGCGACCTTGGGCGCGCGCGGCTTGAGATTCTCCGTGTACTAGGCAGCCGCGCGCTCGCAGCCTATATACTCCACATCCTCGTATTTGCCGTACTGGCCCCCTTCTTGACACGCAACCTCTCATTGGTTATCTTATCTCTCGTATTTCTTTGTTACTTTGCAAGCGTGTACGGGTTATTGAAAATTCTGGAAAAATCCGGATTCCGTCTGCGCCTTTGACTGTCGCAGGCAATTATTTTGGGTAATGGCACATGGTGTTCAAGATAGCCCGGCATGCTATACTTACGCACGGAACGTTATGGTTGAATTAGGGCGCGTCAATATCGGGTGTTGACCGTTTTCGAAGACACTGAAGGCAAAATTGGTTATGCGCATCGGACCGGGGACACAGGCAGGTAAATATCGAATCATCAAGGAGATCGGGCGCGGCGGCATGGGGGTGGTGTATCTTGCCGAGGACACGACCTTAGATCGTCAGATCGCCTTGAAGGTGCTGGAGCGCAACCTCACGGATCCGGAGCAGTTCGAAGCACGTTTTCGACAGGAAGCGCGCACTTTGGCCAAGCTCCAGCATCCCAACATTGTGTACATCCACTCCCTTGAGAAAGTCGAGGGATTGCTGGCCATCGACATGCCCTTTATTGAAGGCGGTGCCCTCACCGAACTGTTTGCGAGCCGAGCGGTGCGCGGTGAATACGTGGTGAAATGGGTTGGAGAGATCCTGGATGCGCTGGACTCCTGCCATCAGGACGGCATCATCCACCGGGACGTCAAGCCCAGCAACGTGCTGATCGGCCGGGGTGAACGCGCCCTTTTGTCCGACTTTGGGCTGGCGAAGTTGCTCGAAGAGCAGCAGGTGCAGCACATGCAGGCGGCCAGTTCCTCGGGCCTTTTTCTAGGCACCCCGAGCTATGCGCCTCCCGAACTCTGGGAAGGAACAAAACCCACCCCGGCTTGGGATGTGTACTCGGTCGGCGTAGTTCTCTACGAGGGACTCACCGGCTTGCGCCCCTTTACTGGAAACTCTCCGTTTCTCCTGCTGCGGCAAATCATGGAGCAACCGGTTCGCTCGGTCGCAGACATCAATCCCGCGATTTCAGCAGCGATGAGCAGCGCCGTGATGACCATGATCGACAAGAACCCGGCCAACCGTCCCGCCGACGCCGGGGAAGCCCTGCAACTGCTCAGACAGGCCCCCGAAGTCTACGATCTGCCTGCACTGAACCAACCGACCGTCGCTACACGACGCCCCTCCATCGACCGACGCAAGAAAAGCTCCATCGCCCGTATGCGGTGGAGCGTGGCTGCCCGCCTGCGGGTTACGCAATGGATGACGGGTATCCTGCTGGTTTTGTTGGGCGCGGGTATGGCGTGGCAATGGCTGCCCGGATTGCTGGCCTATGGAAGCCACTCGCGTATGCCAGAAAATACGCCATCTGGTGATGCCTCCAAAGTGTTTGACACCATCGACTCTTCCTCCACCCAATTGTGGAAGGATCATGCCCTGCTCTGGCCCGGAAAGGCGGCAGGTACTTGGACCGGACTCGCGTGGCAGGGAACCCACCTTTGGTATCTCGAGCAAATCACGGAGGAGGCTAAGATCTGCACGGTGCAGGGTTTCTGGGCTGAATACCAGGATGAGACCGCCTCGCTGTTCAACCAGGGTACAATTTCAGGCTCGGGCCAGTGGATCGTGGGTGGCAGCCAGATCGCCGTCACGCTGGAATTTCGCAATTCGGCTGATGGCACCCGAAAAACCCGACCGCTGATGCTTAACCTTTCCAACGCGCAAATTTCCTCAACCGAATATATGCGCCGTTTCAGCCAGTCTGATTTCATGACGCCGCTGGTGTTCAATGAAATCAGCTTACGCGCCCTTCCGTGGGCACCCTCCTTTGAATCCGACATACTGGCTCGCACCTCTCCCATCCTGCCCATCCGAGGCATCCCTAACGGGGTGCCCCCGCCCGACGTTGACGGACACATGCAGGAATCAGAATGGAACGTACTCTTTCCAGTGCAAAGCGAGGGGGTCAGTGGCATTCCACCCAACGCCGGTTCGTGCCCCGCTCGACTGCTAACCGCCTTTGACAAAGACAATCTCTATGTGGCGGTCGAGGCCATGGCCCCCATCGCCAAACCCAGGGTTGTGCTGTCACTCATTAACGAGTTCCAGTCGCCGGCCCCCGATTCTCCGCATTGGTTGCTGGTGGCCGAGACCTCGGGAATTACCACGGGCACACACCGCGTAAACCGACAGGAGGAGGTTTGGCGTCCGCAATGCCAAGTGGGTGTGAGCGCAGAGGGTGGCAGCTGTTCGATGGAAATCAAGTTGCCCTTCTCGCAGATGAAAGATGCCCCCATTCCAGTGCCGGGCACTCGGTGGCGCCTCACCTGCGCCCTGTATGATGGGGTTGACCTCGAGGTTCCCCGAGCCGTGTGGGGTGACCCCATGCCCTCACATCCTGAAAACGGAGCTATCGCCGTATTCCAAAGTGCCGCAGGCAGTTAGGGTTCCCCCATGCGCCCCCCCATGCGCCCCACCGTCGCTCACGCACTTCTCGTGGCGGTTCTCCTATGCGCTATTCCCGCCTTGCGCGCACACACAGAAGCAGATGTTCGTACTTTTTCCTCATCCCCCAAGGAAATGGTCGAGGTTTCGAACCATCTCCTCTTCAGCGCAGATGATGGGGTACACGGACGTGAACTATGGTGTGCCCCGCGCGTGGGAGCGCCGTTTATCGTGGGCGATTTAGAACCGGGGCCTGCGGCCTCCAATCCGTTCCAGCCGGTGAAGTGGGGTCGCAATCTGGTGTTCACGGCAACGACCTCTGCCTATGGTTTGGAACCTTGGATTTTCGACACCTTTACCAAACAGGTTCACCTCTTGGCAGACCTCAACCCGGGGGCAGACTCATCCTCCCCATGCCTGTTGCCCTTGGGACCCGACGCCCTGCTGGTCACCTGGATTTCAGAGTCAAGTTCGCATCTGGCCCTGCTTAATCCAGAGACGCGGCAGTTGGATAATATCGCCAACCTCCCGCGTGCCCATGAGATTTCGTGGTGCCTTGCCAAGAGTGGCGAAATTGTCTTTTCCACACCAAGAGGCCTTTGCGTATCAAACGGAACCCCGACGGGTACGCGAGATTTTCCGCTTTCCACTCCGGGGGTCAGTCGTTCTGTTCAATGGTTGACCCGTATGGGAAATCAGGTGGCCTTCATATCGGACGATGTCGATCACGGCACTGAATTGTGGGCCACGGATGCAGCCATGGCTACCACCGCCATGGTGAAAGACATATCCCCGGGACCACAGGCGTCCGGACTCGGCCAGTTCGAATCTTTCGGGGATAAGCTCATTTTCAGTGCCAACGACGGCACACACGGCCGCGAATTGTGGATCAGCGATGGAACCGAAGCGGGAACCACGCTATTGAAGGATATCTCCGAGGGCATTGCCGCGAGCGATCCGCATTATCTGCTCGAGGTCGGCAATGTGCTTTTCTTCGCCGCAGACGATGGCGTACACGGCAATGAGCTTTGGGTGACCGATGGCACGACCGAGGGCACCCGCATGGTGGCCGAAATCAACCCAGGCCCCACAGGTGCCGATATCTGGTCCATGTGCCCGGCCAACGGACAGTTGTTCTTCTCTGCCAATTCGACCGAAAAAGGGGAGGAAATGTTCGCGGTTAAGCTCGACACCCTGCAGCTTCGCTGCCTGGATCTGCTTCCCGGCCCTGCAGGGATCAGCCCGAATCACATCACGCCATTTGATGGTAAATTGTTCTTCGCTGGCAATGTGGGCCTATGCGGCGAGGAACTCTACCAGATAGACCCTTCTTCTATCGAACCTCTGGTGCAATTGAGCGCGGACATCAACTACCCGCCCCAAGAAACAATCCCATCGTCAAACCCCGCTCATCTCACGCCTTTCAAGGACAAACTTCTCTTCTCGGCCAGCAACCTTGAATACGGAAATGAAGCGTGGATCAGCGATGGGACAGAAGCCGGGACCCGTCTGCTGGGCGATATCGCTCCGGGTTCACCGGATTCTACCCCTTCCGAATTCACAACGGCGGGTTCACACGCCTTCTTTGCCGCGACACAAAGTGCCACGGGTCGGGAACTCTGGGTTGTGGAGAGTGAGCCGGAAATAATCCGCATGGTTGCCGACATCAGGCCCGGGCCCGTCGACTCCGACCCGAGAAACTTAGCCGTCAACGGAACCTCCTTGTACTTCACTGCCAATAACGAGAACGGCAAGCGATCACTCTGGATTATTCAAAATGAAAAACAGGGTGCCCAGATGGTGTGCGATGCCTTTCCCACCGCGAACGGGCCGGGAACTCCCGCCCGAATCTTTGTTTGTGTTGGACAAACCTATTTCTACGTGCGTGGCGAAGACGATGTGGTTGCCTTGTGGAAAACCGACGGGAGCAAGAAGAAC
>CAIZGN010000193.1 GCA_903932505.1 Candidatus Hydrogenedentota bacterium
AGTCGGCGGAATTTCGTCGAACTGTGCGATGAGGTCGTGGTGGAGGACGAGAAGGTCTTCAAGCGCCTGTGGACAAAGCTCGGCATGAGTTATGACTGGCATCAGGAATACGCCACCATCAACGAGCATTCGCGTCGCATTTCGCAGCTGAGTTTTCTGGATCTGCTCGACAAGGACGAGGTCTATCAGGACGAAAGGCCCGTTCTCTGGGACGTGGACTTTCAAACGGCCATCGCCCAAGCCGAATTGGTCGACAAGGAAGTCCCCAGCGCCTATCACCATCTCCGCTTTGGCATCCAAGGCGCGAGCGATTTTCTGGTTGTTGCCACCACTCGTCCGGAACTGCTCGCTGCCTGTGTCGCGGTGCTTGTGCATCCGGAAGACGAGCGTTATCAGCAATATCTGGGTAAGCAGGCGGTCACCCCGCTATATCACGTCCCCGTGCCCATTCTGGCGCATGAAAAGGCCAACCCTGAAAAAGGAACCGGCGTGGTCATGGTCTGTACTTTCGGCGATCAGACTGACGTCGAGTGGTGGCTGGAATTCGGATTTCCCTTGCGGCAGATTGTCGGGCGCGATGGGCATTTGTTGCCCGTGCATTTTTCGGCGTGCAGTGTGGACGGCACGGTGCAGGACGAGACGCATGTGGCGCAACTCGAGGACGGCCGTGATGTCGTCATGAGTTTCGGGCCGGGCCGCGTCATTCCCAGCCTTGACCCCGCCCGCGCCAACGCCACCTACGCCCAATTGCAGGGCAAGTACACGAAACAGGCCCAGAAGAAGTTTATCGAGCTCGCCGAGGAGGCCGGCGATGTCATCGACCGTCCATCCGAGTCCATCACGCATGCCGTGCGCTTCTTCGAAAAGGGCGACCGTCCCCTTGAGCTCGTGCCCACGCGCCAGTGGTACACCAAAATCATGGACAAGAAGGAAGCACTCGTCGCGCAGGGCCGAAAGATTGGCTGGCATCCCGAATTCATGTTCAAGCGCTATGAACATTGGGTGGAAGGCCTCAATCAGGATTGGTGCCTCAGCCGCCAGCGCTTTTTTGGTGTACCTATTCCCGTGTGGTATCGCATCGATGAGCACGGCGAAGTGCGCTATGACCAGCGTATTGTTCCCACCCGAGAGATGCTGCCCATCGATCCGCTGTCCGATGCGCCTCCGGGCTATACCATCGAACAGCGCGACCAACCCGGCGGATTTACCGGCGATCCCGATGTGCTGGACACTTGGGCCACGAGTTCTCTGACCCCGCAAATCGCCTCGAAGTGGGTGCTGGATCCGGAACGGCATCAGAAGCTGTACCCGATGGACATCCGTCCGCAGGCCCATGAAATTATACGCACCTGGGCGTTTTACACCATCGTGAAGGCCTACTTGCATGAGCGCGAAATCCCGTGGCGGCATATCGTGCTCAGCGGATGGATTCTTGATCCTGATCGCAAGAAAATGTCGAAGAGTCAGGGCAACGTCGTCACGCCTGAACCGCTTATCGCCGAATTCGGCGCGGACAGCGTTCGATATTGGGCCGCCCGTGCGCGGCTCGGTGTCGACACCGCCTATGACGAACAGGTCTTCAAGGTCGGCAAGAAACTCGTCACCAAACTCTTCAACGCCAGTAAATTCGCCATCGGGCGATTTTCGGACATTGATTCGGTGCTTCTAACGCCCGACAAAATCGTGAACGAAATCGACCGTGCCGTTATCGCTGAGCTGCGTCCCTTGATGGAGCGTGCCACGAAGGCTTTCGACGAATTCGATTATGCCCAGGCATTGAGCCTGACCGAGGACTTTTTCTGGCGCATCTTCTGCGACAACTACCTCGAAATATCCAAGCCGCGCACGTACGATGAAGAGCTGACCACGGGCCGCCTATCGGCCGCAGCCACCCTGCGCATCGTCCATCGCGCTCTCTTGCGCATGCTTGCGCCCTTCATTCCGTATATCACAGAGGAAGTCTGGAGCTGGGTCTATAGCGGAGATGCGGGTATGCACCCCAGTGTCCACCGCAGCCCTTGGCCCGCCATCGAGGAAATCGCCACCGTGCCTGCCCCGAAGGCGGAGGACACTTACAATGCGGTCGTCGGTGTCATCGAATCCGTGCGACGCGCCAAGGCCGACAACAACCAGAGTATGGCCGCGCCCGTTGAGAAAATCGTAGTCACGCTCCAGCCCCGAATCCGCACCGCTGTGGAGTCCGCCCTCGACGATATCCAACGCATGCTGCGCATCAACGCGGTGGAAATTGTAGAAGGCCCAGTCGAAGAAGGGATTCTCTCGGTCGAGACCATCTTTGGGGCCCCTGAGCGAGCCTGAGCCAGCACTGTTTTGCAACCGCTCCGCTAGCCGACCCTTGGTCGGCAGGCGGAGCGGTG
>CAIZGN010000194.1 GCA_903932505.1 Candidatus Hydrogenedentota bacterium
TATCAGTATATATACTTCGATATACGATGTCAAGAAAAAACGCCCAGGGACGGGCGTCTCGAAATCGGATTCTCCCCTTATTCCGAAAGGCAGGGATTAGCGCGAAGAATTTCCCATTTCACACCGCTGACACCCGCGCGGAAATCTTGACAAGCGAAGCTTTCCGCCATCAGAATGGGATTTCCATTGGGACTGGCAGTGTTGTGCAACTTTGCTGCATGCCCAAGGCCACGAGGAAAGGAACTAAAATGTCGAAGGGAATCGCCTGGGTGACCGGCGGCAGCCGGGGTATCGGCCGTGGGGTGGCGTTGGAACTCGCCCGGCACGGCTACGACCTGGCCGTGGGATGCACGAAAATGGATCCCGCGATTACGGATCGGGGACCGCTGGCGGTGCGCGGACAAATCGAGGCGATGGGGCGGGAATGCGCCATTATCGAGGGCGACGTATCGGACCGAAACGGCCATTTGCGTATGCTGAACGAGGTTCTGGAGCGATTCGAGCGGATAGACCTTCTGGTGAACAACGCCGGGGTGGCCCCCTTGCAACGACTGGATGTTCTGGAATGCACCGAGGAAAGCTATGACCGGGTCATGGGGATCAACTTGCGTGGACCCTTCTTTTTGACCCAGTTGGTAGCGAGGCAGATGGTGAAGCAGGTGGAGGCGAACACACCGCGACTGCCCATGATCGTATTTGTCACCAGTATTTCATCCAACACCGCCAGCCCGAACCGCGCCGAATACTGCATCAGCAAGGCCGGTCTGAGCATGGCGGCGCAGAACTTCGCGGTTCGTCTGGCGGAGCATGGTATCGCGGTGTATGACATCCAACCGGGTATCATGGCGACGGACATGACTGAGGGGGTAAAAGCGAAATATGACCGTCTGATAGAAGAGGGGCTGTTGTTAACAAAACGCTGGGGAACGCCCGAGGATGTGGGTAAGGCGGTGGTGGTGCTTGCGGAGGGCTATTTCGAGTACGCTACCGGCGGAGTCATAGAGATAGCGGGCGGTTTTGGCGTGAAGCGGCTGTAATGGGACGTGGACACAGTACAGGAGAAGAATCCATGAAACTGGGCTTGTTTTTCGGCGTAGCGGCGATCTTGGTGTGCCTGCGGGCAAACGCAGAACCGAAGGAAATCATCATGCGGGCTGAGAGCCTCACGCAACCGAAGGTCTCCATGCAGTTGGGGGGCGAATTGGGCCGTCGTATTCAGGCGGACATTACGGAGTGGATTTTGCCCGCCCCCATGGCCAACCCCGGACTGATTGAGATGTTCCACCTGCGCAACCGTCAACCGGCATATCCCGACCCCCTCCCTTGGGCCGGGGAATTCGCCGGAAAATACCTCATAGGGGCGGTGCAGGCCCTGCGCCAATCAGATTCACCTGAGTTGCGCGGCACCGTGGAGCGCTTGGTGGCGGCGTTGAAGGCGGCCCAAGCCGAGGATGGTTATCTGGGACCCTTCCGCCAGAAAGACCGGCTGCTCGGCCAATGGGATCTGTGGGGACACTACCACGTCATGCTGGGCCTCTACACGTGGTACAAAGACTCAGGCGACGAGGAGGCACTGAAGACCGCCCTGCGAGCGGCAGATCTCATCTGCAGCGTCTACCTCGGGACGGGGCGCAAGGTGCTTGATGCGGGCTGGCCTGAAATGAACATGGCAATCATCCACATCATGGGCATGCTCTACCGCGAAACCGGCAACGAACGCTACGCGGAACTCGTTCGGCAAATTGAGAAGGAATGGGAATTGCCGGGGGCGGGCGACTATTTCCGGCAGGGGCTTGCCGGTGTTGATTTCTTTCGCACGCCCAAGCCGCGCTGGGAAAGTCTGCATGCCGTGCAGGGCTTGAGCGAGTTGTACCGCATGTCCGGCGACACCCGCTATCGCGACGCCTTGGTATCCATATGGTCAAGCATCAGCCGCCTCGATATCCACAATTCCGGCAGCTTCTCGACGAACGAGGGTGCCGTGGGTAATCCGTTCAAATCAGGTTCCATCGAAACGTGCTGCACCGTGGCGTGGACGGCGCTGAGTATTGATGTGCTGGAGTTCACGCGGGACTCCAAGGTGGCCGACCGCCTCGAGCAGGCCCTGTACAACGCCATCCTGGGTTATCAACATCCCAGTGGTCGCTGGTCAACCTATCACACGCCCATGGACGGCAAACGGGAGGCGAGCGCACACACCATCGTGTTCCAATCCCGTGCGGGCACCCCCGAATTCAATTGCTGCTCGGCAAATGCGCCGCGTGGAACGGGCATGGTGTCCGAGTGGGGCGTGATGACGGACAAGGACCAGGTCTACCTCAATTTCTACGGGCCGGGCCTCATCCGGTTCACGGATGCGAACGGCGTGGCGTGGCAGTTGGATCAAGCAACGGCCTATCCGGCCGACGGGGCGGCAAAAATCGCCGTACGAACTTCACAGCCGGTGGAAGCTACCCTGCAATTCCGCATTCCCGCATGGTCGACTTCCACCTCCATCCAAGTAAACGGTGCGGAAACGGCCCAAGTGCAGGGCGGTGCCTATCATCCGATTCGGCGCGTCTGGCAGACGGGCGATTCCGTAAAAATTGCCTTCAACATGGCCCCGCACTTTCTTGCCGGGGACGCCCATGTGAAAAACCGGGGCTCGGTTTATCTCGGTCCCTTATTGATGGCCTATGACCAGCAGCTGAACGACTTTGAACCGGAACAGATACCGGAATTGGACGCGGCGGCGTTCAGTATTGCCCCAACCGACCCCGGACGCATGTATTTCAAGCCTATGGTGACGATACAGGTCACGCCAGCCTCCGGTCCCCCGGTCAAGCTGTGTGACTTTGCCACGGCGGGCTCTTCCGGCACGTATTATCAGACGTGGTTGCCCATGAAGAATCTCGCCCCCTCATTTTTCGAACTGAGCAGTCCAAGAACCGGAAAACGGGTGCCCGACGCCCCCATCACGTTCCGCTGGACCAGCGCGGGTGCCGATGCGGTATACCGGCTAATAGTCAGCACGGAAGCTGGTCCCGACGCCGCTCCCGTATTTGAGGCGGGCGACCTTCGCGAGCCGCAGTATACCATTCCCCAATCCTTGCCGAAGGATGTGCCGCTGTATTGGCGGGTAACCGCCGTGAACCCCAGAGGAACTGCGGCATGCGCCAACGGCCCTTGGCGGTTTAACGTGGACACTTCGCTCAAACCCACACAGGACGCCATCCTGGTCCAGTCGGCGCTGGACGGCTCGGGAACGGCCGCCCGTGGCACTTTACTTTCCCAGACCGGCATATCCCCTGCTGAGGATCGCCATGCAACGCCCAGCGCCGCAGTGTCCTTCGATGGCGTTGGCGGCAAGGTCATGTACGCGATTGATGAATTCCCGACCGAGGAGTACACCTTCATGGCCTGGATCAAACCGGCAGCCCTGGGCGGCCCCGAGGCGGGACGTTTGCACCACATTGCTTCCGCCTGGAAAGCCCCCATGGATGAGCCGCTGCGGCTGACCATTCAAAACGGAAAGCTCAAAGCGATTGTCGAAATCGGCGGAGGTTCCATCACAACGCCTGATGTGCAGCTCGAAGAAAACCGCTGGTATTTCGTAGCGATGGTGAAGGACGGGCCCCAGTTAATGCTATACGTCGATGGCGACCCGAAGGGAAGCATAAATGTCCCGGAAGTCCTGGACACCACGGCCGACACCCTTGCGCTCGGAGGCAACCCCTATTACACCGGCCAGTCGGAGTTCTTTGCAGGCGCGATGGATTCGGCGACTTTCTTGAGTCGCGCCCTTTCAGCGGAGGAGGTCAAGGCTGAATTCGGGAAAAAGTAGCAATCTATTTCTTTCAGGCCATATTCCTTCGCATGTTATGCTGGGCTTGGATCTTTGAAACAGGGAGATTCTCCCCATGATTTTTCATGTCAAGATCGAGAAGGCTGAAGACGGGTGGTTCGTTGTCGAGTGCCCGGCATTACCTGGATGCGTCTCGCAGGGAGCCAGCGAAGAAGAGGCACTTGTCAACATCCGTGAAGCCATTACGGCCCGGTTGTGGGCCGAGGATCAGAAAGCAGCTGCCGTACTCTCGGAAAACTCCTCGCGACCACCTATGGTCGTGACCGTTTGACGCCGTGGGCCGTTTGGCCAACGTATCCAGTCCATTCGCAGCACAAGGAACGATCGGTGGAAACTCTTCGGGCCTAGAGAGCCACGCGGGAATGACTGTTGCCGATTTCTTGGAACTCCTCTACCCTTAACGTGTTCTTAACAATAAACCGCTTATTCCATCGATTTATTGTCTTCACGCGGGGCGGCGTGCTAGCATCTCCCACGATTCTTCCCGCTTTTTGTGGCGAGGGCGGTTCCGTTGATATGGTTGTGCCGGAAGGAGTTCATTGTGGCGACATCCTGTGATGACGCGGTGCTTGAAACACCGGGTTCCAAGCGAGCAAGGATCGTATGCGCGGTTGCGCATGCGATAATTCTCACGACGGTCGGGGTGTGGCAAATCACGGTCATATTCGGTCTGAACAACGGCCCCAGTCAACTTGCGGACTGGTTTTCCGAAAGCAATGCCGTGCGTGCGGGGGAAGGCTTTGCGGACAAGGGTTTTTTAGCGGACGCCGGGCTACCCGATGTCTGTTACGGGAACACCTGGGGGTCGCACGGTTTCACGAACTACATTCGAGGTGGTGGAAAACGCGTGGAGGGTGGCTACAAGATTTCAACCTCGCTTTTTCCGGTATTGCCAACGCGCTACATCTACACCCACTATCCCCCGGGCCCGGATTGGACCGTGGGGATGCTGACGAAGATTCTCGGGAAGCAGCGGGCCACGCTGTATCGATTTTTCCCGTGGTCGATTGCGATGCTGTGCGGGGCACTGCTTGCACGGCAATTGTGGAAGACAATGGGCCCGGTGCGTTCCGTTGTTGTGATGGGATTGCTAGCGGCGGCTCCGGCCTTTGGCAACATGATCCACGGACTGCACTACCAGTCCTATTCGCTGAGCCTTTTGCTGCTGGAAATCGCCCTGGTGCTGAGCGCTCTCAGAGCGAGCCGATTTCCATGGAAGGAACTCCTCATTCTGTTTGCCGTGGCCTTTTGGCAGGGGTGGCTGTCCTTCGATTACTGTTTTCTGGTCGCATTCGCCCCGCTGCCTGTTTTTCTCTTGCGGCCCGGAACCCTCGCGAAGGAACGCCTCTTGCGCTTGGGTGCCTGCGTTCTTGCTGCGGGAGGGGGTTTTGCGCTCGCGAACGTGCTGCATGTGGGCCAAGTCATTTTGTATTATCACGATGTCCAAATGGCCATGGCCGACCTGAGCTATTCCGGTTCACGGCGGATGGGGGCAACCCCGTGGGGCGAGATTATCCAACTATACTACAAGGGCTTTTTTCAGGATCCACGTTTCTTCCACCCCCTGTCCTTCTCGGTGGCGGGCGTATCTCTGGTCCTGCTCTGCTTCCCACGCCGATGGGCCTCGACCCGACTTCGCGGATGGCAGCTCACTTGGGGCGTGCCCTGGCTGCGGGTGGCCGCAGTGCTCGCCGCGCTTGCCGTGTGCTCAATGTGGCTGATTTTCATGCCGCAACACGCAAAAATCCACACCCATTTTTTGCCCCGGCATTATTACCTACTCTATTTTTCCCTGGTATTCCTTATCGCTGATAATATCGCCGTGCGACGGTCGGTGACCGGGCACGAACACACAAAAATCTGAGGAAAGAATCTTGAATTCTAACACCGCAAAGATCGTCGCACGCCCTGATTTGAAGGCGTTGGTTGCCTCGCTTCGCGAACAGGGAAAGACCATCGGCACATTAAACGGCAGTTTTGACCTGTTACACTCCGGACACCTGCACATTATCCGGGAAGCTGCGGCACAGGCGGATGTCTTGATTGTCGGGCTGAACAGTGACACGTCCATCCATGCGTACAAAGGGCCGGATCGGCCGATCTGTCCGCAGGAAGAGCGCGCGGCACTGATGGGCGCGTTGCGTTGGGTGGACTATGTCACCCTCTTCGACGAATTGAATCCCATTGCGCTGCTGGAGGAAATCCGCCCGGACGTGCATACCAACGGCGCGGAATATGGGGCGGATTGCATTGAAGCGCCGGTGGTGCAGAAATATGGCGGCCGTATCCACATCGTTCCGCGCATGCCCGCACTATCCACAACAGAATTGATCGAGCGGATCGTGCGACTGAAGTAGCCGGACTTTGTCAGCGTTCGGGGCAGACCACACCCAGGAGCATGTTTTCGGGGAGTGGGTTCGGCGCGGGGACTTCACGCTTGGGGATACCCAGTTCAGGGGCCACTTCTGCCGCCGCATTGAGCACGGCTTCCACGGTGATGGCCTGCATGCAAACATTGTGCCCGTTGCAGGGCGGCACATCGGTCACATAGAGGCATGCGGAGCAAAAAATTCCGGCCCACAGTGCCTTGTGACGTTCTACTTGCGGCTCGTAGTGATGCGGCGAACCCGGTCCCCACAGCGAGACGGTTGGTGCGCCCAAACCGGCGGCCATGTGCATTGGCCCGGTGTCGTTGGTGATCACGAGGGCCGAGCGGCGCAGAAGGGCGAGGTAACCGCCAAAAGACACGGAACCAGCCACATTCAGCGGGGCGCGACCATCCACAGCCGGAATCTGGCCCATGACCTCCTCGACGTAGTCGCGCTCGGGCTTGGAACCGACCATGAGCACCTGCCCATGATTGGCCAGCACTTGTGCAACGCGCCCGAAGCGCTCGATAGGCCAACGACGCTCAAGACAGAGGTCGCCCGCATTGGCATTGATGACGAGCAGTGGCGTGCCAGCAGGAATGTGATGCGCAGACAGCAGCGCGTCGACCTCTTCCTCGTCTTTGGGGTCGATCCGAAGAACTTTCATGCTCTCTTCGAGGCTCTTGAAGTTTTCCGCGCCGAAAACTCGTGCAAGATGGTTGTAGAGGTCGGCGATATGCTGGCGGGGGTTGGCGTAGGCCAAATGCGTGTACAGGTGCGAGCGGAATCGCGTGCTGGAGTCAAAAAGACCACCCCGGTTCAACGCAAGCGTCATCGAGGACAGCAACGAGGAAAACTTGGAACGGTATTCGAGATCCAGAACCAGATCGGGCTGCCACCGCACGATGTCTAAGAGGACTTTGAGCGAGGTTCGGGCCAGCGACAGGATGTTGGTCTTTTCGA
>CAIZGN010000195.1 GCA_903932505.1 Candidatus Hydrogenedentota bacterium
ACCTGTTGCGGGTAAACTACAACCACGATCGAAGCAGTAAACAAGTCGTCCGCGAGGAGGCCCTCGTCACCACCGCCCTTCCCCAAGCCCCCCCGCAGGATAAACCTCTCGACCGGGGACGCATCAAAGTCACAAAAAAAACGAAAACAACGGTCGGTCGCTCGGTAAAATCCTTCAAACTTCGCTACATATGGTTTGTCGCGCCCAAGGTACGCAAACCCGAAGAACCGCCCGTTTGGTCGGATCCCGAGTATTTCGAGACCCAGCGTGAACGCTGGGGCCTCCCCCAGGGCATCGAATTATCCGCTGAAATCGAAGACCCGGAATCCAAGGAGGTCTTTCCGATCACCGTCACCTATCCGTTGCGATGTCAGACCTCCATGCTCAGCGAAAAGACGCTGGGGCAGAGACGGGATGCCTCCAAATGAAACACCAACGCACAGGATTCGTACTCGTCACTGTACTCTGGATTCTCGCCATACTCAGTGTGCTTACCCTCGGCTTTGCGCATCGTGCGCTGTTGCGTCAATTGGCCGCGCGATACCAGGTGGAATACGGACAGGCCTTAATGATGGCTCGGGGCGCGACCCAACTGGGCATGGTAGAACTGGTCAACAAGCAGATCAAGGAATCCGCCAAGCTGTACGACCCCGGCCTCACCTATCTCAGTCAGGATTGGGCGCAGCGCACTGACCTCTTGGGAGACGCGAAGTATTATGTCACCGGTGCTGACCTCAAGGGGGACGCGGTCTGGTTTGAAATTGAAGACTGTGAGCGCTACTTTGACATCAATTCACTCGCGCAGGAGGAGTACCGCGACCTCCTGGAAAATATCAAGGCTCTGGATCGTTCGGTCAAGCGCCGCCTCATCAAACGCCTCACTGAGGGGGTGCATGACCAAGAACCGCGCGCGGTCTTTCAGACCCCTGAAGAGCTTCGCTATGTGGACGGGGTCTCCGATGACGACTGGTTTGGCAAGAAGAACACCCCCGGATTGAAGAACTTGATTACCGTATATGGCGGAGGGAGAATCAATATCAACACCGCCGGATTTGACGTGCTCGCAACCATTCCGGGGATGGATGCGGGTTCGGTTTCCATACTCTTGGGCTATCGAAACGGCCCCGATGGAAAGCCCGCCACCCGGGATGACCGCAAATTTCGCGATACCGTTTCCCTGGGACAGGAGACCGGCATCAAGGGCGACGCCCTTAACGCTATCTCACGTTTTTGCATGTTTAGCTCGGCCTGCTATAAAATCAGGGGGACGGCGACGCGCCAGGGGGGCAAGGTCTGTGCCACCTGCACTGCGGTCGTGCGCATGGATCGGGATGGCCGGACCAATGTAACGCCGGTGCTGTCATGGCAGGAGGGTTCTCTTGGCTCGTAAGTCGAATAAAATAAGCGTCTTGCAAATAGACGCTGCAGGCATTTCCTGGATGCGGGTGCAGCCCTCGCCCACCGGAGTGATCGTCGAGGAACATCTTCAGATATCCGCCAAGGGCGAAGATGAAATCGTCCGGGAATTGCTCGCCCTCGAAAACAGCAAGACCATCACCGAAGATCTTCTCTGCACGGTACTCCCCCGACACGAGATTACGTCGCGCGTGCTCTCGCTGCCTACCCAAGATCCGCAGGAAGCCGAAAACATGGTTTGCCTCAGTGCGGAAGAGTACGTGCCCTACGGACTCGACGAGCTCATTGTCGATGCCTCCATGATTGAGGCACTCCCCGGCGGGGAATCGCGGGTTCTTGCCGTACTCGCCCACAAAGACGTGGTGCGCAACCATGTCAACCTTCTGCATCGTGCCGGACTCTCTCCGCGACGCATTTTCCTCAGTACCGCCTGTCTCGTCTCGGCTGCCACCGAAGCCGACCTGGCACGCCGGGGGCCGTGTGCCCTCGTGCATTTGGGCGGGGGAGGTCTCGAAGTGGCCGCCGTGCGCGGAAGTGCCCTGCAATTCACACGCGGAGTGGCCTCCACCCAAGACTGGGGAAAGATCGGAACCCCTGAGGGTGCGGACGCGCTTGAGGAACTGTCGATCGAGTTGCGCAATTCGCTCTCCGCCTACCGTCGCGAATCGGATGACGGTATGGGCGCGGATTTCACCTTCGTCAGTTCCGAACATGTGGATCTGGATGCGGTCAGCGGGGCCTTGGGCCGGGAAATGGGCATCGAGGTGTCGCTGCCGCCGGTCTGCGCCACCCTGCTTGCTCCCGAAAGTATCCAGATCTCTGGCCAACCCATGGTTCTCCTTGGTGCTGCGCTGTCCGCCATGGATCGGGCAAGCCTCACCGTCGATCTCATGCCAGACGACCTCGTGAAGTCCCAGGAATTTGACCGCCTCCAGAAAATAGCGAAAAAAATTGCGTCCGTTGCAGCCGTTATTCTTCTCGCGCTTTCGCTCTATTTCCTGCAAGGTGCCATGGCACGAAAATCTTATGTGCAGGAACTCCAGAAACAGGTCGCCGCGCTTGCGCCGCAGGCCCAGGGTGTCTCTGAGAAACAGGAGCGACTGCGTATGCTCCGTGAGCAGGTCGCACAGAACGGCACTGTCCTTGAGATGCTGTCACAAGCCACCGCCTCCGCCCCGGAAACAAAATTGACCATCACTCAATTCGAGTTCGACAACGAAAAGGGCATCCAGATGTTCGGTCGCGCACGGGAGCGCGAGGATGTCGTTCGCTATGCCGACACCCTGCGAGGACTCGCCGCCACCGAACTTAAGCTCTGGGAAGCCGCCAGCTACGTTTATATTCAGGATGGCACTGAATTCGACAAGAATATCTTCATGTATCAAATTCAAGTGCCATTCGCACAGGAAAACAGCAGTGAGCAATCGAATACAGTCACTCAGTAACGCCTGGGGCAACATGTCGCCGCGTGAGCGCCGTCTGGGTGCTGCGGTGCTGCTCTTGCTGCTCGTCTGCGGCGGGTTTACCGCCGTCAAAACCGGTTTCCGCTACGTACGCGAATTGGACGCTGAGATTATCTCCCTCGAGGACGCTATCGCCAACAACACCCACCTGATCGCCATGCGTGAACAGGTCGAGCGCCAGTACCGGGGCATCGCGACCCAGCACTCCAGCGCTTGGAAGGAAGCCGAAATCCACGACCGCCTGCGCCAGGAAGTCATGCGTCTTGCCGAGAAAGTGCCGCCCGAACTCGACAAGGACGGCGTTCCGGCCCAAGTCACCAGCGGATTGGGTGAACTCGTCAAGATCCCGAAAATCGGCGAAGGGCAACTGCTTGAAGGTGGCGAGGGCTACCGGCAATATGCCCTGAATTTCCAAGTGCCCGAAACCAACGTCGGCGACCTCGTGGCCTTTTTGTCCCGCTTGCAGGATAGTCCGCAGTCGTTGCGCATTTCCAAGCTGTCTGTCGTCCGCAATATCGAGAATCCCAAGTGCATGGCCGATATTTCCATCATCCGCACCATCGCCGACCTGCCCCAGGATACCAATCCCGTCGCTGAGGAACCCGCCCCGGAAAAAGTAACTGATATCCAGCCGGGGGAATGGCTTAGCGCGGGCGGATCGGTTTCGCCCTCATCCGAAATGGCCGAGGCCGGAAAAACCTGCCTCCGGGCGGACGCCCAATCCGCCGGGGCGCAGTTTTACACGGTCAAGAGCCTCGTCAGCGGCTCCGTGTATGAGTTTTCCCTCGATGTTTTAACCATGGGCGCGGGGAAGCTCGGAATCCGCGACGAAGCCGGAAAGACATCCTTCCCCGGCGAGGAAACCATCACCGGCGCGGGGCAACCGGTTCGCTACCGCGTGCAGTTTACCGTCCCTCAGGCATCCGGTGGTCGCGCAAAGATGCGTATCCCTTGCCTCGTGCTCGACGAGTCCGGAAGCCAGGCCTACCTCGATCATTTTTCCCTCAAGAAAGTGGATACCCCATGACGCAATCACCGACTACCCTACTTACCGGCGTCGTGGTTGCGGCGATTCTCGGGGCCACCGTCTGGAACGCAGTTAGCGACCCGCTGGCCGAGCGTCAACACGACTTGGCAAAGCGACTGGAAAACACCCCGCAGGAAACCGAAGTTGCGGTGGAGCCTTGGTCCTATGCCCAATACGCATGGGCCATCCAGCGTAAGCCCAAGGTTTGGGACGGGCTTATCCCTCCGCCGCCCCCGCCGCCCGTGGAGAAGCCAAAACCCAAGCGCCCCGACCTCGCCAAGATGCTCGAAGGCGTGGTGCCACTCAAGGGGCAGATTGGAGACAAGCTCAAAATGAACCTGCCTGGCGGACGGCGTCCCAGCTGGATGACAACGGGTGAAGTCTATAACGGATGCACCTTCAAAATGTTCGACAAGGACTTTGCCGTCTTTACCTTTTATTGGAAAGAAGAAAAAACGCTACTGGTGCACAAGATTCCCCGGCAGTAGGGCGCAAGCCCGCTGCAAGTGCTAAATCTTGTAACCCGCAACCTAACTGCGCTATAACGCGGAGCGAAAGTTTCGACAGCGGAAAGAAACGCCGGAGCAGACCGCTGCTTTGGAAGTACGGGATGCCCCGCATCCTCAACGGAGTTCTATGAATAAGATTATTGGTGTGACCGCCGCGAGCGGCCTCTGGGCTTGTCTCTTAGCCTTCACGGTGATTGCTGGAATCCCTGCACCCGGACACGCGGAGAATCGTCTTTCGCAGTCGGGTTCCATTCCGCGTCTGGGCGCTCAGCAACAGCAGCAGCAGCAAGGCACAGCCCAGCAGGGTTTGAATGCAGGTCAGCAAAATATGGGCCAGCGAAATGCCAACCAGCCGAGCGGCACCCAGTCCAGAGTGGGGGAACGCCTGCGGAACCGGAAAAACTCTGGCGAAGGGGAAGCGGCGCAGGGTGAGGGCGAGAGCGGACTGCGGGCCCGCGATAACGATAAGAAGAACACCGAAAAAAGCGAGACCACCAAGAATGAAGGCGAAGGGGATGGGCCCACTGTCATTACAGGCGGGGACAAGACCAAGCCCGGTGCAGAAAAAGGTGGTTCGGTAAAGACGGGTGCGGCAGCCGCCGGAAATGAAACTACAGCCCCGGCTGCTCCCGGCGTGCGCAAGACGGGTGCGGGTGGGGGGGCGGGTTCCTCCATGGTCAAACGGGGTGATGGGATCGTAAAGGTCACCGGGGGTGGGAAGACTGCCTTTGAACCCGCTATGGATCATCCAGTGACCTACACCGAGCCTCCCGTGAAGTCTGATTACGAAAAAATCACCGAGGTCGGCCCACTCAGCGTCCAAGAATTCATGATGCTCATCCACGAATCCACCAAGTGGTCGGTCGTCATGACGGAAATGGCGCAAAAAGTTCAACTTCAGTTCGTGCTGAGTGATCAACCACCCAGCGTCGCGCTTCAAGTCCTCAAATTCAACGCCATCCAATACGATTACGATGAAAAACTGAATCTGCTCTCCGTCCGGACGAAAGAAGAGTGGCTCAAGGAAAAATTCGGAGGAACCGAACTGCTTGAGTTCACCGCCCAATACGCCGATGTCACTTACACCGAAAGTGTGCTCACGCCCCTCTTGTCCGCCGCCGGTCGCATCATGAGTGACCCGAAAACCGCTCATTTCTATGTCTGGGATACGGCCGACAATCTCGGGCAGATGGTTAAGACGCTCGAAACCATTGATGTCCCCATGGAGAAGCGTGACTTCGAAATCCAGTTCGCCCAAATCGACAATGTGCAATCGGCTATCCAGGCACTGATGTCCCCCGGTGGAATGCTTATGGCCGACCCGCGTACCAACCGCATCACGCTCTGGGATCTGCCCTATGCACTCGACCAGGTCGAACAAGCAGTACTTGAACTTGATATCCCCCTGCAAAAGGCTGATTTCATTGTTCAGAACGCCTCGGTCAGCGACATCGAATCCGTACTCAAAGGACTTTCCACGCCGGACGGAAAGATTATTTCGGACACGAGAACCGGCCAGATCATGGTTTGGGATCTGCCCAATGTCATCGAAAAGATGCAGGCCACGGTCGCCCGCTTGGATGTCCCCGTCGAATCCAGGAGCTTCCCCGTCTTCCACATCGAGGCAGAGAAACTGGTCACCAGTCTCGAACCTTTGCTGTCTGAGCGTGGCAACATCGTCGTCGATCCGCGCATGAACGCCATCGTCGTCACCGACCTGCCCAAGCGCATCGAAAAAATGGCGGAGATTGTCGCCACGCTTGATCAGGAACTCGAAACCCGCAGTTGGGTCATCAATTATGCCGACATGGATTTCCTGACGGAACAACTGGAGAACATCATTCCCGACAACGGCGGCGAAGTCGTCGTCAACGATGATATTCACAAGATTTCCGTCACGTCCCTGCCCGGACGCCTTGATGAAGTCGACCGCCTCATCAAAACCTGGGACGTCAAGCGTCAGCAGGTGTTCATTGAGGCGTATATCGCCGAGATGAGCGATGCCGTCGTTAGCGAGTTCGGGATCAACTGGTCCTACTACACCAATTCCACCGGGCAGCCTGTCAGCCTGACCGGCGGCTCCGGATTTACCCGAGATTCCGGCAACCTTAGCGTGGGCCAGCTTCCCTATGAAGTGCCCGCGCTCGGGAATCTCGCCTTGTCTAGCAGTGGCATTACGCGTCCCGCCCTCACAAATATCGCGGGTAAACCCGTCTTCCACGCCTACGGCGGCAGCAATCTCGGGGCCACCCTCAAGTATCTCGAGAACAAGGATCTCGCCAGCGTATTGTCTCGACCGTCCATTGTGGTTCAGGACGGCGAGGAAGCGCTTTTCGAGAACGCCACGCAGGTTCCCTACGTCTCCTCCTCGTTCCTTGGTGGAAGTTCGTCCAACTCCAACTATGGCAGTCAGTACGGCTATGGCTACGGCTACGGTAACTCCAACCGCGTCGAGTTCCTCGATGTTGGTACTGTCCTCTCCGTGCTGCCGCGCATCACCGACACCGACACCGTGCTCCTCGACATCAGCGCCGAGGATAGCACCTACACCAACAAGGAAGTTGTCTACGAAGACAAGAAGTCGACGGTTCCCGAAAAGACCCTGCGGCACGCGGAAACTCAGTTGCGTGTTCGCTCGGGTGAGACCGTCGTCCTCGGCGGACTCAGCCGCGACCGATATGACCATTCCCTCCAGAAGACCCCGATCTTGGGTGATATCCCCATTCTTGGTCGCCTGCTGAACGCACCTAGCCGAAGCGCCAAGAACAGCGAACTCATCATCTTCCTCACCACCACGGTGGTGGATGAATTCAGTAATTCCGAAACCGACAAGCTCGCAAAGACCATCGACACCATGGCCAAGGACGGTCGCCACCTTCGCAAGGGCCCGCTAGGCCGCCTCGCGGACAAGTTGACCGGCGGAAAGAATGAACTCCGCATTACCATCGGCCAAAGCGGACGCATATACTCCGATGGAAAACCGCTCACGCTTGAAGAACTCAAGACTGCCTGCACCGAAGCCCAGTCCGTCCCCGGTGCCAGAATGGTCATCAGGAAGCATCCGACCGCGCCCAAGGAAGAGGTTGACAAAGTCGTTGACATGGCGCTGCAGGCCGACCTCAAGGTCGAGTATGACACCCAACTGCCGGTGGTGACCCCGTCCGATATCAAACCTGCGCCGGGACCTGAGATCGTCGCCCCCGGCACCACAATCGAGTCCACAAAACAGCAAAACCCCGTGGTGAAGGAAGTGGGTGAAGTGCCCGGCTACGCCGACAAGCCGCGCCCGGCCATCAACGTTCCGCCGATGCCTGACGAGAAACCCAAAAAGCAGGTTTTCCGCCATGCAGGCAAGAAGGTTGCGCCCCCGAAGACGACCATCACCAAACCGCTGAATGCACAGCCTGAGCCGGAGGCCACCGACACTGGTAACGAGCAGCCCGTACTCCCTGAGATTAAGTTGCCACCACTGCCGATTCCCCCCAAGGTTGAGGTCAAGGAACCGAAACCGGCGGAGAAGCCCGCAGAAAAGCCAGCCCCGCCCGAGGTGAAACCGGCCGAGAAGCC
>CAIZGN010000196.1 GCA_903932505.1 Candidatus Hydrogenedentota bacterium
GCTGTGATATGATTGGGTCTACGCAAACCATCGGGAGCATAGCGATGAAAAAAGCACAGAATTTGTCATTGGGCATGGGTGTGTTTTTTCTCGCCGGGGCAGCTAATGCTCTCCTGCATTCCTATCCCACTTGGATTTGGTGTCGCAACACATTTGTCGCGATAGTATTACCGGTGCTGGTCTACATATGTTGGTGTGACTATCGAGCAAACAAATTAACGAGGCATTCCGAACGCCAACGCGGATGCGATGGCAATGAGGAGCATGACTGATGCCGTTTCGATCCGCTGGATTTAAGGTCCTCTTTGTGATGATGCTATGGCCCTTAGCCGCCGCGTGGAGCGCGCCTTCGCAAGATGCCGCGATTTCTATCGTCCCTTGGCCGGCCCAATTGACGCAGGAACCCGGAACGTTTACCCTCGATTCCGAGACTTTCATTACGGCCGATACCGATGCAGAGCCTTGTGGTCGATATTTATCGGAAACCCTCGCGAAGGCAACCGGGTTTACCCTTCCGGTGCGCAAGACTCAAGACAATGACGATTTGCAGGGCGGGCTGAACTTTCGTATTGATTCCGCGCTGGGATGTCTGGGTAACGAAGGGTATAACCTGAACGTGGATGCAAATGCAGTTCATGTCCGCGCATTCAAGCCCGCCGGGTTGTTGTATGCGTGCCAGACCCTGCTGCAATTGCTGCCTGCAAAGATTTTCAGTTCAACCAAGGTGGATGGCGTGGCGTGGACGCTTCCCTGCGTGAAGATTGAAGACCAGCCTCGCTTCGCGTGGCGCGGATTGATGCTCGATCCTGCGCGTTTTTTCCTGACCAAGGACTACATCAAGCGCTACGTTGACCTGCTGGCGCTGCACAAGATGAACCGGCTCCATCTGCACCTGACGGATTCCGAGGCGTGGACCCTGAAAATCGAGGCCTATCCCGAGCTCACCAACATGGACAAGTGGCCGGGGAAACTCGCAGAACGTACAAGCGGCATCTACACCCCCGCCGACATTCGCGAAATCGTCGATTACGCGGCTTCCAGAAACGTGACCATCATCCCCGAAATTGAATTACCCGCCCACTCCGTGGTGGCGATGGCCGCTTATCCGGATCTCATGTGCCCCAACAATCCGCTGCGCACCGGCAGCCGTCCATGGGATGGAAAATCCTACGAATGGGCCGAGTATTGCGCGTCCGCGCCAGACACCTACACCTTTATCGAGACCGTCCTCACCGAGGTCATGCGCCTGTTCCCTTCCCCTTACATTCACTTGGGAGGAGATGAGTATTTCGGACTGGGCTGGAAGAATTGCCCGTCCTGCCAACAGCAAGTGAAGGAGGCGCGAGCTGCAGGAGAAGACAATGCGGAACTCAAGACCCTCTTTTCCAAATGCCTCGGCGACCAGGAAAAATACCTGCTCTACCGGCGCCTGATGCGAAAGGTTTGCGATTTTGTGGTTTCCAAAGGACGCCAGCCGATGATTTGGGATGACCTGTCTTGGCGCGGGAACTACCCAACCGGTTCCGTGGTGAATCAATGGCACTACAAGGCGGGCATGGACTATTTCCAGATGGTGCCGACCCCGGGAGATCCGGCCGTTGAGGCGGCGAGCACCGGGCATGACGTCGTGGCATCCCCATTCAGCCATCTCTATTTTGACTTGGGCGATCCCCGGAACACCCAGTTGGTGTATTCCTATGAACCCATGCCGGAGGGACTCACCGGCGATGCAGCCAAGCGCATTCTCGGCCCAAGCGCACCTGCGTGGAGCCAACCGCAAATCCATGCCGACCAAATGATCTTCCCGCGTCTGCTGGCCTTGTCGGAAGTCGGCTGGACTGCCCGAGACCGCCGGAATTGGGACGCATTTGTTGAGCACAACCGGACGCATTATCGGCGACTTGCCCTGCTGGGCGTGAAGTTCCCGCAGGACTGGGCCGTGGGCGGTCCCGGCACAATCATCGGAGGTTGGAAGCCTGCTGGCCTGACTTCGGATGCCTTGGAGCCGGAATGGGATGCCTCTGCGGCAGTCAAAGACCCGGGCGAAATCGAAGTCATCATGTTATACCAGCAAGGGGCGCATGGCATTGCCATCGACTGGGTGGCGCTGCTGGAGGACGGCAAGGAGGTCTCGCGGGACGCCCATCATGGGTGGGCCGGATATGGCAACGACAATATAATTTACGTGCTACCCTTGGCCGAACGTAAACCCGGCGCGAAATATACCGTCAAAGCCGGAATAGACTGCCATCTGGGCAAGGAATCTACCGGCAATGTTTACGTGCGCATGATAGACCCGCGAACAAAGCCCTAGCCGAAACCGCTATTTTCCACTCAGGCGAATGATGAATTCGTTTTCACCGGGCTGCAGGTCGTAGCGCAGGAAGAGCAATTCGCGGGGCAGTATTTTACCTTCCACCAAGCCCGGGGCTCCGTCGATTTGGTAAAGGCTATAGTCGCCCCAAAGCGCGAATCCATAGGGCATGGCTTGGGGTGCGGTAACGGCCACCTTGATCTCACGACTCCAATTGAAGCGGGTGTTGTGGATCAGTCGTGGACGAGGAATGCGCGACTCGGCATAATAATCCTGCGTGTCCCAAGGACGCGCGTAATTCCGTATGCACGCGGGTTGCACCTGACCCTGCACGAACATCATCTGCGCGCCCCGGTCATAGTGCAGAAAAGTCCTCGGCCACGGCCCGGTGCACATGTTCCAGATGAAATCGGGGTTGGGTTCAGGGTGCGGCGTGTCTTCCCACAACATGTACGAAGAGGCCGTCTGGTGCGGGTTCTGGGCGCGGTAGGCCTTGGCCGCCTCATCCAGGGTGACGAACTGCGCGTGGGGTTTCAAATGCTTCGCCAGCTCCTCCAGCATGATCCCGCCCTCAAGCACGTCTTCATCGGTATAGCACATCCAACCCTCGTGGCGTTCCATCTCGTGCGCTTCCTGGTGCACGAGAAAAATCACCTGCTCGTTGTAGCGGGTGTTGCGGATATAGTTGTCGGCCATCCCCTTGAGATAGTCTATGTTCTCCCACGAACAAATCCCCCCGCGCGCGACATCATTCACATCGGTGGAGTACAGACACGGGTTCTGGCTGTGGAAGGCCTTGAGCAAGTCGCGTGCGGTCCATTCCATCGCGACCACGCTTTGCCCACCGGCAGGCCGCAAACGGTCTTCCGGGTTCATATAATAGAAACCCCAGGGACAGCCGCGATCGGTAATTTGGTCGA
This sequence comes from Candidatus Hydrogenedentota bacterium, assembly GCA_903932505.1. Classification (GTDB taxonomy): domain Bacteria; phylum Hydrogenedentota; class Hydrogenedentia; order Hydrogenedentales; family CAIZGN01; genus CAIZGN01. Next base: position 3,235 of record CAIZGN010000196.1, read on the forward strand.
CCTCGATTTGCTCCCAGCAAAAACCCCACAACCCGTCAAAGCCCAAATCCGCACAGAGACGCACAATCTCGCGGTCTTGATGATCGCCCGCAAGCACGGACAGCGTTGCCCATGGGACGGCGCGACGCACCCCCTCCCGCACAGCGGCAAGCTGTTCCCGCTTTGCCTCATAGGCACCGGCTATCCGACGGGTCACGCCGTAGGTGGTATCGGGCGAGGCCACCGCCGCATCGTCTCCGTAGGCATTGTGCCATTCGGTGAGTTCACGCGCGACAATGGTTGCCGACTCCGGACTCACCAACCAGGTGATTTTCACGCCATGCGGATGCAGTCGCTCGGCCATCCGGCGCATCCCATTCAGGCAGGTTACGCCATCATTGTGTCTCGCGGCCATACCCACGAAAGGAACTAGCAGTGAACCCATGATTGTCTCCCAGATCTTCGAGTCGCCTCGAAAAGACTATTGTCCAGCCTTCATCCATTCTTCATTGATGACCGTTGAACGAATGGTTGCGCCTTGCTTACCGGCGACCGAATACGTCATATGCACCAGACCATCGCGTCCAAGAATAACACTCGGATACGCGAAAGAGTCGCCATAGCCCGAAGGCTCAATTTGGCGCTTCCATTTCCAGGTCGCACCCTCATCATCGGAAAGAAGAGCGGTCAGGCGACCCCGTGAGTCTTCCGTGTCATTGGCGACCATCAACCAAGCCCCGTCCTTGAGTTCAATAACCTCAAGGCTGGATCCGGGGTTCGGGATTTCGGTGTCCTTCGAGACCGTCCAATTTTCTCCGTCATCGGAAGAAGACGCCACCTGCACCCGGTGAGGAACGCCGCCTGAATCGCGGAAGAAGGCGGTCAGCCCACCCGTTTTCTTGCGCACGATGGTGGGCTGGATGGGGGCTTGCCCACAGATCGGCTTGCTGGCACGCCATGTGGCCCCGGTATCATCGGATAGGGCCATGAGGCAGGCATTGAAGCCATCCGAATAGAGGGGCAGCAAAATCCGGCCGCTGGGCAGGGTGTACGGATGGATGCGGGTCATCCAGCCAATCTGTCGTTTCAGCTTGTCCCCGGCGGCGGCCACAATGATCTCCTCATACGGCTGGGCGTATCCGGCCCACATTTCGGTGTTAATCTTAGCCTCTTTGAGTTGCGCCTTCATGGTCTCAGCGAAGGCCTCTCCCGGTTCCAGCATGATGACGTCCTGCCAGCTCCACTCAGGCGGGCCGGACTTCTGATAGTGATCCGCGCGACGGTATTTGAGCAGGCTCGATTCCCATTGGTTCGCCATGACCGTCACCCAGAACATCCAGAGACGCTCCTGCCGATCCACATACAGCACCGGGTTGCAGTCCGGAAAACCGGGCGTGTCAGCCATCGGAAAAACGGGGCTCCATTCGCTTTTGCCCTTGGCCAGACGCGCACCATTAACCGCGACATCATTGGCGCTGCGTTCGCCGGATCCTTGGAACCAGCAGGCCAGAAAATCGCCATTGGGCGTCTGAACAATGCTGCTGCCATGCACATGTTTGGCCTGCAAAGGAAAAATATCCTTGGACAGGAAAACAGGTTCCGCCACGGCGGCTCCACAGCCTATTACCAGCAAAGCAATCCAGATCATCCTGTATATCATGGGTTCGATCTCCATTCATGGGTTTCTTCAGTAGCGCCAAATCGACCAGAGTTTATATTTTCCCGTAAACCTCGGGATAATGCTCCTTGACACAGTCGGGACAGATGCCATGTGTAAAGTCAGCCTCAGACCGTTCATGGATGTACTGCTCGATTTGGGTCCACATCCCCTCGTCATCCCTTATCTTCTTGCAGTGCGCGCAAATGGGCAGCAGACCGCTGAGTTTCTTGACCTCATCCAGGGCCTGCTGCAGCTGTTCGATAAGGCGATCCCGATCCAACTGGGCGCTCTTGCGCTCGATGGCGTAGCGCAGGGTGCGGTATAGCAGCAGACCGTCAATTCTTCCCTTGACGAGATAATCTTGCGCCCCCGCCTGAACCAGTTGGAGGCCGTATTCCTCGTCTTCCATGCTGGTCAGAACAACCACGGGCACGTACGGGAACCGGGTGTGTACCCGTTCGAAGGTAGAGTCCGCGTAGCTGTCGGGCAGGGAAAGATCGAGAATCAAGATGTCCGTTTCGAGGCGCGAAAGACATTCAAAACCCGCAGACAAGGTTTCCACATGCTCGACGGCTATCTTGGGATATGGCCGCAAATACTCCCGAACGAGAAATGCTTGGGCTGGCTCATCATCAATAAGCAATACACGAAGGTCGGACATA
>CAIZGN010000197.1 GCA_903932505.1 Candidatus Hydrogenedentota bacterium
ATCCCTCCACCTTGCGCGCGATCGAAGCAGGCAAACATGTCTATTGTGAAAAGCCCTCCGCCGAAAACACCGAACAGGCGCTGGCCCTCTACCGGGCCGCCGAAAAGGTCGGGATTAAACACGGGGTTGTGCAGGACAAACTCTGGTTGCCGGGACTTCTCAAGCTCAAATACCTCATCGACACCGGCTATTTCGGTCGCATCCTGAGTGTGCGCGGAGAGTTTGGCTACTGGGTCTTCACCGGCGAGCACACGCCCCTGCAACGGCCTTCCTGGAACTACCGCAAGGCCGAGGGGGGCGGCATTATTGTCGACATGCTCGCCCATTGGCGCTATGTGATCGACAATCTCTTCGGAAGCGTGGTTTCGGTGTCGTGTATAGGCGCGACGCATATCCCGCAGCGCTGGGACGAGGCAGGGAAGGTGTACGCAGCCGATGCCGACGATGCAGCCTATGCCACCTTCATGACCGACACCGGGGTGCTCTGCCAATTCAACTCCTCGTGGTGTACCCGCGTACGGCGCGATGACTTGCTCACCCTGCATGTGGATGGCACGCTGGGCAGCGCAGTCGCCGGACTGCGCGATTGCCGACTGCAGCACGATTCGGCCACCCCGAAACCGGTCTGGAATCCCGACATCGACTCTGCCATCGACTACTGGAATGGCTGGAGCGCCGTCCCCAACAACCGCCCCTTCGAAAACGCCTTCAAAGCGCAGTGGGAACTCTTCCTGCGGCATGTGGCTCTTGATGAACCCTTCCGCTGGACCCTCCTCGAAGGCGCAAAGGGCGTCCAGCTGGCCGAATTGGGCCACCAAAGCTGGAGGCAACGCGCATGGATGGACGTACCGGCACTCTAGGGGCCGACGACCTCGGCTGCCCTCTCTGATGCATTTTTGTGTGTGGATAGGGTCAAGGATTATTACGATGATCGAACCGCTAAAAGATTACTCGCGTTTGTGCGTCCACACTATGACCACCAAGCCATGGACGCTTGAAGAGGCCTTGTCTGGTTATTCCGAGGCCGAGATCTCCGCTATCACGGTTTGGCGACAACACATCGAGCCATACGGCGCGAAAAAGGCCGCGAAGCTCATCGAAAAATCCGGCTTGAAAGTCGTCAGCCTGTGCCGGGGCGGTTTCTTTCCCGCCACCAGCGGACAGGATCGCGAAAAGGCCCGCAACGAGAATCGTCGTGCCATCGACGAGGCTGCAGCGATTGGCGCGCCACTGCTGGTGCTCGTATGCGGCGCGGTGCCCGGTATTGATCTTGCCGTCGCCCGACAGCAGATTCTCGACGGTATCGCCGCTGTCGAACCCCATGCCAAAGCTTGTGGTGTCCGACTGGGCATCGAACCCTTGCACCCGATGTACGCCGGAGACCGTTCCGCCATCAACACCCTCGAACAGGCCAACAACCTCGTCATCGCTCTCGACAGCGACTGGGTCGGCATCACGGTAGATGTTTATCATCTGTGGTGGGATCCGTTTTTGCGCGCGGAAATTGGACGTTGCCAAGGAAAGATTTTTTCCTTTCACGTCTGCGACTGGCGCACCCCTACCCGCGATATGCTCAATGATCGCGGCATGATGGGGGATGGTTGCATCCCCATCCGCGACATTCGCGGCTGGGTGGAAAAAGCCGGGTTTGATGGCCCCATCGAGGTGGAAATCTTCTCCGACGACTTCTGGGCACAAGACCAAAACCGCCTGCTGAGCCGGATCAAGTCCGCCTACCTGCGGCATGTTTAAGGACAGGGGGGAAAGGCTAACGATACGAGGGGAATAGCGGGGGATGTCATTATCGCATTCAAGAGAACGTACCATTTGGCAAATACCCCAAGACCGGATGTGCCCTAATTGGTTTTCAATTCCATCATAACATTCGCTGCATTCTTCGGCATTGTGCTATTTTTGCACAATCTTCCCTTCTCGTGGAGAACGAGAAAGCTCAATCTGGCCATTGCCAGCTACCTTTTCTACGCGGCCTGGAACCCGCCCTTTGTCGTTCTCATTGGCATTGTAACCCTGATTAACTGGCTTGGCGCTTCCTGGCTTTATCATGCGCG
>CAIZGN010000198.1 GCA_903932505.1 Candidatus Hydrogenedentota bacterium
CCGCGATCAAATCAATTTGGCACGGGGTGTCCGATCGCACGGCGGGCCAAACGCAGAAGGCGCCCGACCCGTCGGAGTGTCCGGGGTTATCGAGTCCGCGTGATGGAGAAGGAAGAATTCCGTGCGACCCAATCGCCGTATGCGGAAAACCGCACGTGCGGCGGTGTGGGAGGGTGCCGGGGCGCAATCCCCAGCACCCGACCCGATCGCCGGATTCCCAACGACTCGCGAATGCGTCCTTTCCAGGATTTATCACCGAAAAACTGTTGACAGCCGCCTCGCTTGAGTGTTGAACGGCGGCTGTGCGGCAATGCGCCTCAATAAGTCATTGCTAAGATGATTATTAACAATCACCGAGTGGAATACTTAAACAACGAAAAGCACCCATGAAAGCCATGCAACTAAAACACCGTTACTTAATGTCATTAGGGTTGGCAACATTGTCAGCCTTGTCTCCGAGCGCCAACGCCACGATCCTCACTTTTACCACGGAGAACCAAAAGGTCGGTGTGTACACCTCGATGACGAACATGCAGGATTACGGAGCCAACGTGATTGCAGATGATATGTTTTCAACCAACGCCCCTAACGGACCTTGGAACGCCCCCTCCTATCCTGGGAGTCACCATTACCGGTATGACCTGGGCACCGGCTGGACCCCTGACGTGACGGTCCATTACTCCACGCAATCGCCAACGAATTATCCGCAGTACTATGGAGACAGTGATGGAGACACCGTCTGGCCCGGCGTGTGTTTCCTGTGGTCGTGGGATTTCGATGGCGGACAGGGACAGCCCCTGGGGACCAAAATGCCCATTGGTTATGAGTATTACTTCACCTTCACGCCGAGCGTAGCCAACAAAGGGGTGGTCCTCAATAGTTTCGTCTTAAATGACTATGTCGGCTACACCGCGCCGTCGGCGCCGGATCAGGAAGTGCAATGGTGGGTGGCCAAGGGTACCCCGTCGGGTGCCATCGTGGCCTCAGGCTCGGTCACAAACCACGACGGTGAGGTATTGACAATCAATACCAGGATGAAGGCCAGCCAGGCCGATGGCCAACCGCTGGTTCTGGTCATTAAGCGGATGGCGGGTACCGAGGATGACCTGGCGGTGGACGACATCAACTTTGATGAGGTTTCGAACCCACCGACTTTGAAGATCGCCCTGAACCCGGGCATTACGGTCGAAGGGATCGCTGGCCTCCACTACCGCGTCGAATACAAGGACACCGTCAGTGCCCCGGCGTGGAGCACCCTCGTGGACATCGCATCTTTGCCGAGCGCATCCTACCAAGTCTTCGACCCGGACCCGGTGACGATGCATCCAGAGCGGATTTACCGAGTGGTCCTGGTGCCCTGATTGGCTGCTCGTAGAGCGAAGTATTCCTGCGCGTATTGCCAGAGTAGTTGTTCCTTCGATCGCATCGCTGAGGTTGGGGCGGCCGGTCCGCTTCCTGACCCTTGATCGCCTCGCGGAACGACTGGCGCACCAAGACCTATCACGCCTTCGATTTCTGGAGCCGTGCGCCTCTGCCGGACTTCCGTGGCGTGTTTATGTTCGACGTGCCGGCCGAGTCGTGCCGGATCGTTGCGGTGCGCGCCGATGAGGGGCATCCGGTGCTCGTGAGCAATTCCAGGCATGTCACGCAAGGCATCGTCGATGTCACCAACGAGAAGTGGCGGCGCAACGAATTGTCGGCTACCAGCCAGGTGGTGGCGGGCGACCCATACGAATGGAAGGTTGTGTCCACCGTGGTGTCGGCTGCCGATCGCGCAGGCGGCGTGAGGATTACCGCGCAGTCGCAGGAAGCTGGTTGGCTGCGCTTGACGATTGCCTCGAAGGACAGCCGTGCCGTGAAGTGGAGCGTGAATTGTGAAAGCAAGTGACTCGTCC
>CAIZGN010000199.1 GCA_903932505.1 Candidatus Hydrogenedentota bacterium
ATCCTTCATCATCCCCATTTGCTCCTGGTCGGTCTTGGACGAACGCACCTTGATTCTCACACCATCCCTCACAAACTGAAGGTCCTCGACATCAAGGTTTACCAGCTCAGAACGACGGAAAGCACCGGAATAGCCCACCAGGAAAAGGGCTTGATCACGGATTCCAGACAAGGTTGCCGGGATAGTCAAATGCTTCAGGTGTTCTGCCCGGAGAGGCGCTTTCCGCAGCGGGGCATTCCCCTTGCTACGCATAATCCCCTGCAATACGGAACGCACAAGGGGACACTGACAGGGACTGAGCAATCCCTTGGCTTGATGGGCAACGCTGATCGCGGCCAGCTTTCTCCGGAGGGTGGACGGCTTGGCCTCGTCCGCCAGCTCTGCGATAAAGCGGGACACCGTCTCCGGCTGAGCAGGCAGGGCCTTCAAACCCTGTTTCCCGCACCATTCCTGAAACTGTTCCAGATCACTTTGATAGGCCCGACGGGTGCTGGGAGCCCTTGATTTCTGCACATATTCTGCCACTTTGCCCAGACTGGCAGGCAAGGTGCAGCCGGTCCTGACCCGGGCAAGAATCTTGGATAGGGACATTTCTCCTCCTTTCTGGGATGGGGTTTGGGTAGCGATAACCTGTTATTATCGATACCAATGCGGGTTGAATGGCCTGGCGGGGGTACTCAATGGTTGATATATATAGTGGAAATGGAGCGGATTCAGTGTTAGAGTGGAGTACCGCCAGCTACTTCTTTTCCTGTGTCAATGCCGGAATTCTGGCTCAGGAAGGGCACTGCTTACGTAGGGCCGTAGACCTCACAGAAATGGGGGTCGGAGCAGAGGGGGCAAATTGCAGCGTTTGAATTCTAGAAAACGGGGGATTGACAGGCGACAAACAATATGATAGAGTCATTCATGCTCTTACAGAACGCTCGCAACGAGTGGATGTGTAGTACCGGGAACGCTTGGGACGAATTTTCTGTAGAGGGAGGCAATTTGATACGGATTCGCGGATTCGGGAAATCGCTGAAGCACTACGGCGGAATACCATTTTTTTGTCAGATAACTTCTGCCTCCCAATTCCCCGGAAACACGGGTGTAAACACAAACAGACTTCGAACATCCATATCGCTTGTGATCGCTTCCAGTTCTCTTGGAGGCGCTTTTTCTTTGGTTTGTCCCCTTTGACCGAAGGTTCCAAGAGAGAAGGGAAGGCATTATGAGCAGGAAGGTTCGGTTGGGCATCCAGTGGTTTTCCGTGGTGGCGGTGCTGGGTACAAGGTAGCGATTCACTCCCCAAACTATTTTTGCAATGAGTACTATTATTATCCATAAGAGGCGGGTACCGAAAGGTGAAAATGCAATGAAATATGGAATCTGGTTAGTTTTGATTCTTGGGACTGCGGTATGCAGTGCTACGGGACTTCCAATCGAGTACGGCAAGGATATTCGACTGACCGAGGATCGGGAAATACACCAGAAAATTGTAGCCGTTATTACTCCATTCTTTGCCTTCACCGGAAAACCGCAAAGCGAAGCGGAGAAGGAGCTGGAGCGTCAATACTATGAATTGCTTAGGCCTATTCTGCAGCACGCAGAAAAAGATCGGATGGGCGTTATTCGTCAGCTTGTGCGATATACCATCACACACTACAAGGATCCTGTTCCAGAGCGCGCGATAGGAATACCTGTAGTAATTGGAAGCCTATTCTTCCGGCCGCTGAAACTCGAAGATTGCGAAAGAATCATGATTATGTGGCCGTGTTATTCTCTGCTGAATACTAAGGAGAAAGCTCTCTTCCGGAAGTGTGTCGGGAACTCTCCCGTACGCATAGTTGAGTGTATTAAAGGATATACCAAAGAGACAGGAAAGGTGCCATCGGGTGCTGTGGACTGGATGTTCGATGCAAGCGCAAATGCCGCCCGAAACGCAATTATGGAGCTTGAGGAAACGCCAGAAGGGGAGGAGCAGGTGATGCGGCAGGAGGTTTTGCCGGTTGCTAGACTTTGGGAATCACGGAACAGCAAGCATTCTTCCCCCAGTTCGGTGGAACTGGCCGAGGGCAGGAAGGTTGCCCGTTCCTTGATGAGCACCGAGATATGGTGGCTGAGGATGTATGCGGCACAGCTTTTCGTTGATATTCCAGGTCTCGCGGAAAAAGAGGATGTGGAACGGCTTGAGCAGGATTCCGAGCCACTTATAAAATCGCGTGCCGCTAGAGTGCTTCTGGACGCAAGAACGCCATAATTCCCTCCGCTTAGTCCGGGTCGTCCGGGTCTAGTGTCGACAAGAAATCGTATTTGACGTTGGACATGGGAAAGATCGACAATCAGGATGGAGTCTTGGTTCCGATGCCGAACGGGATTCCGGACGCTGCGGAATTGGCGCTGTTGCAGTACGTGCTTCAGCATCCCGAGGCGGAGTATGGCAGCTATGGCGGAGTATCGCACGTGACGGTTTGGCAAGCCTATGCGGACAACCTCAAACAGGCCCAAGCGGACTTGGAGGGGCAGCCGGACTATGTGCAACGCGTAGTGGCGGCCTACATGTGCCTGGGCACGTGGGGGCACCAGGAGGCGATGAAACAATTGATTCAGGAGCATCTTACGGCGAGCCTCGATGTGCAATCCTACGGGGGTTCGGGCGCGCTGGCACCCGGCCGTGATTCGGATATGGATGGTGCGTCGAATCTCGAAGAATGGGAGCAAATCCAATCGAGCGCGGGCACCACCGTGGCGCAACAGGTGCAAAATTATGCGGGAGCGGCGGCCAATGCCGGGGTTCAGGAGGTGCCCGAACCGCCCGCCATCGGCGAGGGGGAGTGGACGGCAGCGCTGGGCGGGTCGTGCCGGACTTGGCCGGTGACACTCGCCGTCTCCCCAAGTGATCCGACAGTGGATATCCGGGCGACGCCGTCTAGCATGAGCGGCGTGCGGCAATTGCCGAAGGGCGAACCGGTCGAGGTGCCGGAAGGGAGCGTGATCGAAGTCCGGATACTCCAAGGCGAGGATGAGTTTCTCCAGTGGTTCGCCCCGGGGACGCTCATGCACCTCAGCAGTTGGAAGGAAGATGCGTTCACGATTGTGGCCGCCACGGTGATTACGCCGCAGTACCGCCCGGAGCGTTGCGTGACCCTCGAGAGCAATGCGTATGGCTCGCTCGAGTTTAGTCCGGCGGGCGACCGCCCGGTGGTGCGGTCTATGGCGATCATGAACGGGGACGATCTCAAGGTCACCGTGCTGGAGGGCACGGTACTCGAGTTGCCGGCGGTACCGGAGGGGGAGATCGTCCCGGCGATCGTGGCGGAAAAGTCCGGTTGGGAAGACTGCTGGACGTACAGCGAGTCGGCAACGATCAATCCGGGCGAGCTCACCGGAGCAAGGGTGGCTTCGGGGAGCCTCAGTGGCGGCACCTCGAATGCGATGTTGCTTGACGGCCACGGCACGGCCAAAATCGGCGAGCACTTCTTCCATTCGCTTCCATTCGCGGACGGCTTTTGGTATCCGTCGCCACCGGCCAATGCACCCGCGAACTGGATTCAGTACGTTTCCGGGGATTTCAAGCCCTACCTCGGCTACTACGTGGCGAAATACGCCGGCATATTGCAGAGCGGGATACCGGGCAGCACCTTGGTCTCCAGCTACCTTACGAACGCCACCTTGACCAACCCGGCGCCAACGTATTCTGCGGTGGTAAAAGAGCAAACCTTCGTCACAACCAGTGCCGAGTGCAGCGATGGCTGCCCCCGCGCGTACCATGGCACCGTAGATGCCGATCCCGCCCAAAGATTCTACACCCCTGCCTGCACCATAGACGAAGGTCCGCTGGCTGGACAATTTACCCAGGGCGAAATCGTAAATGTCTGGGCATTTCCCGCCTGCAGACACTTCCTGCAATACTTGGAAGTCGGCGGCGACTGCATCGTATACGAGGCAAGGTTGTTGCATGACGCCACCAAGCCATACAACCGGGATGACCTGGACCTGCTTCCGCCCGTGGACGGAAACCGCTACTACCCAAATCCCCTCTTAGGCGGAAGCATCTATGTCGAACCCTTGGGCGGGCCTATCCAGATCAATGCCAAGTTCTCCACCTGCCTGCATTGCGGGTATGTAAATCATGGGTCCCTGCGTGGCAGCGTCCCCATCAACAATATAGAGGGCATTTCCTGGTTTGGCTCCGCCAACACACCAGATTGGTACGGTTGTGACTACTATTTGGGCCACATCCTCAGGGAGGTTGCTAGAAGGTGGAGAGAGTATCAGCAGGAACACAACCCCAATCAGTCCGTGCAGCCGGTATACATTAGCAGTACAAGTATACAGGCAGGCGGCCCAAGATTCGCGAACTCGCCGACTGACCAGCACCAAAACGGGCTCAATATCGACGTGGGTTACGTTGCGGACGATTATAGCCGGTTCCCCCTATTCCAAACACAAACGGATCCACAGATCGACCCGAATGTCCATTACTCCGCAGAATTGACGATGGTCTTGTTCGGTTTCTTCCAGGAAGAGGCGAATATCGCGTACACAGTACCTGGGTATACTGGTGCAACTCTCTATGGTGTGTTTTACTCAAGAGTTGGGGACCCAGGTTTCCCGGCTGAAGCACATGACTGGCCTGGCCATGAACATCACTTCCACTTGACATTTGAGGACCCGGACGGAATGGATAATTAAGGAGACTGAACGATGTGGGCAATCATATTTTGCATTCTCAGTGGGGCTGCGCCTTCGGATTTTCTCCTTGGGGCGGACAAGGGATTCGGATTGTCCTACCATGAAGCAAGCACCAGTATCCCGCGCTCCCTGTTTAGAGGAAAGAGAATACGCGGAGGTAGCGGTGGGGTAGAGGAG
>CAIZGN010000200.1 GCA_903932505.1 Candidatus Hydrogenedentota bacterium
GAACTATATTCCCCCCATACTCATGCAGCACATGCTATCGCAACTGGCTGATTACCAAAATCCGTTTCAAGCCCTGCGCAGGTATGAACAAACGCTTCAAGAAATCGCCACCAGTTACTTCGCGAAACTGCAGGGGGACGATGGCGGTTTGCAGGAATTCCTTTCGTCTCCTGAAGCCAAAGAAAGTGAAAGGTTGCACGCAGTTAACTTTGTGCAGGGGGAACTCCGGAATTGGTTGCAGGCACCCCCGCCAATTCGAGCGGATCAGATCGAGGTCGTTTGGATGATTGATGATAGTGGGGCTGGATTTCCACAGGTCAAGTTCTCGGTGTTGCTTACGACGAAGAATCTGCATCGTTCCCCACGAACCTATACCATGCTCGGCACCCTTTTCCGCGAGGTCACTTCGGGGAAACGGGTCTTTCCTCCAGAGCAGAAACGTCTCTTGCTCTGGATGGAGGCGAATCGGTTCATGTTCTCTACCAGCCGCTATGAGGAGGGCACTAACACCACCTTCCCCATGCGCGGCATCATGCCGTGGCTGAGCCAATGGCTGCCCATGGGGTTGGTAAAATGGGATAATGGGGTCATCTGCAGTCATGACCCGCGTTCAGCCAATCTGGTCGTTGCACCCGACGAGAAAGGCCAACTTGCCTGGCATGTCCGGATTCAAGGGGAGGAACGGATAGAATTACTTTCCCGCGTTTTGCTGTTTGTGGTCGATTCCTCTTACTCGGAGTCGGAAGAAGGGGTGTATGTACTGTGCGACGATGTTATTCATCTGCTTGTCCATGGGCAGATGCCCCGTCGCCTGCTGGAGTATTTCCGTGCCAACCCCGAGGTGCCCCTGCAAGGGTTGGTGGGAACGCCTGAGGCCCAGCAATTGATTGTGCGGTATCTCGACAGGACCGTTTCCCTTTCCGAGTATCTGGTCGAAGTCCCCGTGCGGCCAATCCTCGAATTCATGTTCGACGAAGACCAGCGAATGGTCGACATGCTGGCTTTTGCCGAGGATGCCAACCAATATCGATATTCGTTTTCGTCGCCGGGATCCTGGATTCCACAGGGGGAGACCACCGGGGAAAATCATGGCGTTCGTTTGTGGGAAAACCTCTGCGAAGAAGACGTTCTTCAACCCGTGGCTACGGCCCCGGAGCCTTCAGCGCAAGTGTTGGGAAAAGTGGTGAGGAACGAGGACGTTGCCGGTGTGGAAGCGTGGCTCGAACGATTTGTGCCGCCTGCGGCGCGAATTGAACAGGCTGCTGATGGCAGCTTGCGCCGAAAGTGGAAGGTGAGTCGAAATGCGCTGGGTCCGCTGGTGCAGTTATGGCAGGCGCGTCCGAGGGATGTGGAGTATCGCGGCAATCGCGCCTTCCATAATCTCATACAAACGCGAAAAGCGCCCGTCTTCCACATCAATGTCGATTCCACGGGTGTCGATCTGCTCAAAATCAGCGTGTCCATGGAAAACGAGATGGAAGCCCTCTCCTATGATGAGGTGGAGCGCGCCCTTAAGGAAAGCGAAGAACAACTGGTGATGCTGCCGCGCGGTCGCTTGTACCAAAGGAATGATTTGGAGACCTACCGCAAGTCACTGGATGCCTTGCTTGAAATGGGTATCGAACCCGGCAGCGGAGAGCGCGAGCTTCACGTTTTTCAATTCATGCACCAGAGTGTGCAGGATGCGTTGCAATCCGCAGATTCGTTCAAACGCCTCGAAGAACTCAAGGAGCGTATTGAAGAGCAAATCCGGACATTCAAAGGAATTCCCAAGGTTCCTTTACCTGCGGATCTCAAGGATGTGGTGCGCCCCTACCAGCGGTCAGGGGTAAATTTCTTGGCGTGGGCCTGCCGGACTTTTGGCGGGGCCATTCTGGCGGATGACATGGGACTCGGCAAGACCCTGCAAACCCTCGCGGCCCTGAATGTCTTGCGCAAAGGCCACAAAGACCCCGGACCGTCGCTGGTGGCCTGTCCGGCCAGCGTGGCCCACAATTGGGTGCGCGAAGCTGCGCATTTTACGCCGGGTCTCAAAGTGCTCCTGCTGGAGTCCGGCGCAGGGCGCAAGGAATTGCTGCGCTCCATACCGGACTATGACTTGGTGGTGAAGAATTTCTCGTTGACCCGGCGCGACATAGAAACCTTGCGGGAGCACAAGTGGTTCATGGTGTGTGTTGATGAAGCACAAAACATCAAAAATCCCAGTGCCGAGATCACTCGCGCGGTGAAGTCGCTTGATGCCAGTTATCGGGTTGCCCTCACGGGGACTCCCATCGAAAACCGTCTGCTGGATCTGTGGTCAATGGCCGATTTCACGGTTCCCGGAACCCTGGGTACGATGGAAGCCTTTCTTGAGCGGGTGCGCGTGCGGGAGTCCGGTCTGTTGTATCGCACTTTGCGTGCACAATTGCGGCCTATTCTGCTGCGTCGTCTGAAGAAGGAGGTAGCCCCAGAATTGCCGCCGCGCATTGAGGAGCGCATTGACTGCACGATGTCTGTCGGACAGCGTCGGTTGTATCTCGCAGAGTTGAAGAAGGCCAAGGCGATGATCGCTTCGGTGAAAGACAAATCGGTGAGCGGTCCTCAGCGCATACAGATTTTGGCCTGCCTGACTCGCTTGCGCCAGATTTGCTGTCACCCGGCCCTATTGCGGGATCTGAAGTCCCCATCTGGCAAACTCGATTCTCTCATGGAAGTCGTGCCGAGGGTTCTTGAGGAAGGGCATAAGGTTCTGGTTTTCTCCCAATTTGTTACCATGATCAACCTTATCGAAAAAGCATTTGACGAGAAGGGGATCCCTTATCATGTGCTGACGGGAAAATCGACGAACCGGGGTGCCATCGTGGAGGCCTTTGAAAAGGCCGAGGAACCCTGTGTCTTCCTGATTTCCCTGAAGGCTGGCGGCACGGGACTGAACCTTACCTCCGCGAGCTACGTCATTCTTGCTGATCCGTGGTGGAACCCCGCTGTCGAGGCCCAGGCCATCGACCGAACCCACCGCATTGGGCAGGACAAGACCGTTATCGCAATAAGACTCGTAACGCTGGATACCATCGAAGAGCGTATCATTGAGTTGCAGGAGCGTAAACGGGCTATCGTGGAGAATGTGCTGGAAGAGGACGAGTTCAACCGAACCCTGAATAGGGACGACTTCGCCTTTATTCTGGATACCAACGTGGAGAAAATGTGATGCGGGGTTTTGGGGTCTTGTTTGGTTGACTGATTCATTTCGGTGGATTATAGTTACCGGCAGCAGGGCACGGTGTCGCGAGTGCGTGCATTCTGGGTCAGGGAATGGCAGATATGATGCGTTTTTGTCTTATTGCGGGAATTCTTGTCGCGCTTGGCGCGTCAGCCGATGCTATGGCGGCTGGGCCCGCGCTGGACGTTGAGCGTCTGGTTCAGGAAAATGAGAGTTGTGTCCTCGTGATATCGGGAATCCGCCCGGGGACCGGGGCCGAGGTTCAGAGCAGCGGGTGCTGTATTGCCCCAAACGGCTATATCTTGGCCACCGCGCACCAGGTGGATGGTGTGGAACAACTCAAAGGCCGCGACCACGAAGGCGCAGTCTACACTTTAGATTGCGTGAAGGTGTTGCCGGGGGCGGAGATTTCTTTGCTGAAGGCGCGGGAAACCGTGCCGCACTGGGCGCGGTTGGGGGATGCTAGCAGCCTCCGTAGCGGTGCGCCGCTTATTTCCATTGCCGCGCCGACTAGTCTGGATTTTTCTACCGTGACCGGCGTGGTGTCAAATACCAACCGTACCTATCGCGACCATCCAGTGCTTCAAGCTGACCTACCCGCCAGCCCCGGCTCGAGTGGTGGGCCTGTTTTTGACAGGAACGGCCTTCTGGTTGGTCTTATCATCGGAAAACTCGAAGAACAGCAGTGGGTGACGGTGGTTAACCCCGTCAATAACGCCTTTCCCTTGTTGCAGGCTCACGGTATCCCCGTTCCCGGTTCCGCAGCCCCCGTCAGCACGGAATTGCTCGTTCCTGTAGCAAACCTTACCGAAGCGGAGAAGGGTGCGATTGATGCGTACAACCTAGGGGTGAGCAGCCCCGACCCCAGTGAGAAAGCCACGGCCTACCAAAAGGCGGTTCAGCTTCTACCGGCTTTTTACGAGGCCTGGTTCAATCTCGGCGTTGCTTCTGCGGCCGGAACCCATTATGCCGAAGCCAGAGCCGCGTACGTTCAGGCTGAAAAGCTCCGGCCGGATGCGACCGAGGTGCCGCGCAATATGGGGCGACTGGCCTTGCACGAGGAAAAGTTTGACGAGGCCATCGCCTGCTTTCAGAAGGCGGTTGCTCTCGCTCCGGATGCCCCGCAGTCGTACAATGACCTTGGGGAGGCCTACCGCCGTGCTGGCCAAACGAAACCGGCTGTTGGCGCGTTTGAAAAGGCGGTGTCCCTGGATTCGAAATATGGGCAGGCGCATTACAACCTTGGACTCACCTACGCCAGCGCGGGAGATGCCAAACAGGCCGTGGCGCATTTTGAGGCCTACCTGACCCTATCCCCCGATGCTCCCGACAAGAACGAAGTGCTATCATTCCTGAAAAAATTGCAAGCCCCTCTGGAATCTCAACAAGTCGTCCAAGGGAAATCGTAGAAGGAACAGCGTAGTGGTAAGTGCTGAAATGCCCCAAAAACTTGGGCGCTATGAAATCGTTCGTGTCTTGGGCAAGGGCGCCATGGGCGTTGTGTACGAAGGCCGCGACCCGAATATCAACCGACGGGTCGCCATTAAGACGGCGCGACGCGATATCATGGAAGCCTCCGGGATGGCGGACGAAATGATGGAGCGATTTCTGCGTGAGGCGCAGGCCGCTGGTGTGCTCAATCACCCCAATATTATCACGATTTACGATGCAGCCGAGCAGGATGGCGTTGCCTATATCGCCATGGAGTATCTGGAAGGCGGCGACCTGCTGGACGCGTTACAGCGGCGGCAGTCCTTTAGCATGGACGAAATTGCGGAGGTCGGCGCGACCATTTGTGAGGCCCTGGCTGCCGCGCACGATCAGGGCGTTGTGCATCGGGATGTGAAGCCAGCGAATATCATGATGCCGGATCACGGCCCACTGAAGATCGCGGACTTCGGCATAGCAAGGGTGAGCGATTCAAATTTGACGCAGGAAGGCGCGCTGATTGGGACGCCGCATTACATGAGTCCTGAGCAGTTCATGGGGCAGCAGGTGGACGGGCGTTCCGACTTGTTCTCTGCGGCCATCATTATCTACGAGATGCTGACGGGAGAGCGGCCTTTCACCGGTGAAGCTCTCAGCACGGTGATGCACAACGTGGTGAAGACTGCGCCGGTGATTCCCACCGAACTGAATTATGCGGTACCCGATGCACTTGGGCACGTTGTTATGAAGGGATTGTCTAAGCGGCCCAGCGAGCGCTATCAGGATGGTCGCTCCATGGCGGCGGCGCTGCGGGAAAGCATGAAGACCAAGCCCAACCCGGCTATCCTCGGATTCACGTTGACTCCGGACTCGGAAGACACCGTGACGCGACCCATCGCTGCGGAGGCCGCAACGATGTTGTCGTCTTCTGCGCAAAGCATTGCTCCTCCGCCGGGTGGCCCCGCAACGGTTCTTCAGTCCCCCTCAGTCGCGCCGGTTCCGGTTGCTGGAAGCGACAATGCACCGTCCCTGTTTCAGAGACTGCATTTGTCGGCCTGGCTTGGTTTGGTGGCGGTTCTTGCCCTTGGCATCGCCGGTATTCTCGCCTACCTCGGGCGACCGGACATGCCCTCTCAACCCGCCTCTGCCGTAACCGCTTCGAATAATACAGCGCCCAAGAAGTTCTTTTCCGGGATACGATTCCAGTTGTGGCAAGCCTCTTCCATGCCCGTGTTTGCAAAGCTCAGCGAAATTGAGGGGGAATCGAGCCGATGGGCACAAGTGGAGGGAGGGGATGCTATCGAGATAAAGACAGCCGACTCTTTGGTCGTTACGGACGATAAGGGTGTTGAACTTGTGCGGTTGGCTCCCTATAAGAATGAGGATCCAATCCCCTTGGATGCCCACCCCGCCACCCTCTCTTTTGTGGTGCGCGTTGGCAGTCTGGACAGCAGGGCGACCTTAATCGCACAGACGAGCGGCGGCCCGACTTTTTTGCAGCAACTCCTTTTTCCGCCTCCTGAAACTTCGAAATAGGAAAAAGATGGTATAATAGGACATATTGATGCGGTTCCGTGGTATCGGATCCGACAGAGGAAAAAGCGGAGGTAAGACCATGCAACGTAATTTTTTTGTGTGCCTGCTGACGGTGGCTGTGGTGCTTTGTGGCGTTGGTGCGCAAGCCCAGTTTGCCAAGGGCGATCCTGCCCCGATGATCAAAGCTAAAGATTTGAATGGCAAGGATGTGGACCTCGACAAGATCATTGCCGAGGGACGCGCTTTTGTTATGCTGTTCTTTTTCACGACGCAAACGGGCGAGGATATGGCGGTGAAATTGGGTAAGATTCACACCGCGTATGGTGGCAAGAATCTGGACATCATCGCCCTCGGTCTTCAGGAAGAGCAGCAGGCCTTGCGCGATTTTGCTCAGAACCTCAAGATTTCCTATTACGTCATTGACAAAACCGCTATTGGCAATGCGGAATGGCTTGCCAAGATCAACACCCTGCCGCTGACGCTCTTTGTCGTCACGCAGACCAAGACGATTGGGAAAATCGTTGCGGGCGGTGGCAGCACTCAGGCGATGTTGCTTGAATCGGTGGCGGAAACCTTCTTCCAGCAGGGGAAAACGGCCGAGGCCACGGCTGTGGCCGACCAGGCTATTGCTGCCGGAGAAGATCCCAAAGCGGCGACCGAAATAAAAGGCTACTCCTTGGCGGCCGAGGGAAAACTTGATGCGGCGGAATCGGAATTTGGCAAGATAAATTCGACAGCGGGTCTTGCCAAGGTTGCGTATGACAAGGGGGATTTTGCCAAGGCTGCCGAAGTGGCGGACAAGGCCCCGGATGATGCTTACGCGCAGACGGTGAAAGGCGAGGCCCTGCTTAAGTCCGGCAAGCCGGAAGAGGCGGCCGCATCACTAAACAAAGCCTCGACAAGTCCCGGTGGCACCGATTGGCAGCAGTCGGAATTGGCCAATACCCAAGGGCGCGTGGTGCATCAGGCGGGAAACACGGACGGCGCGAGTGCGAATTACCAGAAGGCGATTGCCTTGGATCCGTACAACGTGGTGGCACTAAGCAATGAAGGTGCGGCCCAACGCGAAAAGGGAAATCTTGAAGGGGCGAAGGCATCCCTGGAACGCGCTACATCCATCCGCACCGATGACATGACCAATGTCCTCCTGAAACAGGTGAAGGACGAACTCGAGAAGAGCAACGACACCAAGCGAGGGGAACTGATCCGGGCGCAAATCACCGAATTGAAGGATCGCTTCACGCAGATGAA
Organism: Candidatus Hydrogenedentota bacterium; assembly: GCA_903932505.1. GTDB lineage: Bacteria > Hydrogenedentota > Hydrogenedentia > Hydrogenedentales > CAIZGN01 > CAIZGN01. Next base: position 7,418 of record CAIZGN010000200.1, read on the forward strand.
GGCTGCGGGAACGCTGGCTGCGGATCAGTGGAGTTCGCGGCCTTTGGTATTGGCCTTTCTTCCCTCGCGCAACCAGAGTGGCGTGTTTTTTGAGCGCGCGGGGGCGGAAGTCGTCTTGCAGCGCGAAATCGAGACAAAACTTCAGGCCGATACCCGTTGTGGCATCGTCGAACGCTCCATGCTGGATAAACTACTTCAGGAACTCAATCTTGGAAGTTCGGAACTTGCCACGGCCGATACGCAGAAGCGGTTGGGCAACGTGCTATCCGCCAGTCTGCTCGGCTTTATCGAATATGCTCAGAGTGCTGCGGGCTTGAGCATGTATGTGCGTTTGGTGGACACCGAAACCACCTCGATCGTGATGCAAGCGTCGCAGCCTGTGGACGAAAAGAATCCTTCGGCGGTTGCCGAAGCCGTCGCTACCAAAATCCTGGCGGAAGCCGTGGACGGTCGGGAACTAAAGGGACTGATCGCCGATGCCACGGATGAAAATGCGATCATGATCAATCTGGGCCGGAAATACGGCGTCAAACAAGGCCAGGCCTTTATTGCCCTTCAGGACGGCCAGCCCGTGCAAGTGGGGGGACGGGTAATCGCCAAGAAACAGGAGCCCGCAGCGAAACTTGTGGTGACCAGCGTGGAAGACGATTACGCGATATGCAAGCTTGAGAAAAAGGTCGAGGGAGCCAAGCTCGTGAAGGAAATGAAGATTAAGTCTTCCAAATAGTGCGGCAGGCATTCATGCGCACTCTGGTGGTTCACGTTGGTGCCGTTGGCGATTTTGTGCTCACGCTGCCCGCGCTGGAACTCTTGGCCAGGGATGGGCCGCTCGAGTTGGCCGGATATCGGGAACGCTTGGAGCTGGCGGTCGCTGGAGGAGTGGCTGTGGCAGCGCACAACACCGGCTCCTTCGAATTCTCATCGGTATTTTCGAGTCCGCATCCTCGCCTGTTGGCATTTCTCGCGCGCTTTGATCGGGCCGTTGTCTGGATGAAGGACGATGGCGTTATTGAAAGCGTTTTCCGAAGTGCTGGCGTAGTTGATGTTCGTTGTTTCCCTGGTTTGCCACCCCAAGGTTGGGCCGGTCATGCCGCCGACTACTACATGCACTGCGTGGGCGGTGAGGGATTCGCCCAACCCGGACTCTTGCTGGGGGATTTTACGGTTCGAAACGAAGCCGTTATTCATCCGGGGAGCGGGAGTGCGAAAAAAAACTGGGCTTTCTCTAACTTCGAGGAACTCGCAAACCGTTTGCGCGCGGATGGCTTGAAGGTTCGGTGGTGCCTGGGACCCGCCGAGGAGCATTTTTCGCCTCCGGCACAGGATGACGTACTCCGGGGGTTGTCTCTCACCGAATTGGCGCGTGAATTGGCGCAGGCTCGTGTTTTTCTGGGCAACGACAGTGGAATTGCCCATATCTCGGCTGCTTTGGGTCGCTTTTCGGTGGTCGTTTTCGGGCCTTCGGATCCGTTCCTATGGGGCCCGCGAGGGATTCAAGTGCGTATTATGCGGGGGGAGCCTTGGCCGCTTGTTGAGGAAGTTTGGGAGTCCTTGCGAGGCTTTCTTGTTGACTAAACTGCGAAATCAAGCTTTTCGGGTTGACTACCTGTTCGAGGCCTCCGTACAATAAAGGGAGAGGCTTGGTGTGGAAGGTGGCGGAAGTACCGTATTGAGGAGGCGAGGATAAGAGTGATGAAACCCCATTTGGCCGACTTGGTGGATGTGATTCTTCGACGATTGGAGGAACATCCGGACGTCAGTCCGTCGGAAAACGGCATGCGTTCCTGGCTGGCTGGCCAAGGTTATAAAAAGAGCGATATTGACGCGGCAATCAAACTGGTTCGCCCGAAGTTTACTGCATTGCTTCGTGGACAAAAGCGTCAACCCCGCACCCTGCGGCATCTTTCCAATTACGAAACCTTCAAGCTTTCTCCCGAAGCGCGGAGTGCGATAGCTCGGTTGGAGTTGTATGACCTTATTGAGCCCTATGAGCGGGAGATGATTCTCGACCGGCTCGGTCAGTTTGAGGGCGAGGTGGGACTGGAGGATTTGGACTATCTCCTGTCTTGGGTGATGAGCGCTACACGGGATATCGAATCCCAGCAGACGATTTTTGAGGTTTTTGAAGGGCGCGATTATACGATGCATTGAAAGAGACATTCCGGTTCCGGGATGTGCTTGTGTTTGCTTGGAAATATGCCGGTTTCAGGAAGCGGGCAATCTTAACAAGGAGAAATTTTCATGGGTACGTTCTCTCGAATTGCGATTTCATCCGCGTTGTTTACTGCCGCGAGTGCGGCTATGGCGGCCACCTTTGACGATGACGTTGCTTTCTTGAAGAAGCACGTCGATACGATTGTGCTTTCCAACGGAAAAGCCCAAGTTGCGGTATGCGCAGCCTATCAAGGCCGGGTCATGACCAGTACGGCTCGGGGCGGTGAAGGGGCCAGCTTCGGCTGGGTGAACCGCGAATTGATTTCATCGGGCAAAGTTGAACCTCATATCAATGTCTTCGGTGGGGAAGACCGTTTCTGGATGGGCCCCGAGGGCGGCCAGTTTGCCATCTTCTTCCAGAAGGGCGCGGCGAAGTTTGACCTTGAACATTGGCAGACACCGGCATGCATTGACACAGAACCTTTCAAGGTTGTCGAGAGTACGCCCAGTTCCGCTCGGTTCGAGCGTCGGGTCCAATTGTCGAACTACACCGGCACCGCCTTCGATGTTCAAATTGACCGGACGGTGGGTCTGATCGAACGCGCCGAGGCCGCTAAACTGCTCGGGGTCACTTGCCCGGACAGTGTCGATGTGGTTGCTTTTTCAACGGATAACAAGATCACCAATGTCGGTGGCGTCGCATGGACTAAGGACACGGGCCTTCTTTCGATTTGGATTCTGGGTATGTTTAACGCCGCGCCGAAGACCACGGTGGTTGTTCCCTTTGTGGAAGGTTCGGAATCCAAACTGGGGCCTGCTGTGAATGATGCCTATTTCGGGAAAGTTCCTGCAGACCGTCTGGTGGTGAAGAACAATGTCTTGTTCTTCAAGGGCGATGCGAATTCCCGTGGGAAAATCGGACTTTCTCCCCGTCGCGCCAAACCGGTGATGGGCAGTTACGATCCCGCCTCCGGGACGCTGACGGTTGTTCAGTACACGAAGCCTGACAAGGCGGAAGACTACGTGAATTCGATGTGGGAATTGCAAGACAAACCCTTTGCGGGCGATGTGGCGAATTCCTACAACGATGGGCCGCCTGCCCCCGGAAAGAAAGGCCTTGGCGCCTTTTACGAAATGGAAAGTTCCTCGCCAGCGGCTGCGCTTGCGCCGCAAGCATCCATCTCCCATGTTCAGCGCACCTTCCATTTCCAAGGAGCGGAGCCTGAATTGGATGCTATCTCGCAAAAAGTGCTCGGCGTCGGTTTGGCCGAAATCACCACAGCCTTTGCGGCGAAGTAAGGCAGTAGGAAAAACAGATGGCCCTCATATCGGTTGATAAGAGCCTTTGCATGCATTGTGGCGTTTGCGCGGAAGAGTGCCCCGCGATGCTGTTGGTACAGTCCGGGAACGAGGTTCCAGAGGCCATACCTTCCGGCGAAAAGCTGTGCATCCGATGCGGGCACTGTGTCGCTGCCTGTCCGCATGATGCCTTGCGCCTCGATGACCTCCCGGCTTACGGATGGGCCGAGGTCAGTCCTGACCTTGAGGTTTCTCCGGAAGCTGCGGTTCAATTGTTGCGAGGACGGCGTTCTGTTCGGGTTTATCAGAAGCGCCCGGTGCCACGGGAAACCTTGGTCCAAGTGCTTGAGGTCACCCGTTGGGCACCGACCGCGACCAACCGCCAGACCGTAAAATGGCTTGTCCTGGAAGACTCGGAAAAGGTTCGGGCGTTGGCGGGTAAAGTGGTGGAAGGATTGCGCCCGAACCCCTATTTCGCTCGGATGGTGGCCGATTGGGAGGCGGGTTGCGACCGCATTTTTCGCGGTGCGCCGCATCTGGTGGTCAACTACGCCCCGACACAGGGCTTTGACCCCTCAGCGGATTGCACGATTGCCTTGTCGTATCTTGACATCGCGGCGCATGCTCATGGTCTCGGTACTTGCTGGGCGGGCGTACTGATGGCAGCCATCCCGACCCAGCCGGACATTCCCGCTTTCCTTGAGATTCCCGAAGGGCATCGCATTTGTGGTGCGATGATGATTGGATTTCCCAAGCACCGCTACAAACGCATTCCTGTGCGTAATCCGCTTACGATTACTTGGAAATGAATTCAGTGTTCCCTTGGCTGGCGCAGGCCCTGTGTGAAAACACCGAGTATGGTGAGCAGAACCCACAGGCCTAGTCCGGCGAGTTTGAACCATTGGGGCTCGACGTCTTCAATTTCCATCCATCGAGCGGCCCCGCCCGCTGCGAGGAACGCGGCACTCGTGAGTAACCACGCACCGATGGCTGCTGTTGCCATGCTGACGATCGGACGCTCAAGAAGCAGCGCGAGCAAGCCACCCAAGCATGCGACACCTGCGACAGCCCAAGGTGTCCACGGTTGGGGAGCGAGATATAGCAGGTGGTAGGCCACGAGCCCACTTCCGGCTCCGGCGAGCGCGAAGACACCCAATTGAAAGAGGAAGAGGAGCGCGACCGCCCCACAAATTCCCCCAGCAATCGCTGCGACCAGCACGGCCACTGTGTGTCCCGGGGCAAACCCGGCGGCAATCACGGCCACGGGGGCGGCTGCAAACAGAAAACCGGTCAACCCCAACACGAACTTGATCAGACGATACCCCAGAAAACAATAGAGCACACCAATGAGCGCGAGGGTACTCGCGCTCACGGCCAAATCCCCTTGGGGCCAAGCGTCAAAGTGCGACGAAATCCATTCCGCTTGCATCGTCTGCTCTAATCCTGTCTAGGGCCGCAGAAAGGCACTCTCCACCTTGGCCAAGGCCCGCGCGATGTCGGCGATATCCTGGCTGCTGATTTTCTCGTGGATTTTGATCATGAACTGGCGGTTATGCACTCCCTCGATATTCGGCAGGGGATAGACCGCGTCTGCATCCCCTTTATACAGCGGAGAGGTCCACGGATAGCCACTGCGTCCAAAGACCGCCCGATTCTTATACCAATCTTCCTGCACAAAGGGACGGGTGTAGGGGGCGATACATGGAATGCCCTCGGCCTGCAGCGCGTTCGTGAAAAGAGCAACATCGCCTTTGAGGAGGTTCCAGTCAAGCGCAAAGACGACAAACCAGTAGGCCCCTTGCGAGTCGGGCAGGCCCGTATCCATGCGGACCGCGCGCAACCCGGCGCAGGCGTTGTTTACGTCTTGGGCAACCCTGCGACAAGCCTCAACGATGGACGGAAGTTTCTTCAGCTGCGGACGGCCTATCGCGGCGCTCAGGTCATTCAGATTGAGATTTAAGGAACACAATACGTTCGAGGTGGCTCCGGGTACTCCGAAAGGTTTCCCTCGGTCTGACGCCTGCCGGGCACGCCAGTACAGGTCCTCGCGACGGGTATAGACAACCCCACCTTGCCCACCCGTGGCGTGATGTTTTCCGAACATGGTGGAAAAGGCTGCGATATCACCAATGGTTCCCGCCAATCGTCCCTTGTAGGTGGCTCCATGGGCCTGCGCACAATCCTCCAGCACGGGGATATTCCGGGCGCGGGCAATCTCCATGATGGGATCCATGTCCACCACATGGCCGGAGATGTGGGCGACCACAATGGCGCTGGTGCGGTCGGTGATGCGGGCTTCGATCTGTTCTGGGCCCACGTTGTAGCTGTCCGGTCGGCTGTCTGCGCAAATGGGGATGCAATTCATCAAGGGAACGGGCATCACTCCGCCGTTGTCTGTGACCGGGGGGATGATGACTTCGGTAAATGGCTCAAGGTCGAGCGCGCGCAGGGCTACGTACATTGCGGCGGTTCCGGAATTCACGGCGTCGGCATAGCCGCCCCCCATGAAATCGGCGAACTCCTGGCAGTAGGCATCTTCTTCGCGACCGTTGTACCCGAAGGCCTCGCCTGTGGCGAGGGATTCCTCGAATAGTGCGAGTGCAGCGGCTTTTTCTTCCTCGCCAAAAAGATGGCGGGGGGGCCAGGGGGTGCATCGCACGGGGGTGCCACCATCTACGGCCAAGCGATCAATCGGAGTCTTGTCTTCCATGTTTTCCCTTTCATCTACCATTGGTCGGAATGCGAAAAATCAGAAGAAAGTTTGCGTTTTGGGACTCTTGGCTCTTCTGCGGGATATCCCATAGGCATCAGGGTGACCAGTTCATAACCTTCGGGAACACCAATGGCCGTTCGCGCCTTATCTTGGTCAAATAGCCCCAAGACCACCGAACCCAATCCCAGAGCATGCGCTGCGAGTGATATGTTCTGCGTGGCAATGCCCAAATCAAAGAGAAACCAGTCGCCGAACTTGGTGGTCACGGCGTCATGGTAATAGCCGGAAGCTCCGAGCTTTGCACAAACGGCAAGCACGAGCGGGGCACCGCATACGCAGCGGTAAGCGGGATTTCCCTCCGGCACCGCCACCTCGATGGCTTTGCGTGCCCGGGCATCCCGGAGAACAACGATTTCCCAGCACTGGGTGTTCGCCCAAGAAGGCGACCAGCGGCAGGCCTCCAGAATTTTTTCAACTTCTGTGGCTGGCACCTCGCGGTCTTCAAACTTCCGGATGGTCCTTCGGCTGAGAATGGCTTCAAACACGTCCATCAGGCGTCTCCCAGTGTTTCGGGGTTTTGAATTCCTATTGTCCAACTTCAACTGCCTCTCTTGTACTACGCTTGCCCGATACAAGTCAATACAGCGTCCCAAATTTCGGAGTGAATTCATGAATCAAAAGGCCAAAATTGAGAGTAGTTTGAATTACGGGCACGGAAACGGGATACTAAGTAAAGTAAATTTGACTTTGTTGGTGCTTGGGTGCCTGTCCGTTGCGTCTTGAACGGACTGGATATCAAAGTGTGCGTTTGGGGTTGCGGTTTTCCGAAAACGTGCATATGAGGCAGTTATAGGATGCAGTATCGTGGTGCTATAGCAATTCTGACAGGAATTGTGGTTCTTTTGCTTTCGCAATGGGCGGGTTTGATCGGTGTCACCGATCATTTACTTTATGACCGCCTTGTTCGGATTACTCCGGCACGCCATGTCGCACCGGAGGAACTGCTTATTGTGGAAGCGACTCCGGAAGAGACTTTCCGTGGGGACGAGTGCTGGTTACAGGTTTTGCAAACCATCCAATCGATGAAGCCGAAGGCGGTCATTTTTACTTTTTTTCCGGGAGCGGTCTCTAGCGCATTTTATGATGCCGCAATCGGGAGCGATACCACTTGGTTTGGCAGGGGGGTAGTGCCTGTATCTTCCCTCGAGGGTCGGTCTGCGTGGAAATTCATTTCCCTCCCAGACGCGGCTTCTGGGAAAACACCGCGTACGGCCGCACTTTTCTGGCCTGCCTTAGAGGAGGGTATTTCGCGACACATGCCCGTTTCGGTGGTGGTGGACGGACAGTCCGTTGATGGGTTGGAGTATGCCGTTGCTGGGGGCAGCCGGTCACCGAATGCATCGGTCATTCCTGCGGGTGGTTTTCTGGTGAATTTCAACGGTGAGGTACCGCAATTGCCACGGGCCCCGCTTTCGCGGGTTCTGGATCAAGGTCTCGTGCCAGCATTGGTGGAAGGACGGTACGTGCTGATTGGCGTGGGGGAAGAGCGATCGGGGAGTGGGTTTTCCACGCCCATAGGCGGCGGGGGGATGGCGCATCGGGCAATGGATGAGTTGGAGTACCGAGGGTTCGCTCTGGCGACATTACTCGAAAACTCGGAGATTCGTGAAGTGCCCGCCTGGGTGGGCATACTTGTCGCCGCTTTGGTATTGCTCTTGGGGCTGTTTCTCTATCCCCAAGCCAGCGGGCAGCTTGCATTCTGGGTTATGGGGGGCGTCTTCGTTATTACCATCGTTACGGCTTGGGTATTGCTTTCTTATGCGTTAATCTGGCCACCATGCGCCGCGCCTTTGTTTGCCAACGTTTTGATTTACGCGCTGGTTTTTCGTACTCGACAAGAGGCGCAGGAGCAGCAGATTCAGCAGTTGGATTATCGGATTCGCACCCGAATTTCCGAGCGATTTTTCCCCAAGGGGTTCTTCGTTACCGATGACCATTGGGCGCAGGTGGTGGCGATGGTCAGTCAGATGCTGGATCTAAAGCGAATGATTTTTTTGGAGCGGGTTGAGGGGGACCATCGCGTGCGGGAGGTGAAGGCGCTCAACTGTTCGCTTTCAGACATCCACGAAATGCGTCGCGATTATGAACGCATCCCCTACAGTACCGCGATCGAGGTGGGTGGTCCGATCCGGGTTGAAGAGCGTATCTTTTTCAAGACCGACGGCACTGCAGAAACCCAGTATCTCACGCCGCTCGCGTTTGGCGGGCAAGTGATGGGGTTCTGGGCTTTTGGCGTAGAACCGGGTTCCGAAGGTGATTTGGCACTGTTTCATCAATCGATTCGCGATTTTGCGGTGAGCATATCGGAGTTGTTGTATCGACGTCGACAATGGCAGGCCAGTAACGCCAAACAGCCGGGATTTCTGGGGCGTTCGATGCTATTGGCCGGGGACAGTGCGGTTGTTAATGAATTGGGGAATTCCTTTAATCTGGTGGATCGGCGGATGACGGTCATGGGGCAAACCTTTGACCGTCTGAGTACCGCCACCGTTTTATACGACATATTCGGTAATGTGATGCAGATTAACGAGCGAATGCTCGAATTGTTGCGAGCCTGCAATCTGCAACCCTTTGACCTAACCGCCGGGGATCTGGCGGCCGCCCTGACCGGGACTGAGCCCTCAATAATGCGTCGGAACCTTTGGTCACTCGCGACGGAGCGCCGTCCGCTCCATTTTGTAGCGAATATCCTCGGTGAAGGCGGCATGTTTCTATTGATGGCGCATCCGGTAATCGATAACGAACCTGATTGGTCTTCTGGGGAGGCACGCCCCTTTCAACTCCTCGGTATTCTTCTCGAATTGGTTGATGCCTCTGCTTTTCAACGGGAATATGAGGTTCGGGAGAAGATTATGGAGACCGTGGCACGCCGTTTGCGGGTCTTGATGTTTGGTTCGGAGACGGCGGTGGTATCTGAGCGCCCTGCAAAGGGAGAGTCGGCGGATTACTCCCGTTTGCTGGATGCGCTTGAGTCCCGGTCTGATATCTTGCCCGTTGACTTGGTGCTTGCCGTGGATAACCAAATTCAGGAGAGCGCGCCGACCTTTGAAGAACGTGCGATTCGCATTCAATGGGACAAGCCCGCCAAACATTGTTTGGTTTGCGCCGATGACATGGGAACGAAACGTGCCTTGGAGGCCATGCTGCGCTATCTTTCCGTGGATGCGGCCGAGAACAGTGATCTGACCCTTTCCGTGACGGAAGAGAATGGTCTGGCGCATCTTGTCATGTTCAATACCGGTTTTGGTGTTCCCGATACTATTTTTCAGCAAAGCCTTTCCGGGGATGATGCTCGCGTTTCTGGTGGTTTGGGCCGATTGCGGACTTCCGCACAGTGGGCCCGAGAATGTCAGGGAAACCTGTATGGACGGAGCGAAGTGGGAACCGGTACCCGTTTAGAACTTGAACTTCGACTTTACCTTTGATTGGGTGCTGACTCATTCCCGAAAATTTCCAGAAAGGAGACTCGTACAGCATGGGCGATATGGTTTGGGCCATATTCCCTGAAGACAGCCTGGACAGTTCAGTCATCACGACCGTATGGTTGGGGGTGATTGTGTCCGGTTTCTTCAATCTTCGCCTTGGCTGGCCGCTGTCCGGCCTTATCGTACCCGGTTACATGGTTCCTCTGCTTCTTGAAAAGCCGATTTCTGCGGCTGTGGTTTTCATCGAGGCCTTTGTCACCTATTTCCTTGCGTGGTTTTTCTTTGAGAAAATGGGGAAGGTCGGGAAATGGGCGCCCGTTTTCGGTCGTGATCGCTTTTTCGCTTTGCTATTGTTTAGTGTGCTTGTACGATTGTTTTTTGATGGATGGTTATTGCCACAGGTTGGTGGCTATCTGGTGGAGCATTTCGGAATTCCGCTGGATTACCGCAACAGCCTCCATAGCTTCGGCCTTATCATTATTGTCCTGATTGCAAACCAGTTTTGGAAGCCCGGATTTCTGAGCGGATTGGTGCCCATCATCACCCCCGTGTTGATTACCTATGCCATCGTACGCCTTTTGCTGGTCGAGCATACCAATTTCAATATCAGCAGTCTCGCCTACCTCTATAATGACATGGCCGCCTCGATGCTTTCCGCACCGAAGGCGTATATTATTCTTATTTGCACCGCTTTTCTCGCATCGCGCATGAATCTGTTGTACGGATGGGAGTACAACGGCATTCTCATTCCTTCTCTTCTCGCCCTGCAGTGCTACGTCCCGATGAAGATCGTGACCAGTTTTGCGGAAGCCTTGGCCATCTGTCTGCTGGCCGCCCTGACTTTGCGGTTGCCTCTCTTTCGAAACGCCACGGTGGAGGGTGCACGGAAAATAATTCTGTTCTCCACCATCAGTTATCTTTACAAGTATGTGCTGGCGCTGATGATGCTGCGCTATTACCCGAATTCGAATCCCACCGATTATTTCGGATTTGGCTATCTGTTGCCGACGCTTCTTGCCATCAAGATGTATGACCGGGAGGCGGTCGCCCAAGTGCTTCGTGCCACGCTGCAGACTTCCCTCGTGGCTGTCACTGGAGCCAGTGTAATCGGGTTTGCCCTGACCTTTTTGCCCTCCCCGTGGAGTTCTGCAAAGGAACATGTGGGTTCTGGGACTGCGGTGCTGCAAACCATTGAGGAGACCAGCACGACGGCCTTGGCACGGAAGGTGAAAGTCGAGTTGTATCGTACGCGGGTGGCCTCCAGCATTCTTGCCGCAGACATGGGGGAGGGGCAGGCTTTTCAGGCCGGGGTTCGTGCTCTCGCCCGATATACGGATAATCAGGAACCGTCGGATTTGGAGGAGGC
>CAIZGN010000201.1 GCA_903932505.1 Candidatus Hydrogenedentota bacterium
GCAAATAATAATCCTGCATTTGAGATGGAAATAGATCTACACATAGAGGAGTTGATGGATAATTATTCGGGGATGAGTAATGCCGAAATAATTCAAATTCAGCTAAAACATTTTCAAAAAGCCTTGGATAAGTCCATCAGTGAGCATTATAGAAAAATAGTCGTGATTCATGGTGTTGGAAATGGACGTTTAAAACAAGAGGTTCGATCAATTCTTTCATCCTATAACAATTTGCGCATTCATGATGGATCGCATGCGCGGGTCGTTGCTCAACAAACCGGACACGAGCCGCATGTTCGGACACCACACATCGACGAAGGGAGCAATACGCTGAAAATCAGCCCAGGAAAGCGAGGGAACGGGATCGGTGTAGATTCGGAGTTTGGGATCCGCTTCGCGGAACAGTGTGGCAGCCTCGAGAAAGGCGGGGACACTGTTCTTGCCATTGTCCAAGCCGGGTTCATCGACAGGATAGAGCGAGTAGCGATCGTAACCCCAACCCTGCCGGGCCAAGTGATCACGAAAAGCGTGCAGGTAATCGATTTCCTTGGCGCGTTTATTGGCCTCCGCAAAATCGGACGGCCATTTAATCGTGGGACGACCGATGTGAAAAAGGGCTTGTCCCAAACCGTTAAGACGAACCAACTCCGCATCCAAAGCCGTCCAATCAATCTGTAGTTCTCCGGCAGGGTTGATTTCGGCGGTGGGGACGACACTTCGTGGAAAGAGGTTGACGCCGTGGGCGTGCATGTCCCGTAGAATTTCGGGGGTGCGGGCAGGGAACCACTGATTGGGCAGATAGTCCCAAGTGCACAAGGATAGCGGGAAGTCGGTGGGCATCCCCAAATCCGGCACGGAAACCACCAGAGGCAATTCCAAAGGCGCGGTGTCGCCATCCAACGCGCGACACACGATTTTCCCGGTGTAATCACCGGGAGGGCTGTTATCGGCACTCACACTCACCCATATCTTTGCGCAACCGTTCGGGGGCACTTGCAGCAGGTTGGCAGGCGCCAATGCGAGCAGGGCATCCTCCACCGACTCCCCATTGACGGTGCCCACAGGCGTCATCGCGAAAAGGGCGATGTTGCCCGCAAAATTGGCCCCGGCTGAAGTCACCAGCGATTCAACGGAGAATCGTGCTTGAGTGGTCTTCGCAAGGCTGGAACGAAGCAACACCGCGCCCGCTTCCGTTTCGTTGCGGTAGAGGTTCTCAATGCGGAGGGTATCGACACTTTCCGCTGGAGAATCCCCGAATGGTTCCGCCACCTGCAAGCACCAATCCTTTTCTGCCGCTGATTCCTTGCGTTCTTCGCCTATGGGGAATGCCTGCTTCAGGATTTCCTCACCATTGGCGGTCTGCACGATTGCGGTCATGTTTCCGCCGGGTGAGGCATCGATGCCGAGGTTTTCGAAAAGAACACTGGAGCGGGCCGACACACGCCCCCAAAGGCGTTCCCCGCCTTGCGCGAGCGGGACGAATACGTTGACGCGCAGCAACGCACCTGAAGGATTATCGACGCGAATGCCGGTACCCTTTTCCGCAACACAAGTGGTGTTCGAGGGCGTATCCGCAGCCGCGCCATAGGGTGCCTGAGGGGGACCGGAACGTAGTCCGTGGGCCTGCAAGGTGGTGCCGATAACAAGGATGTCCGGCAGTGCGCCACCAGCGCGAGGCAGGAGGGTGGGTGCGGCGTTTATCCCCCCGTTGAATCGTATTTCGTCAATGCGCTTTCCCTTGGCGTCCATAACCATGAGAGTCTGCCGATAGGTGCCGACAAGAATCTCCATGCGACCGTCCGCATTGGAATCCGCCAGCAGGGGACGCGCACGGTTCTTCGCCCGAAAGACGTGTTCCCACACGGTCTTGCCTTCAAGGTCGAAGGCGTGGAGATTCCCCCAAAGTCCGGTGCACAGGATAAGCGGCGCTTCGCCTTCGCGGGGGAGCAGGGTGATCGAGCTGTCGATTTCCATGCCAATGTCCGCCGTCCAAATAATCTTCCCTTGAGGGTCTATGGCATGGAGCAACCCTTTTCCTCCGGCGCACACAATAAGGGTCCGGTTGGGCAAAGCCAGGACTTCAGGCCGGGAAAGGATGCTTCCGCCAAGGTCCGTCGCCCACAGAACGATCCCGGAGGTGTCCAGAGCAATCAAGGAATTGCCACAGGCGGCCAGAATCAGCGACTGCCCATCAGGCCCCGCAATAGTGTTCACGAAAGTACGGCAGGGGCCGCTTTTTGGGTCGAAGACCTTGGCCGCAGCCCCCTCATAGTTCAGTAAAGTAACCTTGCCTGAATTATCCCCGATCGCCATTAAATCCGGGCCATCGGGGGCACTTGCCGGAACCCGGATCGGAACCGCGCGCGACCAGGTCGTTTCCGCGTTCAACGCGTATTGCCAAACGGGCTGAAAACCTAGGTCAAGCACAACAATTAACCCTTCGACCGACCCAAAGAGGATCCGGTCTCGCCAACGCACCGGGGCGGAGGTCCATCGGCCTTTGGGTAGCTGGGCCACCTGTCCGTCGGGCCCGGATCCCAGCGGATTTCCTGTATCCGCCCAGTGCAGCACTTGCCCTTCAACGTTGACGACCACAATTTCCGGGGTGCCATCACCGTTAAGGTCATCCACCAAAGGGGTCGCCTCGACGCGATACTGCCCGGTCATGCTTGTCCAAGTACGTTCCATGGCCACGGCGGAGCTTGCCAGCACGATGGCGGCGACGCACAGAATCTTCCCGCATGGGTTACTTTTTGTCATCTTCTGCCTTTCGAAGCACGTTGTTGAGCGAATGATGATTTGTATTGATGCTGAATAGAGGCTATAATCAGCAGATCAGGGGGCTATGCGCGCCCTGATGGTCAGGGCAGTGAACGGTGAGCGAGTCCATCCCGACTTCGTTCTTAGGAGATTTTGAGTATGTGGTCCCCAGGTTTCGGTGAATTGATTGTGATTGCCATCATCGTATTGTTGCTCTTTGGCCCGAGCAAGCTGACAGGCGTTGGGAAATCGTTGGGAACGGCCATTTCCGAGTTCAAGAACGCGATCAAGTCGGACGCCAAGGCTCCCGAAGCGGACACCAGCACCACAAAGACGCCCGAGGAATAGTCCGGCGGATTCGATGACATGTAAGAGGGGGTTCCATGTCCGGTATACGGTCGTTTCATTCTTCATAGCCGTGAAGCTTCCGGTATAGCGTCCGCAGTCCTATCTTGAGCATTTTCGCACAGGCGACTTTGTCGTCTTGGCAGAATTTCAAGGTGGCCTCGATGGCCGTGCGTTCGATGTCGGCCATACAACTGCCCAAGTGCAGTGAAATCCCGCCACGCGTGCGGTCGGCTTGGGTGCGGATGGCGGGTGGCACGTCCTGATTATCTAGGGTATCCCCCGACTTTGCGGTGGCCACCATCCCGAGAACCGTGTTCTCCAGTTCGCGCACATTGCCGGGCCACGGGTACGCGGAAAACGTGTCCAAGGCGCGTCGCGCAAAACCCTCCACCGACCTCCCGTGAAATTCATTGGCCCGCTTGAGCATTTCCATCGCCAGAAGGGGAATGTCCTCGATGCGCTCACGAAGAGGCGGGGCCTCGATTATGGTTTGCATGAGCGCATCGAAGAGGGCGGAACGGGAACGCGCACCGGTGGCATAAGGCCGCTGTTGGGTAGCCACCACCAGCCGCACATCGACGGGGATTCGCTTGCCATCCCCCGCCCTTCGGACACTCCTGTCCTGATGCGCCTTCAGCACCTCCTCTTGGAGCGTATGCGCGCAGGCGGCCAGACCCGACAAATACAGGGTTCCCTTGTCCGCCATTTCAAAACAGCCTTGGCGTCCGCGTGAACGGCCCGCGCGGGTGTCCGCCGACTGCCCGAAGAGTTCCGCACGGGTCATGGGTTCGGACAAGCTGGCGCAGTCCACGGTCACAAAAGGTTCGTCACGGCGGGAACCGGCGTGGTGAAGGGCCTGAGCGATGAGCTGCTTTCCAGTTCCCGGTTCACCGCAGATGAGGACAGGCCCGTCTTCCGGCCCAATCTTGCGCACCTGTCCGTAGACCTGCACCATGGCCTTCGAGCGGCCGATGAGAGTGCCCAATCCATACCGCTCATCCAGACGGCGCTTGAGGGCTATCTGTTCATAAACCAATCGCTGATGGGCCAGCCCGCGCTGAATGACCGCATGAAGCTTTTCCATGCTGACGGGCCGATTCTGAAAATCATAGGCTCCTTGGTGCATGGCCTGGATGGCGAGTGGGTTTTCGGGGCCTTCTGCGATGAAGATGGCGCAGACTTCGGCATTGCGCTCCTGGGCCACAGCAAGCAGACGCAGCGGATCCACCTTGGCGCGTTCAAGGTCGGCCACCAACACGTCAAAGCTCCGGGTATCCAAGAGATTGAAGGCCTTCTCGCCGGTACGAGCCCATTCCACCGCATAACGGCGATCCCGAAGTGCGGTCTGCAGTGCGCCCCCCTTTTTGGGGTCGCTTTCCACGAGCAGGACATCAGCCTCGGTGGGAGAGGACATGGGGAACTCCTGTGGGGCTAGGCAGATGACTGGGAAAGTAGGTCGCGAAAATAGGCAATGGTGGGCGAAAGCCCTTCCCGGAGCGAAATCTTGGGCGACCATCCAAGTTTTTCCCCGGCCAGAGATATGTCTGGTCGGCGACGGGTGGGGTCATTTTCGGGCAGTGCGTGATGGGTCAATTTAGAAGAGGATCCGGTCAGTTCAATGACGGCGTTGGCCAGTTCCAGCATGGTGAATTCGCCGGGATTGCCGATATTGACGGGGCCGGTGAAATCATCGCAATCCATCATCCGGATCATACCCTCGACGAGGTCGTCCACATAGCAGAAGGAACGCGTTTGTGCGCCATCACCGTAGATGGTAATGGGTTCACCCCGCAGCGCCTGCACCACAAAGTTGCTCACCACGCGCCCGTCATTGACCAGCATGCGCGGTCCGTAGGTGTTGAATATCCGGATGATGCGGATGTCCACGCCGTTCTGGCGGTGGTAATCAAAAAACAACGCTTCCGCCACCCGTTTCCCCTCGTCATAACAACTACGCGGTCCGATGGGGTTCACATGCCCCCAATAGGACTCAACCTGCGGATGAACATCGGGGTCACCGTAAACTTCCGATGTGGAGGCCTGCAGGACACGCGCGTGGACACGCTTCGCCAATCCCAGCACATGCAGTGCCCCCATCACATTCGTTTTGATGGTCTTCACCGGGTTGTACTGATAATGCACCGGGGAGGCCGGGCAAGCCAGATTATAGATGCGATCCACTTCCAGCATGAAGGGCTGAGTGACATCGTGCCGGACTAGTTCAAAGCGGGGTTGACCGAGCAAATGAGCAATGTTCTCTTTGCGACCAGTAAAAAAATTGTCCATGCACAGGACTTCTTCGCCCCGCGCAAGCAAACGCTCACACAGATGCGAACCAATAAAACCGGAGCCGCCGGTTACCAGATTGATGTGCCCCATTGATTCCTCCTTCGCTGGATTCTGCGGATCGGCTTACTAATTGGCCAGACGATCCGGCCCTTTGCCCACGTGTTTCTCGTAATTGCCCTTGCCATTGCGCACGTACTTCGTGAAACCGAGGCGGTCCAGATTCTTGTCGCTCATGGCCTGCTTATGCAAGCGTTCATGGGATGAACCGGCAACATGTGGCGCGTTAAACACGCGCACAACGCGCTCCCCCGTATCCGGGTGTATCGTCAAGGGTTCGTCTTTCATGCTGTGGGCATATTCAAAGATTTCGCCCTCGGTTCCGTCATCGTGAATCACCTGATAGGTGTAGACTGGCATTGGCATTCCTCCAAGAATCAAAGCGCCGGCCCCACGCCGGAAGCGCCATTTCGATGCTTCATTATAGAGAATTAGCGCGTCCTTCTCCATTTTGTCAAGCAGAAGAGTCCCCTTCCGTTTTCCCTAAAATTCACTCCCGGTTTGAGTCCGTTTTCATCCCTGTGCTACGATTCCCCGCAGTATTTTGTAACAACATTGGGAGGATACCCGGATGAAATACATGATCTTGGCCGTGTGCTTGGTGGCTTTCTTATTGCAGGGATGCGGCGGAACTCCCCCCCCGCCGGAACCCCCGAAGGCCGAAGCCCCCAAAGACAAGACCCCGGACGAATATTATGCGATGCTGAAGGGCTCCTTCACCGACCCTGGTGCTTGGCTGGCGTTGCCGGAGGAAACTGTTCTAGCTGCGATTCCAGCCGCCGTGGAAGGCCTGAAAAAAGAAGCGGGCGGGGCGGAAACAGAGAACAAGAATGCCGCCAAAAAACGTCTGGCGGATGAGATGGTGATCACCGCTCGGGATCTCCGGGATAAGGAGAAGTGGGCGTGCGTGAAGGGTGTGTGCGCCCTGCGGACCCAGCTGACGCCCGATACCTCGCAAACCGAAAAACTTCTCGCACGTGCCGAACAGATTTTGTCTCGACCCAAAATAACAGTACAGGGATTCATGGATGTCGGCTCCCAGTTGCTCATTATTCTGGAGTGCAAGAATCTCAAAACCGGCGAAACGCAAACCTATCGCATTTCCGAAGGCGAGGATTTCGGGGACAATCTTCGTCTCTCTCGCATCATAGGAAACCGCGAGGCAATCGAGATTTTGGACAAAACCACCAAGGACACGTGGGAAGTTTCCGGCCCGACCGGCATTCCCGCACCCGCTCCTGTGGCCGCGCCCGCTCCTCCGCCCCCCGCACCGGAGCCCGGAAAGAAAACGATCAAGCCCAAGAAGGACTAGAAGCCATGCGCTTGTTCCGTGCGCCTTTGGAAGGTCACGGGACATGGTGAAAGGATGAAGCGTAATGTCCGAGTCCCATTTTCGGTGGGTTGTGGTGGTGGCGATTCTCCTCGCCGGGAGTGCAGTCTATGTCAACACCTGCACTGGCCAATGGGTATGGGATGATGTTTCCTCGGTGCTCCTGCACAAGAGCGTGCAAGCGCCGGGACGCCTTATCCACGGTGATGCGGAACCCTCCACCGAATCTTGGCTGAACAGGTTCACCGGCAGCATTACACAACTGTTTCGTGAAGACCAACACGCCTTCGGGCGGGGACAGGGAAATTTCTACCGTCCGCTGGTTTCGCTTTCTTTCGCCGCCGATTTTGCGTTTTCGCATCGGGCCGGGGAAAGCGTTTCCGGGGCCAGTCCGCAACTCAGTCCGCTGGTGTTCCATCTGGGGAACATCATGTGGCATATTCTGGCCTCGATACTGCTTTTTGCCTTGCTGACGCGTTGGGATGCCCCGCGTTTTGTTCGCAGTGCCGTTCCACTGCTCTACGTGGTTCACCCCCTGCACACGGAGGCCGTGGCCTATATCAGCGGACGTGCAGACATGATGTCCGCTGTTTTTCTCTTTGCCGCCCTTCTGCTGGCCACCGCCCAAGGGGATGGAGCGCGCCGGTGGCTCAATGCCGTGTTGATGCTGCTTATGCTGGCCGCTGCTTTCTGTTCCAAGGAATCCTCCGTCATTTTCCCCCTACTACTGGTGGTCATATGGTTGGTGCGAAGCATCCCTTTCTCAAAGGATCCCATTGCACGCCGTTCCTATCGGTCGCAACTGATTCCCCTGTTTCTTTCCATCGTGGCGGTGGGCATCTACCTCGGCATGCGTGCCACTATCCTCAATTTCGCCCCGGGCAAAGCGGCGGCCGGGTCGCCCTTTTCGCACCGACTCGTGGAGACACTTCAGGCCTTCACCTTCTATGTACAGTCGCTTTTCCTCCCGACACACCTGCACATGGAACAGACGCTGGCAGATACCCCCGCTTGGACGACCATCGCTGGAGCTATTCTGCTTCTGGGAATCGTGGTTTTGCTGTTCCAATCGGCGCAGCGTGGATGGAAAAACGTAGCGACCGGTCTGGCTTGGTTTCTGATTACTTGGCTGCCCATTTCCGGGCTTTTCCCCCTTAACGCGCCCATGGCCGAGCACTGGATGTATGTGCCCATGGCCGGGTTCTGGTGGGCAGCGGCTGAACTGCTCTGGATTGGGGCAAACGCCTTGCAAACCACACGCCCGTGGGCCGTGCCGACGGCGGCGTGCGTAGTTTTCCTTCTTCTGCTGCAGTTCTGTGGACTCACCGCCGCACGGAACCAGGAATGGGATCGTAACGAGACGCTTTTTCTCGCCACGCTGCGTGAAAACCCCAATTCTTTCCGCGTGCAATACAATCTCGCAGTCACTTATCAGGATCTCCTGAAAAACCCTTCCGCAGCCCGACGACATTACGACGAGACACGTCGGCTCATTCTACGGGCCGGTTCGTCCGACGCGGCAATGTCCGCTTCACGCCCCGATGTCGAGTTATCGCTGGGCCGTATCCTCCTCAAACAGCGAAATTATCCGGAGGCCGCCGAATATTTCTCCGGTATCTTGAACCGCCGTCCGCAGCCTGAATACGGTGCCGAAGCGCTCTTCGGCTTAGGGAAAAGTCTTCTGGCATTGGGTGATCTGGGAACCGCATATTCCTACCTCGAGCAAGCGGGGCAAATGAATCCGGCCCTCACCCCTGATGTACAGCGCATTCTAGAAGGTGCGGCCATCGAATAGCCGCAGGTCATGCGCCCCTCCCCCATTCCGCACAAAGAAGAAAGCCGGATGACACCGGGTTTTCACCCGTGCCATCCGGCTTGTAATCAATACTCGGTCAACGCCTACTCAATCACCAGCACATTATGAATCGCCAGATCGGCGATCTTGGCGGTGAGCAGTCCGTCTTTCCAGGTCCACTCGAGTCCGGCTTCGTCGGGCGCGAGATAGCAGCGTTTAGGGCGCTCCGCCAAAGGCACCGTCACCGTGAAAGCACCGGTGCCGGGAACTTGTTCAACCATATGGCGGTTGGGAGCGGTATAGCCGGACGAAGAACGGTTCACGAACTGCAGCAGACGCTTTCCGTCTTTCTGACGGGCGGACAACTCCACCCACCACGGGGCCTGCAGACGAATCAAACCCTGCGCACCCAACTCATTCAGCGTGTCGCCAATGAAACGGCGCAGCGCGGGATAGTGCGACTCGTAATAGTTTTCAAAGACCGGGCCATGCACGGCCACAACCACGCCCTCACCCACATGGTTCCGGGTGGCGGCAGGAACATCCGTCCGGTTGAGCTCGGGATCCTGCTGGCTGAGTACGTAGGACAGAGCTTCTCCACCGGCCAGATCCGTCGCCTGATAGGGGCCGCAAAGTTTCACGGCCTGTTCCTGCAAGGGAAGCCAACCATCGGTCAACTGATCACTGCGGGGCTTCACACCAGCCAGTTCCCCGTACTGCTCGGCCACGAAGGTGCCGGAAATCAAAAGACGGCCACCCTGCCGCACATAGGCACCCAGCGCGGTTTTCACGGCATCGGGCACATCGCGCATCTCAGGCACGATTACGACCGGGTACTGCTGCATTTTCTCGACAAGCGATTCCTCATTGAGGATATCGGCGGAGTATCCGTTTTCGAGGACGGCATGCAGTGCCCCCTCCATTGAACGATTCGCCTTGCCGAAATTGAAGAGCGGATCGTTGTATTTGTAGTACGAGTTTTCGCTGTGCAGAATGGCCACCTGCGGGATGGTCTCTGTGCGGTGGCTCACGTCCTTGCGTTTGCGGCAGAACTGAGCCACTTGCCCCAAAATGTCCTGATGCCATGACGTGAGACGGCCAGAACGCTGCGGGCAGTCGTAAATGAAGACAGCCCCGCCTTGCGCCATCACTTCGGAGATTTCCTGGCAAAGATGAGGCACCGTTTTCATGGTCCAGCCCTGCTCATTGGTTTGCAGGAAACTCCACGCCATCAAGTCCCACGGCTTGCCGCGACCGCCCATGAACCGCGCTTCCGCGCAGGCGCGTTCCGCGCCAAACGAAGGGTCAAAATCGCCGCTGATATAGTCAATGGGCGCAACCATAGGCTCAGGCTGACGCACACTGTACATCCAATTGCTGGTAACCATGCAGGTTGCCTTGACCGCATGCACCGCTTTCACCACTTCGCTCACGTGCTCGGTGAACAACCCGCGATGAAAGGACAGCCAGGCTTCCCAATTGGGTTCTGTCTTCCCTTTGGGAACGGAATCCAGACCGGTCTTTTCCTTGAAGGCCTTCTGGCAACGGTCACACCAGCACGGGCGACTCGCCCAGTTCTCGCCGTCAATCCACATCCCGTCAATGTCGTAATCCTTCACGACCTCGACAAGTTGGGGAATCATCAGCTCTTTTTCATAGGCACTGGTGCGGCAGGTATAGTTGGGATCGGGCTTGCCATTGGCGTCTATCCGCGCCCAATCGGGATGCAGCTCAAGGGCGCGGGTATCCCACACGCCGGAATAGTGAATGGACAGGGGAATTCCCATGTCACGGGTCACCTGCCGCCATACTTTGAGGGCGTCGTTCACGATACCCGGCGAAGGCGACCCCACTTTCGTCGGATAACCAGAATAGCCGGGATGGCCCTTGCAGTCATACTGAACGAAATCCGGCGATGCCTTTTCGAGCATAGCGCGAATGTGGTCATAGGTGGTTTCACGCCCCAGTTCTGTATCCTTGGCATTGGGATGCAAATCGTAGTGTAATCCGAAAAAAGCCTTTTCGTGCCAATTCTCCGGCGCGCTCACGGCACCAGATGCGACAATAAGACCGAGAAGCAGTGCGCCTTGAATCATGACTTGGCTCCTTGCGGGCTGTTGGGTATCACCACCGAAACCGGTGCGGCCGGTTCGGGGGTCGCTGCGGGGGCTGCGGCGGGCTGGGGTGCTTCCGCAGCCTTGGCAGGGGCTTGTTTGGCAATTTCAAGAACATCGACCCCGGGCAGCACAACGATGGCCACATTGGGATCCTGGTTTCCGTAATAACCGCCATCAGAGTCATCGGTCGGAGCAATGCTACGCACCACGGCAATGCCTGCGCACTCACCGGTGGCGAGGAAGGCGGGCGTACCTGGGGAGACTTCCTGCATGCCCAGCACGTAGAGACTGCGGGGCTTTTCAATGATGGCCTCCACTCGTGCCACAGCCGCGCTGTAGGCGCGATTGGCTACTTTGCCCAGTTTCTTGGGAAGGATGAGCGGGTCAAACTGCTCAGGCTTGGCGGACTTGGCAAGGTCTAAGCTCGCGAGCGGCTTTTCCAGCACCGTGGTGGGGCGAAGGAAGGCAAGGTCGAGGTCCTTGTCCCGCAACACGACTTGCGCATCCACTTCCTTGCCATCCTCAAGTAAAAGTACCACCCGGGTCAGCTCGACTTCGATTTTGAATCCGGGGTCGTCCTGTCCGCCCATCATCTGCTGCATCAGTGCAGAGGGGTCTGTGGCTGACAAGGAGGTTACCACCAAGCCGGAGGGATCGATGACCGTCCCGGTGACCTCGTTCATGGACTCGTTCTCCTGGGTGCCGGATTCAGGAATGGTCATTTTCTGCTTCTGGCTGAGTCGGATGGTGATTACGACTGGCTTCTGCGCCGCGAGAATGGTGCGCATCGCCTGCCCAAGCTCATCGGCACCCACAGAGGCAGTTCCAAACAGCAACACACTTGTCAACAGAACCGCCATTACACCGTGCTTCATTAGGTCGTCCTTCCTTGGTTCGCGAAATACCGTCATTCGGTTTCTCGCAACGCTTTTTCGAATTCGGCATAAATTGCCGTGTTAAACAACACAAAACGAACTTCTTCAATTTCCGGGTGACTCATCAGGAATCGCTTCACCGTTGCGGCGGCGATCCGGGCTGCTTCCGCAACCGGATAGCCATAAACGCCACAACTGATGGCCGGAAAAGCCACCGTCTTGCAACCCTGGGCCAAAGCCAGCTCCAAACTTCGCTGGAAACAGCTTTCGAGCATATCGGGCTCGCCCTGATTCCCGCCGTGATAAATCGGACCCACCGCATGAATCACATACTTGGCCGGCATGTTCCCGGCGGTCGTAATCTTTGCATCACCCGTCGCGCAGCCGTTGAGTTTTCGGCACGCCTCCAGAATGGCGGGGCCACCGGCACGATGGATGGCCCCATCGACGCCCCCACCACCCAGCAATGAGGTGTTGGCCGCATTCACAATCGCATCCACGGACTCCCGGGTGATATCACCTTCGGTGGTCACAATCACTGATTGTCCGACCGCATACTTTCCCATCGCGTGTGAGTCCCTTCGATGAAGACGGTATTAACGTCTTCCGATTGAGTTATGCGTCCTTCTTCACATCCAGCGTGCAAAGATCAAAGCCGGTTTCCCCGGCCACGGCGCACACGGCCGTCACGGGGTTGGTGCGGCGGGCGAAAACGTCCTCGCCCAGAATAAAGCGACAGGCCTCCTCAGAAGTTTCACCGGTAAAGTTGCCGCCTTGGGCATCCTGAATAAAATGCTCTTCATAGGTGGCAATATAAAAAAACTTTCCGGGGGCCAGAGGCATCTTACGCACTTCCAGACCGTCCTGCCGGACAATGGCGAGCCAGCCAGAACCGTCTCGCTTGTCGACAACGGCGCTGACGCGCGGGGTGTTGTAGTCATCCTTCTCAAAGTCCAAAGCGAGCGAGGACCAGGCAAGGGCATCGCGCGGGGGAAGGCCCAAGGCAATTTTCTCCGCGATGGGATCAGTCTGGCTTCCATTGGTCACCACGGCCACTTGCCCATCACACATCACCCGCACGCAGTTGTACGCGATGTAGGGGTTCTTGTGGACGTCGGTCTCGAAGCCCTCTTTGGGGACGATGCTGACCTTGTTTTCTCCGAGGCGGGCTGTTCGATTGGGAAACGACCGGCTGGACACGCGGTACATGGCACACAGGCGACCGCTGGGGGTTTGCGCGACACTGACAATACGCCCGATATACATGGCAATTCCTCCGATAGGTTCAGGTTGAAATCTCGCGCATTGTAGCGCACCGGCGAAGGTGTCCGCATCTCGACGGCGCTTTTTTGAAAAACACGGAAAAATCCCGTAGGATTTCCCCGAAACAGATGTGCATCGACCGTGGCCATTGTTCGCCGTGAGCCTCCGCAAAGAAAGGAAAAACATGCCCTCCAAGTCAGGAGCCGGGGTTTGCTTTTCCGAAGAGTACGCCCGACTGCGACCCTCTGTCGCAACCACACGCGAATCCGCCATTGTAGAAGGGGATGATGCCGATGGACTGCCCGAGCAGGTTCTCCAAGGCATATGGTACGACCAGCTCTTTTCCGAAAAAGAACACAGCACCCAAGAGGGACATCAGCTCAGCATCCTCTCCCCCGGTTGGTGGAATCATCAGGAGGGTCCGGATTTTCGCGGTGCCCAAATCTATTTCAACGGAAAGCTGCACTCTGGCGATGTGGAGGTGCACCTCGATCCCGCCGACTGGAAGGCGCATCGGCACGATATCGACGAGCGATATGACGACGTCATTTTGCACGTGGTGCTTGAGGCGCATCCTGGAGCCGTGGCGATTACATCCAAAGGTCGCGTCATTCCCACGTTCGTCGTAGGCTCACGTCTCACGGAAAACATTCATACCCTCTCGAAGCGAATACAAGCGGATGAACTTCCCTACGCTACAGGGCAAAGTCCCGGACGTTGCGCGGAGCTCGCTGCGCAGGGACGCCAAGAGATCCTCCGAAATCTCTTGATGCTCGCCGGGGAATGGCGGATACTGAACAAGGCCCGCTCCTTGCGCGAGCGCATGGAACAAGTGGGCGGTGATCAGGCCATCTATGAGGCCTTCGTCTACGCCTGCGGCTTCGGGCACTTCAAACATCATTTTAAGGCTATTGCCCGCCACCTTCCCTATGAACGGGTTCAGCAACTTGCCCGGCAGGATCCCCTGCTGCTGGAGACGGCCTTCCTGCAGATTGCCGGGTTGCTGCCAGATTCCCTGCCGGAAGGCACCACCGCCGTCCCGCACTTTGCGCGGCTGCGCGCCTTGCGGCGCGACCACCTCGCCGGATTGCGGAGTTTGCCGCTGACTTGGCGGCGCGTTGGCATTCGACCCGCGAACCAACCCGAGCGCCGTTTGGCAGGTGCTGCACGTTTTCTCACGCGAACAGCGGACATTGGACTAATGCAGAGCATCGACCGGATTTGGGTGGAAGACTGCAAACCCATTGATCGCCGACGACATCTGGAGACGCTCTTCCCCAGTGCCATGGGATTCTGGGCGGAACACTGCACGTGGACCGGAAAAAAGATGGCATCCCCCTCGATGCCCATCGGCGAGGGGCGCATTCGTTCAATCATCGGTAATGTTTTTGTGCCCGCTGCGCTGGCACTCGCCCGTCGCTCCCGTGACCGATTGAAAGAAGAGCGCGTCTATGCCCTCTTTCAAAGTCTGCCGAAGGAACCGGACAACCATATTGTGCACGTGATGCTGCCGCGCATATTTGGGAGCCAACTACCCATACGCCTCGATTTCATCATCCAGCAAGGACTGCTACAGATTCATCAGGACTGGTGCGAGGCGAATCCCTCCTGCCACAACTGCACCATGCTTCGACACTTAAATGCCGGGGAAGGCAATACTGCGACCCCGTAGTCTCCACCCAAAAACACATGCGGCGGATGTTTTCACATCCGCCGCATGATTCTCAACCGTTGAAAATTAGCGACTGAGCTTTTCCGTAGTTACTGCATTCTTGATCGCTTCTTCCCGGCTCCGATACACGGTCTTGAACTTGCGCTGGCTAAAAAGTTGCTCGCCCTGATCGGTGTAATGCGGCGACTTGGGATCGCCACTCTGTCCCCAAGGGATACACGTGTAGGACTCGATGCCATCCTTGTGCATGAACATCAGAATCATGGCCATTGAGCCTTTTTCGGCAAGGAAAACGCCCTTACCCTTTTCGATTTCATCCACCCCGATACTCAACAGGGTGCGCAAGCGTTTGTCATTCTCTCCGCTACCGTAATCAGCACCGGAACAGGGGAACAACTTGCCACCGCGCCCCACCTTGATGATATCGCCCCAAGCGGGCGGGGTTTCGCCGTACAACGCCTTCATTTTGTCGACCGTGCCAGACACAGCAATCAATAAGGCCGATTGTTCCTCGGGGGTGAGCTTTTCGCCACGATTAATCTTGGCGGGATCCAGCACCTCGAAGGCCGTCATGCGCCAATAGCGCACGAACGGCGCGACCGTGTTGTCCCGCAAGTAGAGGCCGTCCCACGAGAGGAGATTCGATACCGCCTTCGCAAACACAGGATCTTTGATGCGACTGCTGCCCACAGTTTGAACGGCCTTTTCGAGAGCGGACTTCCATTGAGCCCAATACGGATCGCGCACATCGAAGGCCAAGTCCATGGCCTCTTCCTTTGTCACGGATGAATCCGCAGACAAGGCCTGAAGCGCACGATCCCCACGGCTGTTCCGCGAGTCCCAGCTAACATTATAGAGGTAAGACGGATACTTGTCCGGCAGCATGGGGGAACCTTCCATCATAAACTGCGGACTGATGTTGCAATTCTCCATGTAGCCTTGGGCAGGATCGAGAGCCTGCACCAGGTCTTTGATGGGGTGAATACCGAGCCACGCGGTCTTGCTGGTGTTGCCCGGTACCGGCCGGTTCCATTCGTACCCGGCGGGGCGGATGGGGGTCTGCCCTGCGCGCACATAACCGATGTGCCCGTCACGACCGGCGTACATGAGGTTCTGCTCCATGTAATGGTTATCAGAAATCGCCGCGTAAAACTCCTTGGTATCCCGCGCCGCCAGCATTTTGTACCCTTGTTCAAGAAGGCCGAAATCCTTCCAGTACGGGGTTGCCCCGACAAGGATGGTGCCCTTGGCGGTGTCCGGCTCGGAAAGCGCCGGGCCGAGATGCGTCCAATAGGTCGGCTTTACCTCGGGATCCGCATCTTTTACGGGAATGGTGATCATGCCCAAGGTGGCATCACGCATTTGTCCATCGTACTCATATTGCAGGGGATTGGCGGGATTGAGCTTCATCACGTACACATCCGAAGTGTCCGTGCCGCCCGTGGTCGGGGCCCAACCCAAATACGCGTTGTGCCCGTAAGCGATACCATAGGTTCCAACCAAAGCATATCCATGCTGCTCCGGGATATTCTTTCCATAGA
Organism: Candidatus Hydrogenedentota bacterium; assembly: GCA_903932505.1. Classification (GTDB taxonomy): domain Bacteria; phylum Hydrogenedentota; class Hydrogenedentia; order Hydrogenedentales; family CAIZGN01; genus CAIZGN01. The sequence continues at coordinate 16,048 of CAIZGN010000201.1, forward strand.
CGTGAGTTTCGTAAAAGATCGACATGCCTTCCCACGACAAGTGCGGATCACTCATCAGGATTGGGCATTTCTGCTCCGAACGCGAGGGTGCCACCGACCACTCGTTGGAACCCCACCCCAGAGTATTGGGCTCCCGACGCAATTCATCATTCAGGGTACCCAGCGGCCACTTAAGAATCATTGCCCGCATGAGCGCAAGGGTGTGCCATCCCTCCAATTCCACGGCGAAGGGTGGCACCGCCTCGGGATGCTTCGCCATGAAGGCTTTCACGCCCGCGACAAAATTATCACCCATTTCCCGAACACCGGCCGGGGCCGTCTTCCAGTATTCCGCCGCCTCGGGGCCGTTACCCGCGAGTCGCATCATGTAATCCTGTTTCACAAACTCCTTGCCACGAATTTCGGACAAGGTTCCTGTGGCGATACGAACATTGATAAACAAATCAGCGAGCCGATCCTCGGCCTGGGCATAACCGAGACCATAGGCGGCTTCCGCGTCCGTGTCCGCACATATATAGGGCACACCGAACTTGTCACGATATATCGTGACCTCGCCTACCGCTGTCCAAGTGACAGCGAAAAGGCACAAGGACAGAATGGCAAGAAACCGGGTGTGGATCATGGTGCAACTCCTTTTGTTAGTAAAATAATTAACGGTCAGACGATAATTGTAACGCCTTCCGAACCCAAATGGAAGCGGTTGACTAATTATCCCAATCAGGAAAGTCACTCGACCCCTCTTCATCATCGGTTTCCGCATCCCGCTGAAACTTGGGATGATTGCCCGCAATAACCACAACCACCTCGCCTTTAATGGTCTGATCCGCGAAAGTGGACGCGAGTTCGCTGAGAAAGCCCCGGTGGACCTTCTCGAATTTCTTGGTCAATTCGATACAAACGGCGGCATGGCGGTCCCCAAAAACATCCAAGGCATCCTTAAGAAGCGCAACAACCCGAAACGGCGACTCATAAATCACCAAGGTATGCGGCAGTTCGCGATCCATCTCGAGGAACCGCTTGCGCGGGCCCGATTTTCGCGGGGGAAACCCCTTGAAGGTATACGAAGACGTGGACAGGCCCGAAAGAAGCAGCGCCACCGGTACCGCACTCGCCCCTGGAATTACTTCGATGGGATGCCCCGCCTCGCAACACGAGGCGACAATGCGGTATCCGGGGTCGCTGATACCCGGATAGCCGCCGTCTGTGCACAACCCCACATCCACCCCCTGCTCGAGCAATCCAAGAATCCGGTTCCCTGCCGCAACTTCGTTATGTTCATGGTAAGAAAAGAACGTCCTGGGGCTTTCGATGGTGTAACGCTCGAAGAGACGGCGGGTGATTCGAGTATCCTCGCAGGCGAGCGCACCGACCTCGCCCAGTATCCGAATCGCGCGATGGCTAAGATCCTCCATGTTGCCGATTGGGGTGGCAATGAGATACAAGGTACCCATGCACTATTCCGTGACCCGGGGGC
>CAIZGN010000202.1 GCA_903932505.1 Candidatus Hydrogenedentota bacterium
CCGCGATATCACCGATTTCGGATTCCGCTGGTTTGAATTCAAAGCGAACGAAGGCTTCTTCCTCAACGGGAAGCGGGTGAAATTGCAGGGGGTGAATCGGCATCAGGACTACCCCGGTCTGGCCAACGCGCTGCCCCAGTGGATGCAGGAACGCGATGCCCGAATGATTAAGGAGGCCGGCGCGAACTTTGTGCGGGCCTCCCACTATCCGCAGCATCCCGCTTTTCTCAATGCCTGCGATCGGCTGGGCATTCTTGTCTATGAAGAGATCTGCTCGTGGCAATATGTGGGTGGTGCTAAGTTCACGAAGAACGCCGAGGCCATGATGCGGGCCATGATCGCCCGTGACATCAACCATCCCTCCATCATCGTGTGGGGTTTGTTCAACGAGGGCCGCTCGCTCGACCTCTTTGAGCGCTTGCACGGCATCGCCAGTAAACTCGATCCGGCCCGCCCCACGGTCTATGCGGAGAACTCGCCGGATGAGGGGCTCAAACTGGGCACCACCGGAGTTCCCGAGGTGCTCGGGCTGAATTACTCAACGGAAAAGCTCGCGGAAATCCACGCTACCCTCCCCGACAAGCCCCTCTTCAGCAGCGAATACGCCGCAGCCAGTGGTGGAACCCGCAAAGACCTGGAGCGGCAGCTCTCTCAAATCGCTGAGATCAAAAAGCAGCTAGATCCCATCGAAGCGCAACCCTTCATGGCAGGACACACGCTGTGGAGCATGCACGATTACAGCACGGACTATTGGGGCGGTTGGCCAGTGCATCATTCCGGCGTGCTGGATGCGTGGCGACTGCCCAAGGACGGCTGGTTCTACATGCAGACGCGATGGCAAGCCAAACCCGTCGTGCATATCTGCGGACACTGGACCTGGCCAGGCGAAGAAGGAAAGACACGCACCGTGACTGTCCTGAGCAACTGCCCCAATGTCGAGTTGTTTCTCAACGGGACATCCCTCGGCACACGCACGACCGAAAACCCCGCCCAATGGGAAGTGCCCTACGCACCGGGTGAATTGCGCGCGGTAGGGAACAATGCCGACCTTCGCGCAGAAGACAGCCTCCGTACGGCGGGTGCCCCGGCGACCCTCCAACTCGAATGTTCAGCACCACAACTCCAGGCCGGTAGTGCGGATGCAGTAGAGATCACCGCCAAAGTCCTTGATGCGGCGGGCGTGGTGGTGCCCATCAACGACACCCCCGTGACATTCTCGGTAGAGACGCCGGGCATCTTGCGAGGGGTGGGTGGCGCGCCTTCCTGCACGCTGGAAATGGGTATCGGCCGCATGATCCTGCAAGCCACAAGTGCCCCCGCGACCCTTACAGTCAAAGCCGTCACGCCTACCGGATTGGTCGCCACGAGCAGTGTGACGGTTGTGGAGTAGGAAGAAACCAGCAAAAATGGCTCAGCAGGGTAAGCACAAACTTCGACTTTAGCCGTGAATGATATCCCCGGCCCACGTCACGACCGCTTCTGCAATGGACTGCACCAGAACGTAGTCCGCCTCAGTAGTAAAACCGCTCGTCCCCGGATACCGCATCTGAGTCGCATACACGGTCAGCTTTTCCGCATCCCGGATGTCCTCCGGAATCTCGAGGCCGTGATCGTCCAAGCCGTCCAACAACTGGGCAAGATCATGGACGAACACGAAGCGCCATCCGTAGTGCTGATAAACCGCCTTGATGGCAAGCTCAGCGGCCTGTTGCGCCATATAGCAGAGGTCTTCCCAGTATCCGCCATCCGGCAGCGGTTGACGAGCCAACAGGAGCTTTCCACGCGCGCGACTCAACCAGTCCTGCGGACTTCCGGGGGTGGGTTTAGGCGGCATGGTATACCTCCCTGCCCTCCGTGAGTGCCGTATGAATGATCATGGAAGGATTATCGCGAAGGCTCTCCACCTCGCTCTCCAAAACCACCACAATGTCTTTGGCACAACCGAGTTTTCGCAACCGCCGATGCAAACGATACGCGGTTTCAAGCCGATCTGCATGGTCAGGCATCACGACCAGCAGATCCAAGTCGCTGTCCGGCCCAAAATCGCCCCGCGCCGCAGAACCAAACAGCACCACCTGAATGGGATGCACCTCGTCCACGATTCTCCGAACCGCCTCGTCAACAGCCTCGCCCAGTGTGATCATTCCACGCTCCTGAATCTGAGATAACAGACCTACTCCCCGTATTCTGCGCTTCACCCCTACCGGATTCAAGAAAAGCCTCCGGGGACATTCGGATCTTCTTGTCCCGGCATTCACGTTTCGGCCATAATCAACCCCACAAGAAGATGCGTTTTGTCCTGCAATCACCGTCTCCGGGCGCCAGCTGTTGCCCCGGGCAAGGAAAGAAATAATGCCGAAGGTCGCCACAATCTTCCGTCCACTGTACGTCGCCTCAATGCTCTTTGCTGCGCTGTTCTCAGCGAACGCCCCTGCGCAGTCCCCCTCAGCGAAGGATTACGAAAACCTCCAGGCCGCGATTGATGCGCTTCCGGGGAAAATGATCTTTGTCCCGGATGGCGAATATCACCTTTCCAAGGAACTCCGCATCCAAACGAACGGCACGGGGCTTTATGGTTTCGGGACGATTATTCAGGAAGACCCCGCCCGACCGGTTCTGCTCGTGGAAAAGGCGGCAGACGTGCGGTTGCGCGACCTCACATTTACCCGCGCAGCGGGCAAACAGGACGCGACGGAACCTGGCATCCGCTTTGTACAGTGCCGGAACCTGAGCCTTGAAGGCCTGCGCATCAAGGACTGCAAATCGCGTGAACCGGCACTCCGCTTGGATGAATGCCGGGATGTCGCCATTCGTCATTGCGAAATTACCAACTACAAACGAATCGCGGTGGATGACCGCACGAACGACCCAATCCATTGGGGCTATGCCTTTCACGCCATCGACGGCACCGGCATGCTCCTGTCGCTTTGCAAGAATGTCCAAGCGGAGGGGAACCGTATAGTGGAGTACGCGCTTCTGCCCACCCGGGAGATGAAAGACCAGTTTCATCTGGGCGAACTGACAGAGGGCCTGATACCGAGCGTCCAAGGCTCCTTGGCGGCGTCTGCCTTCAAGAACAAATACGTCAACAACTGGCACCAGGGCTCCGCCGTGCTGGTTTCCAAGTGCGACAATGTGACGCTGTCCGGCAATTATCTGGAGAACTGCGCACAGGGCTTTGATGTGCATAGCGACCATGTCATCGTGGCGAACAACACCATCCTGTGCGGCATGATCGGCATCAAGCTCACCCACGGCGCGCGCAATGTCGTGGCCACGGGGAATATGCTGCGGCGCATCGATCTGTGGGGCATCCTGCTAAATCCCGCCACAGCCTCGCACTACGCGAAGGACGCGGCCGAGGGCGAAGCGGCAGTTGAGGCAAACGTGGATGGCGGCACAGTTGTCTCAGACAATATTGTGACCGAATTCGGGTTCGGTAATGAATACTGGAACTGGGGCGGTAAGGAAGGCACGGCGGGCAAGGGCAGCTATGCGATCGCGCTCTTCGAGGGGCAGGAAGACATTGAACCGCCCCTCCGGGACGTTGTGATCGGGGGCAATATTGTGTACAACGTGGGCCGCGACAGAATTATCCAGGACGGGAAAGCGGTTGAGGAAGCGCCCCGATACCGGTACGCGGTCTATGCCGGCCGCTGGGGGGAAAGCGCGGAATCCAGCCCGACCACTCCGAGGGATATCGTCTTCGGTGCCAATATCTTGCATCCAGGCACGGCCGGGGTATCCAATATCGACTTGGCAACCATCGCACCCACAACGAAGCCCTCGGGCCCGCCACAATAAGGAGTCCATCATGTTCAGCAACACCACCAAGACCCGTCGCGCTTTTCTCCAAGCAGCGGGAACGCTCGGCTCTCTCGCATGGGCGGGTTGTGCAAGTACCGGGAAAATCCGAACGAAAATCGATGACCTGTACCCCTCCTACATTGACGCAAAGACGGGGGCCAAGGTGATTAACCTGACACCGGCGGATCGGCAGGATACGATCATCTATCAGACGCATCCCATGTGGACGCCCGGCATGGAGTACTTTGTGTATATGGCCGCCGGAGTTCCGCAGGCACTGGAAATGGCCACCGCGCAAACCCGTCCTTTGCTGGACAAATCGGTCAATTTCTCGATGCAATGGGACAGTGCGAATCTTTATTACTTCGAGGGACGCGACCTTTATCGCCTTGATGTCCAATCCACGTTTCGGGGGAACGTGACGAAGGAAAAACTCGGTGTTCTCCCGGAAGAATATCTGCAGGGGCCGGTAGGTCTCTCGATTGATGCGGACGGCGAGACCGTCTACACGGGCGCGGTTCTTGAGCAGGACAAGAAATGGGGCATAGCGGCCTTCAACCGGGGCGCATGGCGCACCATGACCTCCTTCGACTTTAAAGTCGGGCATATTCAGGCGAACCCCTATCGTTCGGGCTCCGTGATGTTCTGCTGGGAAACGGGTGGCGACGCACCCCAACGCACGTGGGTGGTCGATGACAAGGAGGGCGTGGCGCGACCGGCCTATCGGGAGATCAACAGCGAATGGGTGACGCACGAGGCTTGGTGGAGCCGGGATCGCATCATCTTTACCATCTGGCCCTACGACGATGCGCACAAGCGGCTGCCACACGGGGTCGCATGGAGTGACCTGCGGAACGAATCACTGAATGTTCTGGCCCAATACCCGGCTTGGCACACGCAGGGCAGTCCCGATGGGCACTGGGCATTGGGCGATGATTTCAAGCGCAACCTGTGGCTTATCGACATGAGAACCCAAGAGCGCCGACTTCTCACCCAAGGTCATCTCGGCGAAGGCTGCAAGACACATCCCCATGCCTCCTTCACGCCGGACAGCCACGCCATCGTGTTTAATTCGAGCCATTTCGGGAACGATGACATCTTCTATGTGCCGCTGCCCCAATGGGAGTCTCTTCCCAAGCTGGAGGAGGTGGCATCGGCATCCGGTGCATGAGCACCGAACGCGTGGTGCCTGCTACGCGTTTGGGAGTGCCTTGTCCATTGCGGCGCGCAGTTGTTCTCGCCGGAAGGGTTTGATCAAATAGGCCTGCGGTCGCTCGACCATATCTCCCATCACAGGCTGCTCTTGGCTGTAACCGCTGACCATGATGACCGGAATATCGGGCTTGATTTTCCGGAGTTCAGCCAAAACCTCCCATCCGCCCATTTGGGGCATTCGCTGGTCACACACGACGCCATGGATGGTACCTGGATATTCCCGGAATGTCTGCAGGGCTTGGGTTCCGCTTGCGGCCTCCACCACATTGAATCCAAGATCTTCCAGCAGGCTGGAAGCTATCTTGCGCATCATCTCCTCATCGTCAACCACCAGAATCGTGCGCCCCATTTCTTTCTCCATGTCAGGATTAGGGGCAACACCCGGGTCGGAGAGCTTTATCGGCAGATAGACGCAAAAAACACTGCCCTGACCCGGTTCGGTCTGCACAGTGATTCCCCCATCATGCGCCCGCACAATGCCAAGCACCACAGACAAGCCCAAGCCGCGACCGGTAAATTTGCTCGTGAAAAACGGCTCAAAAAGCTTGTCTACATCCTCGGGCCTTATGCCGCATCCCTTGTCGGAGACCTCCAAGCAGGCATAGCGATCATTCCGTGCGCACCAATCAACAGGAAAGCGGTTCAGTTCGGAAATCTCATGCGCTGGAACCTCTCTGACGGACACACGAACGGTGGACTCGGCGCTGTCGTCCGCCTCATGTGCGTTGAGCACCAGGTTTTGGAGTATATGCTTAATCTGATTCACAGCGGCCCCGACGATTAGCCCTGAGCAGGAAAGATCGGATTCCAGCACCCGGTGAGACGGCAGGAGCAATTGGAGCTTGGGCAGTTCATTGCGGCAGGTCTCGGCAAGATCCAGGGAATCCCGGACTTCATGCGTCTGCCCTAGGTAGGTCAGCATCAACGTACTAATTTCAGAGGCGCGCTCAGCGGCGCTCATGGCCTCCAACAGATATTTATAGGATTCGTCATTCTGCGGCAGATCATCCAAGACCATTTCCAGATTGCCCATGACGGTTTGGAGTTTATTGTTGAAGTGATGGGCTATCGCGCCGGCCATGCGACCCAGGCTTTCTGTTTTCTCGAGATGAAACGCCACTGCCACCTCGTGTTCGCGTTCATTCGCCGCACGAAGGGCCTCCTCCATGCGCTTGCGCTCGGTAATATCGCGGGCAGCAGCATACAGATAGTCACGCCCCGCGAGCGACACGGGCGTGCTGTTGATTTCCACATCAATGAA
>CAIZGN010000203.1 GCA_903932505.1 Candidatus Hydrogenedentota bacterium
ACCTGTTCTTTTTCCTCTCTTTTTACTTCACGCTCGACGTAGGTGAGCGCCTCGGCCCCGCACACCTTGACGCACATCGGGACTTCGAGCGCCGGCACGCTTTCGCACATGTCGCATTTCAGCGGCAGGCCGGAGTCGGGCTCCTTGAAGAGATCCCGAGACGGGCATGAGGCGCGGCAGAAATCGCACTCGTCGTATTTCTTGCCGTCGATGTTATAGGTGTTGCGCCCCGTGCATTCGGCCGCGGTGTATTCGCCGGCATACACCGGCAGGTAGATGTCGCGCAAGGGTTCCCTCACGATGCGGATGCGCGAGCGCGCCGGGTTGCTGCTGCTGTAGCGCGGCGACGCGTGCCACAGCGAGCAGATGACCTCGCACGCGCGGCAGCCGTTGCACTTGTCGGCGTCGATGGTGATGTGCTTGATCTTCTTCATGACCTTAGGCATGGCTCAAGGCCTCCTTCGCGTCTTGTTGTTCACCTGCCGGCGCTGTTTCGCCGTTCGCGTCCGCCTTGCCCAGGATCCCCCTTTGCTCCAGGTCCTCCGCAATGCCGGCCAGATCGAGATCGATCAGCGACTCCTTGGTGGGGATGCCGTTGCTGTCGAAGCCCTTCATCCTGTAGTACGAGTCCAGCAACTGCTTTTCCAGGTCGGGGAAGCGCCGCTTCCAGTGATCCTCGGGCGGCTTGTCGTCGGCGCGCCGCATTCCCATCCTCACGTTGATGGCGCGCAGCAGGGTCCTGTTTCTCGTGGCGGCCTTCCACAGGCTGGCCTCGTCGAAGTCGATGCCGGTCCCCGCCGAGACGAAGCTGGGGAAGTTGTGGATGTGATACGGCGGCTTCAAGGGGAAGGACGACAGACCGGCGCAGGTGCCGAGGGCGTCGTCGATGTAGTGCATCTTCTCCTGCCAGTCGACGATGTCGCAACTCGCTTCGATCGACGGGTAAAGCGGGTTCGAGTTCTCGCCGCGCGGCTCCCAGTCGAGCAGGTACTGCTTGAACTTCTCGTGCGGAACCTGGAACCAGTCCTTGACGAAGGCTTCGCGCTCTTCCTTGGTCGGGAACGGCGCCTGGGGAAACTGGCCTTCGATCTGGGTGATGTTGATCTTTTCCCCGGTGGAGTACATCAGGTAGTAGACCGGATTGAGCATGCCGAGCTTGAGCGGCAGCTGCTCCTGCTTCTTGATCGTGTTGTGGTCGAATTTCTCCGCGCCCTTGCCGATGCGCTTGGCCGCCCAGTAGGTGCCGTCGGCGAGCGCATCCCCGATCCCTTCGCGTCTGACGATCCGGTCGAGCAGCCAGAAGAAGCGGCCCTCGACGTCGGCCGGCATGCCCGGAAAATCCGCGTCGGTGAGTATGCCGGCCTCGAGCAGTTCGAGCGCGAAGGCCATGACCTGCGGCGTCGAAAACCCGTCCACGCCGTATTCGGTGGCGCGCTGCGCGATCTTGAAGCCGAACTCCAGATCCGAGTACGCCGCCATGGTGTAGGTGAGCTTGGAGTAGCACTTCATCATGTAGGTGGGTTGCCCCGGGACCGAGATGGTCGCGCCGCATTTCATCGGGCAGTTGTAGCAGCTGATCAGGCGCGTGCGCACGCTCTCCTGCGTCTTGCGCCAATTTTCTTCAATTTCATGGGTCCAGAAATCCTTGCGCCGGGTGCGCGCGTTGCCCCACATAAAACTGGTGGTGTGCCACTCCTCGTCGACGATGCGCATCTCCTGCGGCGAGCCGAGCACGGACAGGATCGCGGGCACCCCCGGGATCGGATGGTCTTCGCGCCACTTGATGTAATCCAGCACCCCTTTGCACAGGTCCATGAATTCTGCAGGCCGGGCGACGTTGACGTCCTTCGTGCCGCGCACGACGATCGCCTTCAGCCCCTTGTCGCCCATGACGGCGCCGATGCCGCCGCGGCTGGCGCTGGACCGGCCCTGTTCGATGGAGGCGTAGAACACGCGGCTTTCTCCGGCCAGGCCGATGGCCGCCACTTGCGCATTCGGCTCCTTCAGTTCCTTGCGCAGGCATTCCGCGGTTTCGATCGCGCCCTTGCCGCGCAGATGCGAAGCGTCGCGGATTTCCACCTTGTCGTTGTTGATCCACAGATAGACGAGATCCGGTGAACGGCCTCGCAGGATGACCTTGTCGTAGCCGGCGTGCTTCAATTCCGGCGCCCAGAATCCCCCCATCATCGAATAGGCCAGCAGCCGTGTCTGAGGCGAGAGGGTGGTGACGATGGTCCGGTTGCAGCCGGGGGCCGCCGTGCCGCAGAGCAGGCCGGTGCTGAAGATCAGCAGATTGTCTTCGGAAAAAGGTTCGGTTTCCGGGGGAACCCTGTCCCACATGATCCTCGCGCTGGTGCCCAGCCCCCCCAGATGGAGCCTGGTCATTTCAGGGTCGGTTTCCACCCGGTCTATGCTGCCGCGGGAGAGATCGACTTCCAGGTCAAAGCCAGTTTCTGCGTACCGCATGTCCCTGCACCCCTCTCAGAACGCGCTGCTGTTCGAATGCCTTGCGCGCATTCGCGCGCTGGATGTCTTTCTCTGCGAAGTGGCGCACCACCCCAGACTCGACTGCTGTTGCCCCCGTCTGGTTTTCAATCGGTCCGGCGCTGCGGATTCGAGCCCGATTGCAACTGCCTGCGGGGTTAATTGGTATTGTCGTACTATAATGCTTATTTAGGGGTTGGACGTCAACAGGTTTCCACGAATTTGACATGGGTTCACTCGACTGTTCTGCTAGGGAATTCCCGCGCCATTCACACTTGGCCGGGGGCGCGTTCC
>CAIZGN010000204.1 GCA_903932505.1 Candidatus Hydrogenedentota bacterium
CAGGAGGCATTTCCTCGGGCGAATCCGTAGCTTTCGAGACGGTCTCCAGAAAAGGATTCTCGGCGAGTTCCTCCTGAAGATAGGTCTCCAATTCAAGTCCAGACATCTGCAAAATTTGCAGCGCCTGCTGCATCTTCTGCGTCAGCACCAAGGTCTGGGTCTGCGTCTGCGTTTGCCTGTGTTCCATTCGCATCATGGGCGATCATTCCTTCCAACCGGGGATTGAACCGGTTCTCTAAGCAAGAGCCATGCCATTGTACCATATCCATCTCGATTCGTCAATTGATACTGTCGAAATCGCGTGGTATAGTTTGAAGGGATGACCCAACGAAAGGTTTCATATTTTGCTTTATTTTAGTCTTTTAGGGAGTGGGAGCAGCGGCAATTCGAGCCTAATCTTCACGAAGGATTCCCAGATCCTCATTGATGCCGGATTTAGCCTCAAGCAACTCGCGGCCCGCCTTGAATTGGTCGGGCAGAATGTGGATAAGGTGAAGGCAGTTTTCATCACGCACGAGCACAGCGACCATATCCTTGGATTGGGCGTTCTGGCCCGGCGTGCAGGTATTCCCGTCTATATCACCCAGGAAACCTTCGAGGCACTCCCAGACCGCGTGGGAAAACTCCCTGAAGTGCATTTCTTTGAGGCCGGGGACACCATTCAGGTAGGCAATCTCCGGGTAACGAGTTTCAGTGTTTCACATGACGCCGCAGACCCGGTGGGTTTCACCGTAGAGTCGGGCGGGGCGAAACTGGGCTTTGCCTCCGACCTTGGACATCCTTCACAATTGGTGCGTGCCCGACTCAACGGGTGCCACGCGTTGGCACTGGAAGCCAATTATTGCCCTGTTATGCTGCGCAACGGAAGCTATCCGCCCGAAGTGCAACAGCGAATCCGTGGAAGGACGGGACACTTGTCCAATCAGGACATGAGTTCTCTCTTGAGTGCCTTGCTCCATGAAGGTCTTCGAACCATCGTGCTTTATCACATCAGCGAAAACAACAACACGCCGGAACAAGTGCGAATGATGGCCGCTGGGGTGGTGCGTGGGCATCACGCGCAGGTCTACTTGGCCGAGCAGGATCGCCCGACGCCAATATTCGAGGTAAGACCGTGAAACCGCTTGCATTCTTCCGCGAGAAAGAGGTGCTGCGCATCTTGGAGCGCGGCTCGCGTGCCGCTGGAATGCCACTCAGTGTGCATTTCGTGGATGGTTCAAGAGAAGGGGCGCGGGTTCTCAGCTTTGGAGAATGCGCGATTTGCCATAAGGTCCGAGAGGTTCCCGGGGGTGTAGCTGCTTGTCGTGCATCCAGGGGAACGGCCTCGGTCATGGCCCTACGACAACGTCGTTCCATTCCTTTTGTTTGCCACTTGGGTCTCGCTTGCACCACCCAGACCGTTCTCAAGGATGAGTCCTTTGTCCTGACGCTTGGCCCGTTCTGTCCATCGGAAGAATCGCGCTCATTGGAGTATGACGTGACGCAGGGTTGGAATGCCTTGACCGGTGAGCGTCTCGAGGAACCACCTGTTTCCCTCGAGGATATTCATCGGGCACCAAGTGACGCCGGGCCTGCGGTCGTCGAATGGATACTGGAATCCGTTCAAGCAGCCTGGGATGCAATCCGATCAGAAGAAGAGTCGGAGGAACCCGATTCCGAGTCCCTCCTGCCGCAACCGCCCAGAGCCAATAAAGCCACCCGTACGGAATCACACGGCGCATCTTGGACCGCAAATGTGGCCGCAGCCCTCGCAGGAGGCAACCAGCCACGTGCACGCGCCTTGTTAAAGGCTTTCCTGGAGGAACAACGCGGAACCCCCGAACAGCGACAAGCTGGAATCCTCGCGGGCTTATCCGCACTGTTGGAAACCATGGAGCGTGCAGGCATAAAAACGACGGCCGCATGGGAAGCCATGCCCGCATTCGTGGAATCCGTCCAGACCGCCTCCGATGGCCCGACGCTGCTCAAAGCGGCCATGACCGTGCTCAGTGCAGCGCGACGCGAGGCCGTTCCAAAGGGCAAAAAAGGCGAAGTGGATTCCATCTATCCCACGCTGGAAGCACTGGCCCGAGATCGACTCGTCGAGGGGCTGTCTTTGGAAGAAGCCGCAGAACACTTGGGCGAATCCCCCTCAGCCATCAGTCATCGACTGAAACGCCGCTTGGGTCTGTCGTTTTCGGAGTACTTGGGCCGCTTACGCGTCGACAAGGCTAAAGACATGCTGCGACGCACCAAACTGACCGCGACGGCCATTGCCCACCGGGTTGGGGTGCGCGACCAAAGTCACTTCAGCAAGCTGTTTAGAAAATTTGAGGGCATGAGTCCTCTAGAGTACCGAAAACAGTTCGGAAGGAAATCATGAGTCCGCGTCCGAGTCTTAGGGAACGTTTGCAGCAATGGTGGTGGCGTTTTCGCTGCCCAAGTGAGTTTCTGTGTGACCACTGCAAGTATGATCACCCCTCAGCCTGCCACCGGCCGCAGCGCCCCAACGCCATCCGCTGCCCCGATTACCGCCCACGAGTGTAGCATCAATCTACAGCGTCACTCGTGGGTGCAGCGGATTTGCGTATTCCGCCCTCTTCCTCTATCCTGTTGACTGAACCGGCCTGCGGCATAGAATGGGAGAATGTATGAACATGGAAAATAAACCTTCTCAAGGCAGTGTGGTCTATTTGTCAGGGATCTGCCTCGTGGCGACGTTGGGCGGATTACTCTTTGGCTACGACACAGCGGTGATCGCCGGAGCCATCGGTTTCCTCAAACAACGCTTTGCGCTTGGCCCGGCCGGCGAAGGTTGGGCCGCTTCCTGCGCACTCGTGGGATGTGTCATCGGCGTCTCTATCGCGGGCACCGTCAGCGACCGCTTCGGACGACGTAAGGCCCTCATTCTCGCCGCCTTCCTCTTCCTGATTTCCTCCATCGGCACCGCCCTGCCGCGCACGCTCGTCGAATTTATCCTTTTTCGGGTTCTGGGTGGCGTAGGCATCGGCGTGGCCTCCATGGCCTCCCCCATGTACATCGCTGAGGTTTCCCCCGCCCATATCCGTGGCCGCATGGTATCCCTGAATCAATTCGCCATCGTTTCCGGGATGCTTGCGGTGTATTTTGTCAACTACGCCATTTCCCAACAAGGCGATGAAGTATGGAACGTGGCGCAGGGATGGCGCTGGATGTTTGGCTCAGGGGCGGTACCCTCCCTCGCGCTCTTGGTGCTGCTCTTTTTCGTGCCCTGCACCCCCCGCTATCTTATTCAACGAGGCGATCGCGAAGAAGCCAGGCGCATCCTCGAAAGGGTGGGCGGTTCCGACCACGCAGACATTGATATGCGGGAAATCGAGAACGCACTGGAACACGAAAGCGGCGCTCTCTCTCAGCTTTTTCAACCGGGCATGCGCAGAGTGCTCATCATGGGAATTGCGTTGGCTGTTTTGCAGCAAGTAACCGGAATCAACGTCTTTCTTTATTATGCTCCTGAGATTTTCAAAAAACTCGGCTCAGGAACCGATACCGCACTCCTGCAAACCGTCGTGGTCGGCGCAGTCAACATGGCTTTCACCGTTATCGCCATTTGGACCGTGGACACCTTGGGGCGCAAGCCCCTCATGCTCGCCGGTTTTTCCGGCATGGCCCTGTGTCTATTTGCACTGGGCTATGCCTCCTACATCGAGCGCATAGAAACGTGGGCATTGCTCTTCGTGCTTGGATATATCGCATCGTTCGCCTTGTCGGTGGGGCCGGTGACTTGGGTGATTCTATCCGAAATTTTCCCCACCAAAATCCGTGGACGCGCCCTATCCATTGCGACCTTCGGATTGTGGGGCTCCAATTGGGTCGTCTCGCAGACCTTCCCCATGATGAATGAGAATGCCTTCCTTGTCGACAAATTCCATCATGCCTTTCCATTCTGGGTCTATGCAATACTGTGCATCGTGAGCATCCTGTTTGTGGCCGGGTGGGTCCCTGAAACCAAGGGCAAATCGCTCGAGCAAATTGAACGCATGTGGGAGAAGAACCAATGACCTCCAAAGAACGCCTTATCGCCACCCTCAATCACCGGCAACCGGATCGCCTCTGCGTCGATTTCGGAGGCACCGCTGTAACGGGAATCTCTGTCATCGCGGTTGACCGCCTTCGCCGTGCCTTGCTCGGGGCTCCCGACTGGCGGGTCAAGGTCATCGAACCCTACCAAATGCTCGGTGAAGTCGATGATGCGTTGAAGGAGGCCCTGGGAATCGACGTTTGGGCCGCCACGCCGCGCAAGACCATGTTCGGCTTCGAGAACAAGGACTGGAAGCCCTTCACCATGTTCGACGGCACCGAAGTTCAGGTGCCCGGCGACTTCAATGTGACCCCCGCCGAAAGAGGCGGATGGCACATCTACCCGGAAGGCGACACCTCCGTTCCCCCCAGCGGATACATGCCCAAAGACGGCTACTTCTTTGACGCCGTCTGCCGTCAAACCCCTATCAACGATGCCGAACTTGATATAGCCGACAATACCGAGGAGTTCAGCCCCCTGAGCGAAGAAGACCTCGCCCACTTCGCGCGTCAGGCCAAGCATGCCTCCGACAATGACAAAGGGGCCATTCTCACCGTGCCAGGCACCGCCTTTGGCGACATCGCGCTGGTTCCCGCCACTTGGATGAAGCACACCAAGGGCATTCGGGACGTCGCGGAATGGTACATGTCGACCCTTTGCCGACGTGACTACGTCTACGCCGTGTTTGAGCACCAATGCGAGGTTGCGCTTGCCAATCTTGAACGTCTCGCGGAAACCTTGGGAGACGACGTGCAAGCTGCGTTCAATACGGGCACTGATTTCGGCACCCAATGCGGCACATTCATCTCCCCAGAGGCCTACCGGGACCTTTACCAACCCTTCCACAAACAAATCAACGGGTTCATCCACAAGCACACGAACTGGAAGAGCTTCATCCATTCCTGCGGCAGCATCGTCAATCTCATCCCAGACTTCATCGAGTCAGGATTCGACATCCTCAACCCGGTTCAATGCTCCGCCACCGGCATGGATCCGCAGATGCTCAAGCGCGAATTCGGCAAGGATCTCGTCTTCTGGGGTGGAGGCGCGGACACGCAAAAGATTCTGCCCTTCGGCACCCCCGAGGAAGTCTACGCGCACGTTCGCAAACGCATCGAAATCTTCAACAAGGACGGTGGCTTTGTGTTCGACACCATCCACAACGTGCAGGCCAACACCCCGGTCGAGAACATGCTCGCGATGGTCAAAGCGATGAAGGAATGCGGGGCCTGACCCTTATACCGCCTCGCCACACGCACGAAGCAGAGTGCGCTGCACGAGATAATCATGCCCCTTGCTGTACCCGAATTCCGCCTGTCCGCGAATGCACCGGGCCAGATCCCCCACATCAAGCACATGCCGCTCGACATCGTTCCACGAGCACTTGGGGTTGGTGCGGCCAGGAACCGTTTCATCCTCATACAGACCGTACTTCGGGGGCTCCAGAGGCTCCAGAAGGAACACCCCCTTGCTTCCCGCCACCTTGAAGCGACGGCGAGGAAAGGCATCGGGTTCCATGGCACTCGTTTCCACGGTGGCGATGGCCTTTTCATACTCCAGAATGGCCAGACAGTTGTCATTTAACCCATCGTTCTGGGGACCGTCGTGCCGCAAGAAGGAAC
>CAIZGN010000205.1 GCA_903932505.1 Candidatus Hydrogenedentota bacterium
CACAATTCTCTGACACCTCGGCATCGGGTAATCTCAATCCAACCGAGAATCCTCCACCGAAAACCCCACTAAGCCGACCAACTAAATGTGCGGCTGCGGCCTCTGCCCACGAAAAAGCTTCACTCTCCTCGCGGATGGAAAGGTGTTTTGGCATAATTGTGATCACTTTGGTATTCTGTGCACAGCATCGTAAATCGGCAATCGCGGACAAAATCCTCGCCGTTACTGATCCAAGTAAATGTATGCGACATACAAAGCAAGTTCAGTATCTAGGATTTCGTGCATCCGGTCGCTGATTACTCGTCAGTTTAGCAACTCTGCTTGTGGACTTTCTACGTGATGGTTGACTTATCCCAAGCAACTGTTTTATGCAACTAACAAACTCAACCCTTTTAGCTGCACCAAACTTTTTCGGATCAAGCCACTTCACCTTGGTTCCGAGAATCGAGGCCCTTGATGGTCCATCCTGTAACTTCTCCATCGAATGCCGAATGAAACGCCCCCTTCCGACCCCGGGAGAGATGTCCATAGCCACTTGCGCATCGGACCACCATCGATCGAAGCCCCTTCGTCGATGGTTCAAGGCAACCCACATCGCTAGGGGATCATGGAGGTAACAAAAAGAGCCTAAATGTGTCAGACCGGTCTTGCCGGCCACTCGTTCTTCTAGGTAGGGGCGCACCTCGAACTCCTTGATGTCAAATACCAAGCCATTTTTGTCGCGCGGTCTGATGCACGAACGCGAGTGAAACAATCCATATTTGCGGAGGGCTGCCAGCAGAAATCTGGAAGCAGGGCTGCAACCCTTGACACTGCTGTGTGTATTGATTGCGTGGAGAGGTATCCCCACCTTTTCGGTTATATCAAGCGGCACGAAATGGATCGGACGCAGCCAGTCCACTTGGCCTATTCGGACCACCCTCCAGGATTCCAACACAAGATGTGTAGAAACCGGGTCGAAGTGGGTGTTGAACTCTGCGGAAGCGGTGATGTTACCGTGAGTTTCGAAGGCCCCACCCATGACCACGCAAATTTGGCAGCGCCTCCAGAAATCACGCTGTTTCTCTGGGCTCATCAGACTCAGCGCAGAAGCGAGATTGGTAAGCGGACCCGTGCAGACCAAAACAAACTTGCGAGTGTCGCTTCCTAATTCCACAAGCCTCCGAACAGCAGACTCGGGTTCTGGGCGTCGCGGTTCGACACCGAATACGTTGTTCGGAACATCACCGAGTCCGTCCCGTCCATGCACGCTGGCTGCAGGGACAGCCTCACCAGACAAACTGGAATTTGTCCCGCGATACACGCGCCAGCTCTTCCCGCACGCTGCAAGGACGCGGAGAGCATTCCAGGTCGTCAATTCAACACTAACGTTTCCGGCTACAGTCAGCAACTCAACCTTGGTTTCCTCTGGCAATTGGCTGGCAGCCAACGCCAGCGCAACAGCATCGTCACAGCCTGGATCGCAGTCGATGATCCAATGAATGTCCTCCCTGGTGATCATGGTTTCTTAAATATGTAATAGGGCAAAGAAAAAACCTTTCGATCTGTTCCTGCCACTCCGACCCGGAATTGAACATCATCGAGCAGCACTCCAAGGTAACCTGGCTTCGGCTTGGGCGCGCTTGCGGGATACTGCGATTCGTGCTCGCTGCCAACAACCTCTTTGTTCACATTGTGTATCCATTTACGCACGGGAAGATCCACGTCCGACGGCCAGGGTGAACTACTAAATGGTTTGATGGGGCGAAGAATATTGGACAATTTCAGCGTCTCGTGGCTCGCCGATGAAACCGGAACCTTCACCTCGTTCCTACCAAGGTGTGCCAGCGCCCGTTCATTCAGGAGGAAGAGGATTTCTGCCGCAGCCTTTCCACCCGCTTCCCATCTCCATCGCACATCTACATCATGTACGACCGCCTGCCGCCACGAATGCACCTGCTGAGTCTTGAGCAGGATTTCATACTCGTCCAGCTCATGAATCTTACCTGAAACACGCTGGAATGCACTCCGGCCCTCCATGGCAGATCGTCGATTTGTTTCAAGGCGTTCCCGTTCGGAGTTGCACCAGGCAAATTTGGTTTCCAAAAACTCAATGTAGCTATTCATCGAGGCCAGGGTACCCACACGCGTCCGGTGAAGCTGTAAGGCGTCCAGCATGCGCAACAGTCCAGCCAGACAACGGAAGCCATCCGACTGACTCGTCACAAAATGCTCTAATGTGAGCACTTTTGAACCCCGGGGAGATGGCATTGGTAGAGCCTCGTTTGTCATGCCTCGCAGAAACCCCTCGGACGAAATGGACTTGTCATCGGAGTCGGGAACCAGGCTGTAAACGGAAGGAGACTTGCCACGATCAGCCATGTGAGATAGAGCTGTGATGTCCAACGGCGCATTGGACTGGTGGTGGCGGCAAAGCAAACCGACTTCACGCAGGAGGCAAAGTGGCGTAGCCTCACCATTGCATCCTGCTTGGTTTCTGCATTCTAACCGTGCCTTACACCCCGTCGTATCAGATTTGCTGCGACACGGCTTGTGAGGCATATGTTCTGACTGCCGTAGCCATCCAAGCCCGTAGGCATCCGGATTCCTGAGGAGGAGACGCTCACTGATTCCCGCGTGGCTAGCCCGGATTTCCATGGAACCGGCAACGTATTCATCTCCCCTGTGGCCGACGTCGTGCATCCAGACGGCCAACGCAAGCGCGACTTTATTCGGCAGACTGAGTGCCTGGGGTTTCGCACCGCCATTTTCAATCAAGGTAGCAACAAAGTCGTTTGTCAATCGCCACAGCCCCGTGATGTGGCGATTTGCGTGGTCAATCATCTCAGGCAGGCTTTGTCCGTGCCAGAGGATGTCTGGCTCAATCTGCCACTTTCGAAGCGAGCTGAACAGGTTGCGAAGGAGTTTTCTATTGCCTGCTGTCGCGGCACCCCAATCCTGCCAGAACATCCTACCAAACCTTTCCTGAAAGCAGCGCTGGTATTCATACCAAAGGGTCGCCATTGCATTCTTTGAGACAACACAATCGACATAACGCCAGTTGACACCCCCCGCCCCCACGAGGGATTCCACATCCAGACTGGTCAACAGGAACACCAAGGCTTGCGGACATGCCTCGAAGTAGTTTGGAACCAGTTCCAATCCGGTTACACCATCGTTATCGAGGACAATATCTTGGAGCACGAGGTCTATGTCATCTTTGATCTCATTCCAAGGAACCCACGCTTCTTGTGGTGCCTCCGAACAGAGAGGCTTCCACACCTTCACTATAAGCTCTTCACGGTCTGCATCGGTCCTGAGTTTCTCAAAATCGCCTTCGACAAGGTAGAAAGTGGCCTTCTTAAAAAATCCGAGTGGGCTTGCGGATAAATTGAAGTGGCCAAGATCCTTGCGAATTGCGTCGTCGGTTTTGCGAAGAACATTCGGCTTGTTTTCTATGAGCAGGATGTTGATAGGCAGCGATTTGGGCACGGTGACATGAACCGCTAGCCACTTTATTACTCGCAGTCCTTGAATGGCGTCCTTCGGCTTGTCATGGAGGCAGCGAGTAAGGAAACTGTCGGGATAAGATAGGAACCGGAAAAACTCGCAGAGATTTGGCCGCGGAGGACTATTCTTTCCGGGCTTTCGTCGGTCACCCAGCGCTGCCGCAACCAAACATAACTGGAGGAGCGCCGAATCCGCGTTGTCGTCTGGCTTCCTCCAGACTACCGAAGCGGATACATGGCGCGTAAAGTTAGTGATCGACGCCCATCCGACCGCTCCTGATGTATGGTTTTCTGGGCTCCTCCGAACATCCGCTGCCATGGTTTTGATGAGGAAGGATAGAGGCTTGCCGCTTTCCTTCGAATCGAAACTATCAGGCGTGTCGCCAAAAAACGTGACCAGAATCCTGACAGGATTGCTCGATCCTTCCAGCACATCATGCAATTGCCTCCAAAAATTGGGTTTTGTCTGCATCCACCCATGATGCCAGACGATCACCACAACCGGTTCCTTGGAGTTCCATCGAAAGGTTCGCTCGCAAACCTTCTTGAGCGGTCCTGTCGCGCCGATGTAGGTCGTTTTCGCCCATGTTCTCTTCCGCTCCATGTTTGGGTTCTGTATGGTTGAACTCATGTTGTCCATTCGATTCTTCGTTGCGGGTTATAGCTCCAGCTAGCACCCGTGGACTGGACATACCCCTCGATATGCTCGGCAAAGTCGGCGAATCCGTTTTCGCGAAGGTAATCCTTCACGCGCTTCATTCTCGCACGGAAGATTTGGGCGGCAGGAGAGTCTTCCCCACGCCGACTGGTTCCCAATCGGTCGTAATTGCCGCTGTCAACATGAAGCCCGTCTTGGTGCAACATCGCGGTTTCCACCGCCTCTGATCTGGCATCCTGCCCATCCTGCGGCTTCATCCGCTGGTAGGCCGTTTCCGCAGCATCGGCAAGCGGGCCGAGTTCCCTTAGGATTCGTGCGAGGTCGTCCTCCTCAGAGGGGGCCAGGTCATCTTCATCCTGATACCCTCGCAGTTCCCCATACCGTTCAAACTTCAGGGACAGCGCCGCCCGGATCAGCTTTTGCTGCTCTCCTGACGTCAGGCCTTTCCACGGAATCCCCTGCGCTTCGAAAAATGCCGCGACCGGGTCGGCACTCGTGACAGGGACTTCACCCTTCGTCTTATCGATCTTGGGGTCGTTGACCAGGGCCTCCTCCGGCGTGACCGATTGGTCCGCATCCCGCGAGAGAAGGTAGTGGAGGGTCCGAAAACCGGCCATGTCTGGAAGTGTTCGGATTTCGCCGCAGTTGAACCGGATTTGCCAATGCGTCGCGGTGGTCGGTAAAAATTTCCGCTTCGCTTTCGTGCCTTTGGGTGCCTTGACGCGCTCCAGGCTGGCGACCTCGATTGGGCGGAAAACATAGCGAAGCCGGCCGACCTCCTCATAAACCAGGGCGATCTGCTCCAACCGGTTCGCCAAGAGCCTTTGCGATTCAGTTGCCGGAATTCTCGACGAGGGTTTCTCGACCACCTGCAATCGCTCCGCCGGGAAGCGGGCGTAGGCATCCCTGCGGAGCTGCTTGCGGAGCTTCTCGGCTTTCGATTTGCCCATCGTCTCATCAACCGTAGCGTCGGTTTCAACGCCGGTCAGCAGGGCGACCATCCATGCTGAATGGAATCGTTTGAGGGTTTCCAGCACGTCAAGCCCGGTCAGTATGGTGTCGCCGAGGTTGACATCCAGAGACACAAAGTCGTATGGATTCGACTTGGCTGCCTTTGCCAACCGCCTGGCGTCCTCTACCGTGCTCGCCTGCTCGATTGCCGACTCGTAGCCGTGAGCGGCGAAGATCGCCCGATATGATTCCCCTAGTGCGGCGAGCATCGCGGGGGCGTCTTCAACGATCAGTATGCGGACAGATTTCATTGTGTGCGGGCGATTTCATCTTCGGTCAGCCAGCCGTCAAGCTGGTTGCGCGCCACTTTCAACCAATCTGGCGTGACGGTATTGGTCACGGCTGCGTTGAGCCAATTCCGCAGGAGGTTGCCGTGCCGGTGGCTGGGTGGTCTGCAAAACAGATCAAGCAGGTATTCCTGCCCGGAAAAGGTGGCAAGAACCTGGCGAGCAGCCTCGCTGATCGCTGTTGGATTAACCTGCACGAGTGTCGCGCGGAGCCCCGCCATCGCGGTGTGCTTGGTGTCGGCTGCCCATCGCGCCCGCAAAGGCAGCAGGTCCATCGGTCGGATACCGGTCAACACGTCGATCAGTTCCGAAAGCGAACCAGCGCACCGCCAAACCGCGTGGCCCGTGACAGCGGGATCAATCCTGGGGACGCCCAGACCGACTGCGAGGACATCCTCGAATCCTTGGGCTACGTCAGCCGGTAAAACGAAGAGGATGGCCAATTCATGCTGATCGCCGGCGGAAGACAGTTTCCCGACCCAATGCCACACGGCTCGATGGTTTTCGATTACTTCTGCGGCTGGCATGCTCTCAGAAACGACAAAAACAACCTGTGCGAGGCTCTCCAAAACCTGAGGATAACCGCCGCCATCGTTGGGCTCAAGACCTGCACTGAGTTGCCCGGAGGTGATGGCCTCCGTGCCCAGAATGGTCGCCAACGCTACCGCATAAGGGCCACGACCCACCACAAGGGATACCGGAGGCACATATCGCCATTCATTTGGAATTAGGGAGGCCATTACGATTCAGTCCATATCTTTTTCTCTCGGAACGGGGGGACGGGATATCAACTGGGCCAGCTCGGCACCTTCCAAACGCTGAACCCAGTCGCACAAGTCCCGAAATAGATCGATGCCAACCCCATTCTTAGGGGAGGTTGCTGTCAGACGCCCTGCCCGAATGATTGCCGAAACTCGGTCGCCTTGATCCCAAAGCCGACCGATCTCGATTCGATCCTCTTCTTCCGCATCAAAACGCATATCAACTATCCATCCAAGAGTGAAGAATTGAATGATATCTTCCGGGGTCTGTCGACCCCCGACTACTTCGTCAAGTGCTTTTTCAAGATCACCAATTTCTGCATCTGCATGCACCGAGGGAACCTCAGGATGGTAGAGGAGAACGTGGGAGACGGCATCGGCGAAATAATGAAGCTGCTTGGGGAGGAATTCATCCATGGGCCTGAGATTGTCTCCGAAATCTCTTAGACTGACCGCTCGGGCACGGGCGATTTTCGATGGAAAAGGCCACGGAATCCCCGTTCGACCAATGGTTTCGGAGGTGAGTTGAAAACCATCTTCGCTATGAAGCGAAGGTCGCTTGCCATTCTTCACTTCGATACCGAATGCTTCGAGGAAGGACCAATCGGGATCACAGGGATAACGTCTGATCGCGAGGTCGATGGCGATTCGGGTCTTCGGATGTCGGAGGGCTTTGCGCAGCACCCTACTACGAAACAGCAAGCTTTCGACAGCGTGCTGGACAATCCGACGCAGGGTGGTGTCGAGAACCTTCTCGACACTCCATTGGTCGATTCCTTCCGCGATCGACATCCACTCCGGGACCTGTTTGCCACGATCGCAGATTACAGCAAACGGGATGACGATGCCTGCTTCCCCCAAAGCTGTGCGGACACTGCCTACTATCGCGTTCAGCAAGGCAGACCCCTCGCCTTTGCCAACGAAATTCAGGGACTCTCCCTTCGGCATATAGCCTCGTTGTTGTGGTGCGTTTTGTGGGCGGACAAACCCCGCGGGCGTCTCCGAGCACCAACCCCAGAGACAACGCAACGCAGCCAAGCTCTGAAAAACATCTGCGTCGCTAACCACCGGTTCTCCAGTTTGACCGAGTGCCCGGATCACTACAATGCCACCGGCGCACACCGCCCGTGGCGGGCTCTTTTGAGTTGGCTCCTCTGATTCATCAAAGAATATCTCTATAAGGTGCCCGTGTTGGCTGATTGGCAATTTGACATCCTCCGCCTTGCCAATCTGTTGTTGGAACCTCTGGAATGCGTCCCGCACCTGGAGAATTTTTGCCGCTTGCTCCATGGTCGATATGAAATCGGCTTGCAGACCTTTAACGACCTCGTTCCAGTCGCGTGACATCTCGCTGAGGATCGGCTTCCGCAACGTCGTGATGATATTACCGTAATTCCGAAATGGTTCGATCAATTCACTGCGGTGGGTCGAAGAGAAAATGATGATGGGCAGTGTAGGGTCAAGGAGGCTCAGCAGTCGCGGTAAGAGTGTTTCCTCGGGCGGTAAGGTTTTGGTTTTGGACCTTGCCAACCCAAGCGGTGATGGACCACTCAGGAAACGATGGAGTTCTTCGCGGAGATTTGTCCTGCCTGCCTCGTCTATCCAGGGAAGCTTACGACCCGAGTCGAGCAGCTTGAGGCCAAACGCGGCCAGTTCCCGGAAAAACTGTCCCTTCATTTTCTCTTGCGCATCCCCGCTTGGTAAGGACTCCGGGTCAGGAAACAAGCGCAGGTCGAGAAACAGGGCGAAGCGTTCTGCCAGCCTGCTTTGCCCGGGAATAATGTCGGCAAAGGCCAAGCCGTGCCGCTGCGAATCCAGAAAGGCAGCCAGTCTATCAGGGAGCTTGCCAAGCTCGTCGAAAAACTTCCCGCGTGGTGTGGTGACAAAAGTTGTCTTCTCGCTGGAGTAGCCGAGTGCGCCGCTAAGAAAATCACCCCACAGGTCAGCCATGTCATCCAAAAGCACGGCCCCTCCGATTTGGTCTCGCAAGGTAGGTTCAATCCACAATCCTGGTGTTTGAAGCCCGGTCTGGTCGCTCGCCAAGGGTCCCGTGTCAACTCCAACGCATTGGACGAGCTTAAGAAAGAAGTCTTGTATCGAAGCACCTTTTTGACCTGTGGCCGCACTGCGTACTTGGGCAGTCAGAAGAGAGGCTCCGAGGACATTGCTAAACGCGTGATGTTGCTCACGAGTGGAGGTAAGACCGTCCCAAATGCAACTCCGCAAGAGCGGGAGCGTCGACCACACGACAGGTTCCCCGGGCTCCTCTTCCAGGCAAAGCCAGTCCAACAAGGCAGCCAAATCAGGCCGGCTGAGGAACGTAATCCTTGGGATGAAAGGAGGGCCAGCCCGTCCTCGGGCGCAGAACAAGGTGGCGAGCGAGGAGGGAGTATTCCCCATGGGATCACTAGTTTCACTGGCGACGATGGCGAGCCGAATCGGGGAATCA
>CAIZGN010000206.1 GCA_903932505.1 Candidatus Hydrogenedentota bacterium
ATGCCTTTGACAAGGGCATGACCCTGCGAGACAACAGCATTCTGGTGCAACCGCCGCCCAATTCCTATTTCAACGCGGCCATGGCGCAGCCTTTCTGGCCGGTGCGGCCGGTGATTCTCGAACATGAGCACTATCAGCCTTCCATCGACAAAAAAGCGTGGGCCCGGGATATTTTCATGCGGGCTATCGAGGAATACCACGCGAGTTACATGTGCATCCACTGGTTTCCGCGCGAATTTCTGGAAAAGGAACGCGAACTCATCGGTCGGGTCAATCTGCGCCTTGGCTACCGCCTGCAGCTGCGCGAAGCCTCTTGGCCGAAGGCCATCCACCGACAGGAACGGGGCCTGTTCCGCTCCGCATGGGCCAATGCGGGGGTGGCCCCGTGCTATCCGGGCGGCCATGTGGCCTTCACCTTGAAGGATGTGCAGGGCGGTATCGTTGCGGTGTTCGTCAATGAGGGTTTTGAGGTACGCGCCCTGCAACCGGCCCAGCCGGGTCAGGCGACGGTGATGACCGCAGAATCCACCCACGGATTGGCCCCGAACATGCCGGGTGGAACCTTTGACCTGTATATTTCAGTGGGCCAAAGGGACGGAACCCCGGTGATTGCGCTGCCGCTGCCCGGGGAGGACGGCCATCGCCGGTATAAACTGGGCACGACCGAGATCAAGGAATAACCGGGCCGAAGTTTATTTATCGGGAACAAATTTGATATTGTCCGACGTTTTATAGATTGGTCTGGGCTGCCGCATGGCGTCCCTGACGACAGTTTTCGAATATATCCTTTAGAAAAGGGCCAAACTGGCGGGTGTACGCCAGTCCAGGCGATGATTCAGAAACGGAAAGGTGGAAACCACTAGTTATGAACGGCGCGGAACTCTTCGTCAAATGTCTTGAGGCCGAGGGAGTCAAGTACATATTCGGGGTGCCGGGGGAGGAGAATTCCAATCTTCTTTTGGCGTTGGAGCAATCCCCGATCAGATTCATGCTTACCCGGCACGAGCAGTCGGCCGCTTTCATGGCCGAGGTTTATGGCCGGTTAACCGGTGAAGCTGGGGTCTGCATGAGTACGCTCGGCCCCGGCGCGACCAACACCGTGACCGGTGTGGCTACCGCCAATGTGGACCGTGCCCCGCTGGTGGTCATCACCGGCCAGTCCGACGTCCAACGCCAGCACAAGGAAAGTCACCAGCACATGGACGTGGTGTCCATGTTCAAGCCGATCACCAAGTCGGCGGTGCCCGTCATCCATCCGGACAACATTCCGGAAGTGGTGCGGCAGGCCTTCAAGCTGGCCATGCGCGAAAAACCGGGCGCGTGTCACATCGAAATCTCCAATGACATCGCCGCGTTGCCGATTCGCACGAATCCGCTGGCGAGGAACTACATACGCCGTTCGGTGGCCGATGACAAAATCGTGGACATAGCCATGAGCGTCATCCGCTCTGCCAAGAGCCCCATCATCCTCGCGGGCAACGGCGCGGTGCGTACCCGGGCCAGCAAGCAATTGCGCCTTTTCACCGAAAAAACGGGTATCGGGGTCATCAGCACCTTCATGGGCAAGGGAAGTATTTCCCGTCAGTCCCCGGAATGCCTGTTCACCATCGGTCTGCAAACCCAGAGTCTGGCCAACGGTGCCATCTGGGACGCGGACGTGGTGATCACGGTCGGCTATGATCTGGTGGAGTTCCCGCCGCGCCTGTGGAACCGGTTCGACATGAAGCGGGTCGTGCACATTGACTTCCTGCCCGCCGTCGTCGATCGCGACTACCAGTTGGAAGCCGAGGTCATCGGCGATATCGCGCACACGCTGTGGATGATGAACGAGCGGGTCGACGCGAACCCGATGCATTTCGACATCCCCCGCCAGCATCAGATCCGCGCGCGGATGCTTGAGGTCTTC
>CAIZGN010000207.1 GCA_903932505.1 Candidatus Hydrogenedentota bacterium
CGTAAACGTCTCTTTTCCCAAAACAGGCGGCATGGAGAACATCTTAAAAAACGGGAATTTTCCCGCGCGTCTCCACTGGGTTTCGCAGTAGGCGATCAACCAGACAGGATGTTTTTCCACAATCCAAGGCTTGACACTCTTGGCGATGAAGTCATTCATCACGCGGATGCTTTCTTCATCGGTTCGGCTGTCATTGAATGGACGGGGATGGGGCATGTTGTACGCCCAGACATTCCGTTGGGCACTGTAGAAATCTGCGGTAAGCGAAGTAACCTCGTTGGAACAATCGACAATAATTCCTTCTGAGGGACCCGCCTCCTTGCGCAGAAAGGCGCGCACCTCGCGGGCAGCTGGGCTGAGCTGACCGGTAAGCCCCACGGCGACCAGTTCGGCACGTCTGATCGGGGTGAACGCGAGTATCATACCGACTCCAATCACGGCGTAAAACACACGCATCCCTTTCGGAGTAGAATGGGGGATGATGAGCCGAACAAACATATCGGACAGAACCGTCACCGCCCCTGCGGAAGAAATCAGAAAAAAGGCGGAAACCAGATAGTAGTGGTGCGCAAAGGGCGGTGAACCCCACCCTGGCAGCTCAAGAGCGCAAAAAAAGAGCCAAAGAACCCCACTCATCGCCGAAAGAAACCGGGTCCGCGTCCAAAATCCCGTCAGCAGCAACCCTGCGCCCAATATCGCCCAATGTATTCCAACGAGGTTTTGAACCGTCAGGCGGTAGCTCAATGCCACCCACTCGACGAATATCTGGGCGGCCGGTTCCAATTCCCGTCCCACCGCAGTATTCGGGGGATTAAGTCCATGCGCGATCGTGTATACCGTGCTGAGCAATGGATAGGAGCCGACAATGCCGCAGAATACTACCCGGGAGAGCAATGGAGCGGAGACCAAAAGCAAAGGAGGCAGCACCAAGATAAAATTCTCCGGTCGGCACATCCCCGAACACAGCAGTGCGATAGCTGCGGAGAAATATCCCCACCGGTTGTTGGAGAGATGATGACGATCCAACAGGTCGATAGCTATAAACACCGGAGCAAGACCCCAGATGTATGCGCCCGAACTCACAGACAACTTCACGAGCAACGGATTGCTGATGTAAAACGCCTGCGCAAGCAACGCGCCCCAAAGCCCAAACCGTCGAGCCGTTACCGCGCCAATGGCCCAGCAGGACACGGCACTAAGGAGACAGGTAACCGCTTGGGCCAACGAAGGGGAGTACCCAAATAGGCGAAAAAGAATTGCAAGGGCCGTGCGGTACAGGGGCGCAGGGGTGTTGACCGAATACCAAAATCCGCTTTGGAACCAGCTGGCGAAATTCTGCGAAACCTTGACCGCAATCAGAAGACTACCAGTCGCTGGCCCCTCCATGTTGTCTACTTCGAGGATATAAATTGCCACAAGGCACAGAGCCGCGAAGAGGGTTGGCAACACGAAGAGCGCGACCCCAGTTATTCGTTTCCGGCGAACCTCTGGTTCTGGGAGCAGTACATCGTAGGTCAAGAGTCTCATTTTACGATAAGCCTTTCGAAAATACGAACACGCCGACGACGATAAGAATGCAGCCGACCACTTTGGGCCAATTAAAGGCCTCGCCGAACAAAAGGATGGCCAGCAATGGAACGATGACGAAGTTCAGGCTCAGGAAAGGATACATGGAACTCAGTTCGAACTTGCTGACGGCAGCCATCCACGCTATGGCGCTGAGTAAGGCGGCGGCAAAGCCGGAAACAATCCACGGGTTGAGAAAGGCATGAAAGGCATAAAGCGCGATGCCTTTTGCGCTGTGGGTGGGCATGGGGCCGAGCTGGGCGGTGCCATGTTTGATCACCAGTTGGCCGAAGGTGACCAGACCGAGCACAAGGGATACCAATAGAAATCGCATACTTGTTCCTTTTTGCTCCGCACAAAAAGCGCGGTTAATTCGATGGCTCTGTGTTTGAGTTTTTCAGCGTACCACAGCGTTCCTCGACCACATAGAGCGGCCTGCGCTTGCTTTCCATAAAGACGTGGGCGAGGTATTCCCCGATAACACCGAGCGACATCAATTGCGCGCTTCCCAGAAAACTGACCAGCACGGCCAAAGTCGTCCAACCGGGGACATCGACACCCCGAAACCACAGCACGACGACGTATAGAAAGTGCAGGAAACTTAGGCCCGCACAAAAGAAACCGAAAGAAGAAATCAGCCTCAGGGGCTTAGTAGAGAACGAAACAACACAGGATATCGCCACGTTTATTTGTCGCCAAAATGTGTAGTTTGTTTCCCCCGAATGCCGTTCGCCAGAACTCACCAAGACTGACGCCTCCGGCAACCCGATAAGCGTCATCAGCAGTGTTGGATCTTGGTCATGTTCCTCAAAGCGGCCCAACTCATCGGCCATTCGCCTATTGATTATTCGGAACAACGAGGTGTTAATTAACAGGCGTGAATCGGACAGGTAATTCATGACGCGAACATAGGAACGTGAGAAGAAATTGCGCAACGCGGTTTCATTCTTCCGCTCCTTGAGCGCACTTACAACCGCATAGCCTTCCTGCATCTTCCGGTATAAAAGGGGTATGTCTTCCGGCTCATCTTGGAGATCCCCGTCCATAAACACAACGGATTCACCCTGACTGGCTGCCAAACCCGCAACTGCCGCCATATGTTGTCCGCGACCTTGAGCGAGCTTCACCATTTTTATGCGTGCGTCCTGCCTGTGTTCCGCCTTGATAGTGTCGACGGTTCTGTCGGTGTTCTCATCGGTGACGAAGACAACCTCAAAAGCTAGGCCCATCACTGAAAGCACATCCCGCAGGCGATGCGTCAGTTCGGGGATGTTTTTTTCCTCGTTCCGCACGGGCACGACCACGGAGATGTCAATGTGTTCTTGATCGTTTTTCGGCATGTCGGACTTTCTCTGTCAGAATGATTCAAAGACTACAAATCAGGCGATGCTTTCGCGAACAAGGATCCCGCAACTGGATTTCCGCCTTCGCGGGAATGACGCGGCAGGAAGGGGGCGAACCGGATCCCCCATCAGACCTCGAAACGGTATCGCAGCACCAGACTGCCCCGCTTCTCGGTCAAATGCGGAAATTCCCTGGCCCAGAGTTCACAAATTCGCTCGTATTGTACGGGATCATGAATGCGTTTGCCAAGGAAGAGCCCGGCGGTCTCTTTGGAGAAGGCGAGCTTGAAACGCAGCAGGCTGTCGTCGTCATCGCGGGTTCGTCCTCCACCGAGCAGGCATTGATTGAAGCCCTTGCCCACAAAATGGAGCAGGCCGTTCATGAAGTGGGCACTTTGCAGGTAGGCGGGCGCGTTTAATTCCACATCGCGGGCGCTGTGGTGGTAATAAACCGTGGCCCCCTCGTGGATATAGCAATTGATGGCGGTGAAACGCCCTTGATAGCGCATCCAAACCAGTGTTCCGCGCGTCTGTAGAAATTCGTAGAGGGCCTCGAAATAGGCGGGGGAATGCGAGTAATAATCATCGGCGCCGATGTGTTCCATGTGCTTGAGATAAAGCGCCACAAAAGCATCGAAAACTTCTCTGGACGTGTCGCAACCCCATGCCACCTCGGACGATTCGTCGGCCTGCTTGCAGCAGTTCCGCAGGCAGCGACGTTTCTTGCCAGGGACGATGGAATCCCAAAGGGTATTGACGGTGCCATCGAGCGGACGGAACACGAAGGTTTTGTCTGGAAAGGTGCGCAGATTTTCCGCGAAAGGCAGCAGTTCCTGGTTTTGCAGCAGTGGGTTGAAACGGACGAATTCGGCGACTACATGGCGGTCTCGCACGTAAGCCTCGAAGGCATCGTTGGCGCGACGGAGAAAGGCTTCATCGCGCACCGATGCAATTGGGCCCGTGTATCCGTAGACGGATTGAATGTCGTAGAGTTCGTCGGTGATTTCCGTCTCCCCAATGCGTTTTATGGGGTTGAGCATGTAGGGATAGAGGAATTTGTGGTCACCCTCGGTGTAGACGAACAATTCGGCGCAGCCATCCCCGTTGCATTCCAGCAGGTGGTGGTATTCGGCGAGAAAGCCCACCTGACGCTTATCAAGCGGCAGGGTAGCAAGTTCCCCGTTCCACGCCCGGGCTTCGCCCGTGTGGAATATTTCCACCATTGAGTTCATGGGAGGTCTCCTATCGCCCCAGAGGGGCAGTCATATAATAGCCCGAGCCAACGTCCCGGGAAAAGACGGATTCAACAAAAAACTCTGAAGGGGCGCAACACCATGCGCGGAGATCTGCAATGTTTTGTTTCGCCGCTTCAGGGCTGTCCGATCGTATTGTCACTTTCTAGGGGCGTTGTCCCGGACAGTTTTGTTTTGCCCGTTCCGGGCGCACGGCTAATCGATTCTCGCCCTGTTTCGCCCTTGGCATTCCGCGCGATCGCTTGATATCTATCGTGATCCATGACTCATCCCCGACTTGAGCTTCAGTATCGTGCAATTGGCGATCTCACAATCGTACAATAGTGTACCGATGATCCCTACCTCTTAACCGCATACACCGTCATCAGATCAAACAGGTTCAACGGAAAAGAGACATTAAGAAGACCGGACTTGGTCAGAAGATCATAGACGGTCTTGAGCATACCCGTCCTGGGGTTACCCAGTGCAAGACGACAAGAAGAACCGAGACTGCGCCAAAATGCATCATATCTCACTTTAGGCGGATGAAATCCGTTGCGCTCGAGTAGTGCCCTTACCGAACTTGCACAAAAATAATGTATATGATGGGGGGGGCTGATGAGTCGCCAGTTCTTCCCTCGAATCCGAGCATTTAGAGATCCGATGTCCCCCGTGGAGAGTGCAAGCGTTCCACCAGACTTTAGCATGTGCGCTGCCTTCCTCACGAACTCTTCCGGCGCGCCCAAGTGCTCGATGGTGTCCCACATGCATACCACGTCAAACTGGTTTGCCTCCATGGGGCTATTGACGAAATCCAGACTCTGCGCATCAACGCCAAACCGCTCCCGTGCCTTTTTGACGGCGCTTTCGCAGATGTCGCATCCCACCACTGAAAAGTGGGTCTGTGCCTCATCCAGGAAGTAACCATAAGCGCATCCAATCTCGAATAAACGGCTTCCCTTCGCATATAGAGGGGCCAAATCGCGTACCCGGCGCCGAAAGTTGGCACGAAGCGCGTTCTCCTCGCACTCGTAGTCCGGGTAACCATCCCCCTTAAAGTAGTTCTCGGAATACAGCTGCTTGAGCTCTGCCTCAGAGTAGTTATCGCTAACCCGCACGTGTCCGCAGGCACGGCACCTAACCAGCCCCTCCAAGCAGGGACCGCATTCCTGAAGCGCGCAACACGGACACCTTGTGGATTGAGTCATACTATCTCCATTCTAATGGGGTCTCTAACAAAATATTAGTGCTGACATCTACAGGTTCTGATCCCGCGCATGAATACTACATATCCACTGATACCGCCTACCAGAGTCTCGTCAATACGGACGCGCCATCCTAGGTAATCCATGACTCGTTTTCATCTTTCCTGACAAGAAGGGTGAATTCGTAAAGTTCATAGTCGTGAAGCAGGGCCACGCGCCGCGAAAAGTGGGTTATGCAGTAATCCAACATGAAACGAGGATCCACATAATAATGGCCCGGGTGCATGTACCCCGGATCCTTATAGCTGGTCATCATGTTGAGCGCAAAACCTTTTTTCGTCACGCGGGCCATCTTGTCCATTGCATGCAAAACATACCCTTGCCACTCATCTCTTGGCGTATCCAGGCATATGTTGAAAACACCGCTTTCCACCGCATAGTCATAAAGACCGAGGTCTTCTTCCTTGGATGTGAATACGGCGTCCTTGAACATCGAATAGCGTTGTCGCGCTTCCTGTATCATAGCATCGCTGACATCGTATCCCGTGTACGCAACATCCACAGGCAGAGTCTTCAGAAGCTCAAGCAATGCGCCATAGCCACAACCATAGTCGAGCAACGAAAAACTAGTTTCGCTCCCTAGTATCTTCAGCAACTGGATAAATCTCAGCAATTGAGATTCCGGGCCGTTATGAAAGACACCTTGCGGTGTAGCGCCTTTCTCTATGAATCGTTGCGTGTAGTGCTTTTCCAGCTTCTCGGTAATGTCATTCTGTAGCATACTTTCATTCTCCTGAGAACGTTCCGCGATAATACAAGAAACTACTGGCGGCCTTCAATGATCGAGCCTAGACACACTTATCACCCGCGTCCCCGATCCCCCACGACAAGAGAAAGGGCTAGGAAAGCAGGTCTGTGCTCTCCCACAGGGCGTCAGCGCAACGCCCGGTCCACGCAGCGTCCACGGAGTCATCCACCCACAGATTCACTACCGCCCGGGCCAATGCGTCCGCCCGGGGGCAGTCATCGTCTGGTTTGACCAATTGATTCACCGGCCAATAAAGATTTGAGACGTGAAATCCGGTCCTGCGTATCGAATCGCTAAAGGCAACCAAGCGTTGCGGGAAATCCACCAGCAAGGAATACCGAAAGCACACACCGCTCTGACGCCAACCATTCAAGAGCCGCCACGGGCCGCCATCGAGACGTTCCGCGTAGATTTCCGCCTTCTCCTTGCGCCGCTGAAGAATACCGGGCAGTTGGCCCCATGCCTGGGCCAGTGCGCCGGGATCTTGGAGCGAACAGCGATATAGGCCATCGTACAAGCCTCGGAAATGCAAGAAGCCTTCCGAAATTGCGCGGATGGATTCCGGGTGCTGCCGGCAAAGACCCACAAGCCCGTTGAGCGTATTGCGATAGC
This sequence comes from Candidatus Hydrogenedentota bacterium, assembly GCA_903932505.1. Taxonomy (GTDB): domain Bacteria; phylum Hydrogenedentota; class Hydrogenedentia; order Hydrogenedentales; family CAIZGN01; genus CAIZGN01. Next base: position 6,767 of record CAIZGN010000207.1, read on the forward strand.
TGTACTCATGGATGGCCGCTTCGGCGGGCGATAGTTCGGCGCGGAGTAGTCCAGTTTGCGCCGTCTCCCGTACCGCTTCCCACAAAGGTGCATCTTGCACAAGCAAGGCACCGCCACCACATTCGAGTATCTTACTTTCATTGAAACTATAGACGCAACACGCCCCGACACTTCCAACCGGCTGTCCGTCGGGCAACACCGCTCCCTGCGCTTGAGCGGCATCCTCGATGAGAACAACTCCCTTGCCGTGGCACCAGTCGGCTAATGGTTCCAAGTCGGCGGTCTGCCCGAACAGATGCACAAAAACCACGGCACAGGTGGAAGGGGTGTAGCATGCAGCCACGCTTTCCACGGTAACCATCCCGGTTTCAGGATCGCAGTCCGCGAAACGCGGCTGGATGCCCACGCTGAGGGCCGCATTGGCCGGAACGGAACAACATATTGCGGGCATGATTATTTCGGCGGGCGCTCCTACTGTCCGCAGGCGCCGGGCCGCTTCATAGGCCCAACAAAGGGCGGTGGCTCCGCGCCCGCACCAAATGACTTCAGCTCCGCTCGTTTGGCGTAGAAGATCGGCCTCTGCGGGCTTCAAGATATCCGGTGTCGGCCCTATCGCATTCTGGTACAGAATCATCAGCAAGACATTTCCTGCGGTCCGTATCAAACCGCTATTTCTCTTCCATCAAGGGTTATAGCGCGCTTTGCAATTCCCGGCACACCCTGCGCACTTGATCTTCGGTCATGTCGTAGAACAATGGCAGCGTGATCAGGCTGTCGGCGACATAGTCGGTCTTGGGCAGTTCGGGCGCGCCTTCGGCGTAAATGTTAAAGCGGTGCACGGCGGGGTAGTGGACGCTGGTCTGGATGCCTCGCTCGGCGAGTTGCTGGCGCACGGCATCGCGACGCTCTGCGCCACCTTCTTTCAGGACGACCACGAAGATGTAGTTGGAGGAGGCGTGCGGGTAGTCCAGATAGGGCACCACAATACCGTCCAATCCTGCAAGATACTCGAGGTAGTGCTGGCGCAGGATGGCGCGTCTCTGGATGTCCCCTCCGAGTTTGTCCAGCTGCACGAGGGCGAGGGCTGCACGAATGTCGTCGATGCGGTAGTTGTAGCCGAGCTCAAGGACGTCGTACTTGGTGGCGTGGCCCTTGGCACGCTCGAAGGAGACGGTGGTCATGCCGTGCGAGCGCAGGAGGCGTGCCCGTCGCGCGTCTTCCTCTTTTTGCAGCACCAGCATGCCGCCTTCGGCGCAGGTGATGTTCTTGTTCGAGAAAAAGCTGAAGCATCCGAATTCGCCGATGGCACCGGCGTATTTTCCGTGGACGCGGGACGCGGGGGCATGGGCGGCGTCTTCGATGACCGTAAGCTGGTGTTCCCGGGCGATTGCGGTGAGCGCGTCCATGTCGCAGGGAAATCCGCCGTAGTGCATGGGCAGAATGGCCTTGGTGCGCGGGGTAATTTTGCGGCGCACGTCCTCGGGGTCGATGGAGAGGTCGCCGAGACTGGTAATGTCTGCAAAGACGGGGGTCGCGCCGGTGTAGCGGACGGCGTTGACCGTGGCGACAAACGTAAGCGATGGCACGATGACTTCGTCGCCGGGGCCTACCGTCATTGCGGTGGCGATGTGCAGCGCGGCGGTGCAACTGTTCACGGCGAGGGCGTAGGGTGCTTGGATATGCTCGGCAAATCGGCGCTCCAGCTCCGCAGTGCGCGGTCCCATGGAAATCCAGCGGGAGCGCACCGCCTCGGCAACGGCTTGCGCTTCTTCCTCGCCGAAATTCAGTTCAAAGAGCGGAATGTCAAAACTCATGACCTTAGGCTCCGGGGCCGTTCTTAAAATGCTGCTCGTAGATTTCCTGGGCCTTTTCGTAGTCCGGCAATTGCCCGATGTCCAGCCAGAGTTCCCAGATGGAGTACTTGGCGACCGGCACTTTCTTGTCGAGCATGGACAGGATAAGGTGATCCATACCGAAATAGGTGTTCTCGGGGATATGGTCGAAGATGCCGGGTTTCATGACGTAGATCCCTGCGATAATGTCGGTCTCGATGTTGGGTTTTTCCTCGATACCGGTCACAAAGTTGCCTTCGTGGAACACGTTGCCGAAAGCGAAGGGCGTAATGATTTTCTTAATGCCCACGCAGAGATCCGATTCGAGACTCGTGGCGAATTCGTACATTTTTGCGAAATCAACGGTGCTGAGGATATCGCCATTCATGAGAAAGAAGGGTTCGGTGAGGTGTTCGCGCAGCAGGCGCACCGGCCCGGCGGTGCCGAGCGGCTTTTCTTCGTGACTGACCGTGAGCTTGATGCCGTAGCGCGATCCATCGCCCATGAAGCTGCGCACGTATTCGGATTTGTAGTTTGTGGCGAGAAAGACCTCCTCCACGCCGAAATGTTTCAGCCGCGTGATCTGAATTTCAAGTAGCGACTGCTCGCCAATGGGCAGGAGTGGCTTGGGTATGGCTTCGGTAAAGGGGCGCAGTCGCGACCCCAACCCGCCCGCCAGTATGACCGCTTTCATTGCCGGAACTCCTTAGACGTTGTACGTCGATGGTTTGTAGGTGTCGAGGTGGCCCCGCACCCATTCGATGGTTTCGCGCAGGCCCGCGTCGAGCGTGTAGGCGGGCTTCCACGCCGTATGCTCGAGGACGCGTGCGTTGTCGCACCAGAGGCGCTCGACCTCGCTGTTTTCAGGTCGCAGGCGCTGCTCGTCGGTCTGGATTTGGACGCTGACCCCGATGATATCCGCGATCTTCTGGAGCAATGCGCCCATGCTGATTTCGGCGTTCATGCCGATGTTGGTGGCGGTGCCAACGAGGGCATCCGCCCCCGCGATGGCGAGAAATCCGGCGGCGGTATCCTTGGCGAAGGTGAGGTCGCGCGTGGGGGCCAGATTGCCGAGTTTGACGCTTTCCTGCCCTGCAAGCAGTTGGGAGATCACCGTGGGGATGAATGCGCGGGCCGATTGCCGAGATCCGTAGGTGTTGAACGGGCGCACCACCCAGACGGGCAGTTCAAAGGAGCGGTAATAGCTCAGCGCGAGTTGGTCTGCGCCCACCTTGGTGGCCGCATAGGGCGACTGCCCCACGGCGGGATGTTTCTCGTCGATGGGTACATATTGTGCGGTGCCGTAGGTTTCCGAGGTGCTTGTGACCACCACCCGGCGGGTTCCCTGCATGCGGGCGGCTTCCAGCACGTTGTAGGTGCCTTCGACATTGGTGCGGATATAGGCCTGGGGCGACACATAGGAATAGGGAATCCCGATGAGCGCGGCAAGATGGAGTATGGTCTGGCAGCCTTGGGTGGCGCGAAACACGGAATCGAAATCGCGCACATCACCGCTCACGACTTCGATGGCGTCGCGAACCGGGGATTGATCCAGCCAACCCCAGCGGTTGTTTCCGTTGTAATGCACAAAGGCCCGCACCTCGAGGCCGCGCTGTACGCACAGCTCCACCAGGTGTGAACCGATGAACCCGCCCGCCCCGGTTATCAGGGTTTTGCCTTCCATTCACCCTCCTTCCAATGGCTTGTAATATACACAGTAATGCTGTACTAAATCAAGGGAATGGCGGCATTTACACGAATTGTGTTGCCTCGGAACCGCTTGGAATCCCACCCAAATCGGCCTTTTACGCTTCCCGGTAGAAGAGACTGATTTCCTGCTTGAGGCTTTCTTCGGTGGCCAGTTGCACGCCGTTGAGCACGATGCCGGTGACGGAGCCGCCGACCGAATGGAGGACGTTGAGGCATTGTTCGACCGCGCCGAAGGAGGCACGACCGGAACGTACGACCAGCACAACGCCGTCGGCAAGCGGTGCAACGATGCGGGCTTCGGAGGACACCAGCACGGAGGGGCAATCGAGGATAATGTGGTTGAATATGCGCTTGGCCCCGGCGAAGAAGTCCTGCATGACCCAGGCGCCCATGTGTTCGGGCAGGGTCGCGCAGTCGGTGCCGGGGCCTAGGACAAAGAGGTTTTCAACGCCGCTGTTACGGTCTGGGTCGGGGGCTACTTCGCCGTTTTTGAGGAGTTCGGAGAGTCCTGGTGCGGGCTGCAGTCCAAAGGCGGACTCGACCCCGGGGCGCGTGCCGTTGAGGTCTACGAGCAGCACATTACGTCCGGCTTGCGCGAGGACAATGGCGAGATTGCAGGCAAAGGAGGTCTTGCCCTCGCCGGGGCCGGGACTGGTGATGAGGCAGGTTTGAATCGGGGTCTTGCCGGGACCTGAGCTGAGGATGCGGGCCATGGCCCGGCGCACCTGGTCGACGGTGGCCGAACCCGGATGCGATTCGGCGAGTGTGGGGAGCGACACGGAAGACGGTAGGCGATCCTCCCGCGTGTCGGGCAGGGTGGAGAACACAGGAATCGGGGTGATGCGCCCTAGGTCCTGCACGGACCAGATGCGCGGGTCGGCATACTCGAAAATTAACCCGGTGAGCAGTGCCAATGCGAGGGAAAGCAGGAGGCCCGCGCCAAAGACCGTGAGGGGTGGCCCGTAATCGGGGCGATCGGGGGTCCGCACCTCTTCGGCCATTCTCGCTTGGACGGGAACGGCACCGGAGGCCTGCGAGGCCAGTTGGGGGGTGCTCATCATACGGCGATCGGCGGCCAATTCCGTGAGCTTGCGCTCCAATTCTTTCATTTCGCCGGCGCGTTTAGCCATGGCGAGTTGTTCTTCGCGATGCTGGTCGAGTGCGGCTGCGTATTCCGTGCGGCGATTCTTGGTCTCGGCCACTTCTTCTTGCGCGAGCGTGGCCGCACTGCGTTCCTGCTCGAGCATGGCCTCAATGATGTTGTGGCGGGTCTCTGCCTTGACCTGCGCCATTTTGCCTGCGACGGCGTCCCGCTCCGAGCGCGCGACCGACAGCTGCGGTGCGCCGTCGACATATTTCCCGGAGGCGAGGGCCAGGGCTTGTTCCGCAGCCGCCAGTTGGCGACTGAGTTCGAGCACGTTGGGATCCTGCGCGACCTGCGTCTCAACTCCGAGCGCGTGCAGGGGTTTGGCAGGCGCGGCCTCGGCGGAGGCCAGCAGTTTCTCCAGGCGTTTCACCCGGTTTTCGGCGGCACGCTGACGGGACAAGGCTTCGGAGAGGTTCCGTTCCGCCTCGGCAAGCCCGGCGTGCTGCGCCTCGACGGCGGCCGGTTCGGAGACCATGCTGGCCTCCGGCGGCACACCGCCTTCTTCGCGCAAGACGGCGATTTTCGTTTCCACAGCCTGCGACTCGGAGGCAAGCGTCTGTTCCCGGGAGGCGAGCGGGGCGGTGCCTTCTGCCGGGGCGGCTGTCGGGGGCTGCGCATCCAACTGCCCGAGGTAGGCGGCGAGAATCTTGCGGAGAATGCATTCGGCGGTGGCGCGATCGCGATCCCGATAATAAATCTCGAGCAAACTGTCGCCACGCGGTGCACGCACCGAAATGCGGGCGCGGATATCGTCAATGAGTTGGGGGGAACCCGCCACACCGGGCAACTTGGCGACCTCGGCATCCGCTAGCACCTGTCGCAGCAAGGCGGGGCTGCGAAGATCGGCCAGCAGGGCTGCATAGCTATGCGTTCGGGGCGTACTGTAATCCGGCAGGCTGAGTTCCATGGAGGCACGGGCGTAGTATTCCGGCGCTGCGCCGAAAAGGGCGGCCAGCACGGAGAGCGCGACACCGAACAGGAACAGAACCAGCATCATCCGCCCGCGCAGGCGGAACAGACGCCGCCACGGCACGCCGCGATCGCGCAAGGGTCGCGAACCTTCACCGTTCATCAACGGAATCTGTGGTGGCGCATAGGGAGACATCATGGATTCCCGGAAAGTAGTTTCATAAGGTTTCGCATCGAGGGTTTGAGCTGCCCCGTGGCCTCGGGCTGGGTTTCGCCGGATTCACCGCGCAGCCATGCGAAGCCTTCCACACCCAAGCCCTTCGTGTAATAGGCCTCCGCCGCCCGGCGGGACAATTCTTCCACACGGGGGGATTCCAATGCGGTAGCGGGCGTTCCTTTTCGCAGCACCCGCACCACATCGCCGGATTGAAGGGCGGGAAGATTGGCCCCGCTCAGGAGATCGGCGGCAACGATGGTCACGGCGACTTGCAGCTTGTCTGCTGAGGATCTCCACACTTCGACGCCACGCAGCGCCCCCCGTTCCGGTCGCAGCGCGCCGCATGAGGCCAGCAGCTCCGAAACCACGGTGTTATCCCGGCACTCGACCGCAGCGCTGTCGTTGGTGCCATCGATTACATACACCAGCGGCGTCGGGTCGCCGATGAGCACCAGATCGCCGGGATAGACCTTTGCATTCCGGCTGGCGGCCTGTTCGAGTCCAAAACATAGGGCTTGTTGGGCACCCTCCTGATCAACCGCGCGAATCACGAGTGCCTTGTGCATCCACCCCGACGATGCATTCGCGGGGAGCGCAACCCGAAGTCCGCCCGCGCGTTCAATGGCCTGGCCCAAGGTCGTTGCTTCAGCCGAGGGATAGCGGCCGGGCACGGCCACATCGCCGAGAACCGTGCAGGCCCGCCGCACCGTGCTAGACAGGGTGACACTCAATTGCGGGTCACGGAAGGTGGAGCGGTAGGCTTTCTTGATGCGGTCTTCAGCGGCTTGGGGGGTGAGGCCCGCAACGACGACATCCTGCACAATCGGCAGGGAAACACAACCGTCCAGGCGCACAGTCCTTTCGCGGCTCAGGGAGGGGTCGCTAAAACATTGCACATCCAGCACATCACCGGGACATAGCTTGCCGCTTTGCTCGATGGGGGGCGCGGCCACCGGCTCTGCGGGGGGGGGAGTCGGCGCAGGGGCGGCCTGCGGTTCGGGGGCTGCTGTTTTTTCAGGGGCCGGAGTCGCCTCCTTGGGAGGTGCCGGGGGCTCCGGGGGCTCCGGTGCTGCGGTGTTGGAATCGGATAGGGCCAGAGATACCGGCGCGAATTCCAGCACCGAACCCGCCCCTTCTTTGCGCTGCAGCATCAGGCGCGGCAAGTCGCCACGGGCCTGTTCCGGTTCAGCGGGGATAGCCTCCTGTTCAGCGACCGGCGCGGTAGCGGCCGCTTTTGGGGCGGGTGCAAAAGGAAAGGACTGGCAGCCACTGGTTAGCACCAGCAGCACTCCAAAACCGCCGAGAAGCATTACTCTCATAGTCACCACAAGCATTCCCCGGGCATGTTCGACGTTTGCCACGCACCAAGCCCCAATTAGTGGTCGCAAATCGTCTCTATACCATATCTTGGGGTATAGCATACCAGAAGTGATGCTGTTTTGCCAGAAAAAAGTTGAGGGGCCGGACTACTGAATCTCGACGAGAATTTCATTGTGGCGCATGAAGGGAGGTGACCAGGGTGGCTGGTATTCGGCGATGGTGGGCACCCCAACCGTGGTGACGTTGTCCCGCTTGAGGGAATCAAGCAATTGCTGCGTTTTCTTCTCTGTCTTGCTTTCCGGGGCGTAGCCCATGAAGCGGAGGGCTGCGTATTTCTTGGCGGGTACGGCGCGCAAGTTAACTTCGGCGTTGTTGGGCTTTGGCAGGGTTTCCATGGTGTAGGCGCTGGGCATGACAAAGGCGACGGTGTAGCGGTCGCCCTGGTCGGTCTTTCCATGGATGACCGGGGCTGTCATGGCGATTTTTTCGGATTCGGCTTTCTTCTCGTGTAGCACGGGCGCGGTCATGGCGATAGAACCCGAGGCAGTGTTGCCGCCAAAGATATACCCGGCGATTTTCCGGAAGCCTTGGTTGAGCGCTTCCGTGTAATTGCCCTGCACGGTGACCTCGGCCACAATGTGGTCGCGGTACTGTCGGATTTCATAGCCCTCGTGGGTGGACACAATGTCGTATTTCGGCGTTTCGATGTTCCGGGTGGGCACATAGCCGATCGCCATCCAAGCCCCCATGAGCGAAACCACTATACCTGCGATTATCATAGCCAACACTTTCATGGTTCTGGTTTTCCTTTTATGCTTCAACGCCGCCGAGGGCGGGAAGATTCCCTGCTCGTGGCGGGCCACTCAGCCTTGAGCTTGAGCACCGCCTTCTCCTTGGCCTTCGCCTCAACATCTATGGTCAGGGGATCGATCCCGAGCCAAGCCTTCGGGACATCCGAAGCGTCAATGTAATCGGCGTGGGGCTTGGGGGCGCGGGAGTCCCATCCGTTCTTCGGCGAGGAGAGGTGGAAATGGGGCTCCTGTTTTCTGTGTGCCCAGGTTTCGAAGGCGTGTTCGGTAGCCGCTTCGATGGAAAGGTCGTCGGGATTGCAGCGGTGGTGATGCACATCGTATACGAGTGGAATACGAAGGTCGCGACACAGGGGCAGTATGTCCGCCGGGGTGAAGAGGGTGTCATCGTTCTCCAGGGTGAGTCGTTTCCGCGCATCCGTGGAGAGTCTGCTAAAGGTCGTTGCGAAACGCTTGATGGCCTCGGTCTTGTCGCCATAAGCACCACCCACATGAATATTGATGACCTCCGCACCGACCATCTTTGCGAGGACTGCCTGATATTCAATTTCCGCGATGGATTTGTTGATGACCTCCTCGCGTTTGGAGTTGAGCACCACAAATTGGTCCGGGTGAAAGCTGAGGCGTATGTCATGCGCGCGACGGAACGCGCTGACTTTTTTGAGCGCGGCAAGAATGGTGGTGGCATCTGGAAGGTCGTCCACTGTGTAGCCGACTTCCGGATGGGTGTATCGGGGGAAGAACGGCGACATGATGCGAAACGCACCGATTCCAAGCCGCCGCAGGGTCTGCAAAGCCAGCAGCAGACTTTCGGTATTGTGCAGCGCGACCTCAGACAGTCGCACGAGCTGATCTGCCCTGCGACTTGAGGAAAGCGCCTTGGCCGTTATCGCGCGAAACTTGACCGGTTCTTCCTGAAACAGACAGCACAAACCAAGACGTATCATGATTCCTCGACGGTTCTACAACCTTTAATTGGCGGGTTGCAGCGTCTTCTCAAGTTTCGACACGTCAAAGCCGTTGGCTGTCAGCCGCTCAAGAATTCCATCGTACACGGTGTCATCCATCTGGGGTGTGCGGCTGAGTATCCAGAGATACTGGCGCGAGGGCCCGGAAACGGCGGCATAGTCGTAGTTTTCGCCCAAGTCCACAATCCAATAGTCGGCGGGGAAGAGACTGATGGGGAACCGGTCAAAACGTACGGACAGTTTTGAGTTGGTGGTGGTATCGACCACCTTGGCAACGGCGGTAATGGTGGATTCGGGGCCATCGAGCGTCTTGCGCAGGCCGCGATTGAACACACCGACCGTGCCATCCGGATTTTGGGTGTATTCGGCGGTCACGCCGACCAGCCCTCGCTGAAAAACAACGGGGTACCGGGCGATCTCGTACCACTTGCCCGCATACCGCGCGACGTCGACCGAATCGACGGTCTTCGGGGGATTGGTGGGGCAGCCGGACAAGAACACGATGAACAGGGCCATCAAGGAAAGTGCCGCGAGGGCACTGAAGGTACTGGTTTTCATGGGAAGCGTCTCCAGAGTTGTTGTTGCTTGGACGAACATATCGGTCGGGGCGGTTATTCCATTAGCGACAATTCCCGGGGTTTGGGGCTGGGGCAAGCGGTGATTGCATCAGCGCAATCCACATAGGTGCTACCCTTTAAGTGCCTCCTTGATTGCTGCAATCGCATTTTCCACGGTTGCCTTCGAAATGATGTGATCCCCGATGCGTATATTCGGTCCCTGTCCGCAATTCTCCATGCAGAAGGTGGCACGAAGGTCGATCGCATCTTCAATTCCCTCGTGAATGATGTAATCGATGAGTCCCTTGAGCAATTCCTGGGAGTGGTTGAGGAAACATGCGGTTCCTGCACAGACCGACACGGAGACCCGAGCCTCCACCCCGCTCAGGAGGGGCACGCCGTCGTCCAGCACACGACGTCGACTCTGGTAGACGGTGTGCAGGCGTTCGTGGGCCTCGTGTCCACCGACTTCGCCGAGGTGTTCGCGATAGCAGCGGAGCAGTTCGTGGTTGTCCTGGGATTTGTGGAGATCCATCATGGTGTCGTTGTCATAGAGCGCCTTGGCCCGCCGCTTTGGGGTGGTGGGGTCGAGGGTGCAGGGTTGCCCCGCGCCGGAGACGCAGCCGCCGGGACAGGACATGACCTCGACGAGGTGATAGAATTTTTCACCCGATCGAACCTGTTCGGCGACCCGGCGGGCGTTGCGCAATCCGTGCACCACGGCGAGCTTGAGCTCGACATCTCCGGCCCACACACTGACCTCGCGCACGCCTTCCTCCCCGCGCACCTGACGGAATTCGACCGATGGTAGGGGTTTTCCCTCGACTTTTTCAACGGCATAGCGCAGCACCGCCTCGGTGACGCCACCGGAGGCGCCGAAGATGACGCCCGCGCCGGTTTTGAAGCCGAGGGGCATGTCGAAGGACTGCGGCTCAATCCGGTTGAGGTCCAAACCGGCCTGTTTGATCATGGTGCCGAGTTCGACGGTGGTGATGACGTGATCAACCTCGGGCAGGCCATCGTGGGCAAATTTTTCGAGCTTGGCCTCGAATTTTTTGGCGGTACACGGCATGATGGAAACGATGACCAGTCGCTTGCCGTCGGCGCAGAGTTTTTCGGGCAGAATCTTTCGCGCGACGGAACCGAACATCTGTTGGGGCGACTTGCAGGAGGACAGGTTGGGCAGGAAGTCCGGGAAATATTGTTCCGCGAATTTGACCCATGCGGGACAGCAGGAGGTGAAGAGGGGCAGCGGGCCGCCTTTCTCCAAGCGACCGAGAAATTCCGTGCTTTCCTCGAGCACGGTCATGTCGGCTGCGAACGAGGTGTCGTAGACCTGATCGAAGCCCAGCATGCGAAGGGCTGCGACGGCCTGTCCCGTGGACAGGCTCCCTGCGGGGATGCCGAAGTGCTCGCCGAGTCCGGCGCGCACGGCCGGGGCGATCTGGGCAACGACCACGGTGTTGGAGTCGCCAAGGTCACGCCAGACGGCATCAATCTCCGGTTTCGGTGTGAGCGCGCCGGTGGGACACACGGCCGCACACTTGCCGCAATAGACGCATTCGACCTCGGCGAGTCCGCGCCCGAAGGCGGGCAGCACGGCACTTTTCACGCCGCGATGGGCAAAATCGATCGCGCCGACGCTCTGAATTTCATGGCAGGCCCGAACACAGTCGCCGCAGAGAATGCACTTGTTGGGGTCGCGCACGAGCGAATGGGAATCGCGATCCACGGGCTGTTTTTCGAGTACGGGCTTGTACCGTATTTCGTCGATGCCCATGCGCCGGGCGAGATCCTGCAGGCGACAGGCCGGTCCCTTCACGCAGGTGGGGCAATTCATTTCATGGTTGGCGAGCAGGAGCTCGATGGCAATTTTCCGAATATCCCGCACCGCCTGGGTATTGGTTCGCACCCGCAGTCCCGGCTCGGGTGGCACGGAGCAGGAGGCCTGTATGCCGCGACCCTCGATTTCGACCAGACAAAGGCGGCAGGCACCGTAGACGCTGAGTTCGGAGTGGTAGCAGAAGGTGGGTATATCGATACCGGCCTTGCGGGCGATTTCGAGCACGTTGCGTTCGCCCTCAATTTTGACCTCGCGTCCATCGATGCTGAGAACGGCGGTTTCGACGGTGGTTTCATTCGTATTCATGGCAGGACTCCTCAGGCAACCGCTTCAAAACGGCAGGCCTTGATACACGCACCGCACTTGATGCACTTTTCGATTTCGATGACGTGGGCTTGCTTGCGTTCGCCGGTGATGGCACCCACGGGACACTTGCGCGCGCACAAGCCGCATCCGGTGCATTTCGCAGCGATAATTTCGGGATTGATAAGAGCTTTGCAGGCTCCAGCCGGACAGCGCTTGTCGAAGACGTGCGCCTCGTACTCCTCCCGGAAGTGGCGCAGCGTGGACAGCACGGGATTCGGGGCTGTTCGTCCCAATCCGCACAGGGAGCCCGCACCCACGGCACGGGCGGTCTGCTCCAGTACTTCGAGGGTACGCGCGGTGGCGTGCCCCTCGATGATTTCATCCAGCAGGGACAGCATTTGGCGGGTTCCCTCGCGACAGAGGACACACTTACCGCAGGACTCGTTTTGCGTGAACTGCATGAAGAAGCGGGCGACACTGACCATGCAGGTTTCCTGATTCATGACGACGAGACCGCCGGAGCCTATCATCGCGCCCACTTCCCTCAGGGAATCGAAGTCGAGCGCGAGATCGAGGTGTTCGCGGGTGAGGCATCCGCCGGACGGCCCGCCGATCTGCACGGCCTTGAAACCGCCTTTGGCGGGTTTTCCGTCCTTGCGGGTGACGCCGCCGCCGATGACGTTGACGATTTCGTTGAGGGTCGTACCGAAGGGCACCTCGATAAGTCCGGTGTTGGCCACATGCCCGGTGAGCGCAAAGGTCTTGGTGCCGGGCGAGGACGGGGTGCCCCGCCGCCGGTATTCATCGGGGCCGTCGCGCAGGATGAGTGGCACACTGGCGAGGGTTTCGACGTTGTTGATGATGGTGGGCTTGCCCCACAATCCGCTCTGCACGGGGAAGGGGGGTTTTGGCGAGGGCATGCCGCGCTTGCCTTCGACCGAGGCCATGAGCGCGGTTTCCTCGCC
>CAIZGN010000208.1 GCA_903932505.1 Candidatus Hydrogenedentota bacterium
GGAGATAATGGCGAACGCTGGATACCCTCATACACGCAAACCTCTCTTGGTAGCTCTGCACAAAGCGGATGCTGCAATCCTCAGGATGTCGCAAAGGCTTTTCCTGATGTCTCCCGTGCCTGAAAGCATTATGCGCATTGGGGGGTTGCGATGCAATAAAGGGCTTGGAAAGCCATGGGAGGCGGAACGAAGTTGGATTTCCTCTCAGGGGGCGGGGTAGGGTACTATCAGGCTATTCGAATAATGCCCTGTTCAATAATTTCGGTTTACAGTCAGGAGGAATACCCCATGGCAAAGCGTGTGGTGGTGGTTGGCGGTGTGGCTGGTGGGATGAGCTGCGCTGCGCGGCTCAAGAGGCTGGACGACTCCCTGGAAGTAACCGTCTTCGAGAAAGGTGCGGATGTTTCCTTTGCAAACTGCGGCATGCCGTATTTTATCGGGGGGGTGATATCCAATCGTTCGGCGTTGCATGTGCAATCCGCCCAGGGTCTGCGGGCCCGCTACTCGCTGGATGTTCGTCCACGGCATGAGGTGGTGCGCATCGATCGGTCCGCCAAAGCCGTGCGTGTTCGCAATCTGGATACTGGCGAAGAACTTACCCAGCCCTATGACACGCTGGTGCTGTCGCCGGGGGCGGCCCCCATCTTGCCGCCTCTGCCGGGTATCGACGGGGCTAATGTCTTTGTGCTCAGCAATCTGAATGACATGGACCGCATTGCCATGGCGGCGGCCAAGGGTGGTCACGCCTGCATCATCGGTGCGGGGTTTATCGGGCTGGAATTGACGGAGAATTTGCGGGCGCGCAAGGTGAACGTATCCTTGGTCGAGCGACTTCCGCATGTGGTGCCAACGCTGGATCCGGAAATGGCCCAGCCTGTTCTGCAGGAATTGCGCCAGCAGGGCGTACAGGTCTATCTGTCGGAAAGCGCCACGGCCATTGATGGCGCGCATGTCCTGCTCAAGAGTGGCGGGGTTATTGAAAGCGATTTTGTGTGCGTGTGCGTGGGGATGCGCCCGATGACCGGTATTGCGGGGGACGCCGGGCTTGAACTTAATGAGCGCGGCTATATCCGCGTTGACCAGCACCTGCGCACCAGTGACCCTAACATCTACGCCTTGGGCGATGCGGTTGAAACCCTTGAATTGGTGACGGGCGCGCCCGCAGCCATTCCGCTTGCCGGGCCTGCCAATCGGCAGGGGCGCATCGCGGCGGATCATATCGCCGGGCGAGTCGAGGCGGCTTATCGCGGCACCCAGGGCACGGCCATCGTGCATGTTTTTAACGTGACGGCGGCCCACACCGGGCTGAATGAGCGTCAGATCCGGGAAGCCGGTCACCCCTACCTTCGGGCGTATGTGCACCCCACTCAGCGGCCCCGATACTATCCGGGCTCACAGATGCTTGATGTGAAGTTGCTGTTTTCGCAGGAAGGCAAAATCTATGGGGCGCAAGTGATCGGCGGTGAAGGCGTCGAACCCATGATTAACGCGCTGGCTCAGGCCATCCGGGCCGGATCCACTGTGGAAGATCTGGAATACCTGGAGTTGGCGTATGCGCCCCAGTGGGGTGGTGCGAAACACGGGGTCAATTTGGTGGGCTATGTGGCCAACAATATTATAAAGGGCGACCTCGAAGTTGTCGAGGCGGACAATTTCCCTGAGGACGTCTACTGGCTTGATGTGCGCATGCACGCCGAGGCTGAAGCGGGCACCATTCCCGGTTCGACTGTGATACCGGTGGACGAACTGCGCAAGCGCGTCCAAGAATTACCCAAGGGTCGCGAGATTGCGGTGTTTTGCGCTGTTGGTCTGCGGGGACATATCGCGTACCGATTTCTCAAGCAAAAGGGCTTCAACGTGCGGAATCTCAACGGTGGATATCGCACTTGGGCCTGTTTCAACCCCCGCGAAAAGGCAACGCCCCAATCTGGAGCTGCGGTGAAGTCCGTGCCTGCGGCGGCGCCCGCCACCAAGTCGCAATCCTCGGATGCGGACTCCAAGCCGTCGGCCCCCGCCGCAGCTCCGGCTCCGGCGCTTTCCTCCGGCCCTGCGATTAAACTCGATTGCACCGGCATGCAATGTCCCGGCCCGCTCGTGCGCCTGAAGTCTCAACTGGACGCCATGCCTTCCGGGGCCGTGCTGGAAATTACGGCGAGTGACCCCGGTTTTGCCATGGATCTTCCCGTGTGGTGCGAACAGACCGGCCACACGCTGTCGGAAATGAAAAGTCAGCACGGTCGCTATACGGCCCGGGTCACCAAGGGTTCCGGGGCGGTGGTGCCTGCGACGGGCGGCAAGACCAAGAACAAGAAAACGCTGCTGTGCTTTTCCCAAGATCTTGATCGCGCTCTCGCGACCTTCATGGTGGCCAATGGCGCGGCCTCCATGGGCAGTGAGGTCACCATTTTCTTCACTTTCTGGGGCTTGAACCTGCTGCGCAGGCGACCGGCCCCCAAGACCACCAAGTCGCTGCTCGATCGCATGTTCGGGCTTATGATGCCATCCGGCATCGACAAACTGCGCTTGTCCCGACTGAACATGTTCGGCTTGGGTACCTGGCTCATGAAGTACGTCATGCGCACGAAAAACGTGATGACTCTGGATGAACTCGTGCGGACGGCTCAGGCTTCCGGCGTGAAATTCGTTGCGTGTTCCACCACCATGGATATTATGGGATTCAGCAAGCAGGAGCTGATTGATGGCGTTGAAATCGGCGGTGCGGCCACTTTTCTCGCATCCGCCACCGAGTCAAACGCAACCTTGGTGTTTTAACCCGGCCATAGGGCTTCGGGTTGCTTGTCGATTCTTGGGCAGAGTGTCGCAGGGTGTCTGGGCGAAAAGCCCGGACACGGGGAGGAGTGAATGACATCCACCGTGGCGTTGTCGTTGACCAAGTGGGCTTTGGACGTGCTTTCCAAGCTCATCAAGGCTGATGTGCGTCTGCACAACGCCGAGGTCGTGCGCGAGAACATGTCCATCATCTTCGCGCCCAATCATTTCACCCGGCTGGAGACGATTCTCCTGCCCTATTTCCTCAACAAGCACACCGGCCGCATGATTATGGGTCTCGCCGCAGCCGAGTTGTTCCAGGGGCCGGTGGGGGATTTTCTGCAGGCCGCCGGGGCCGTTTCCACCCGCGATCCAGATCGCGACAAAATCATCGTCCGATCCCTGTTACAGGGAAAAGACCCCTGGATTATTTATCCCGAGGGCATGATGATTAAGGACAAGAAAGTTATCGGGCCACAGGGTGAACTCGAGATCTACAGCAAGGACGGTCGACGAGCGCCACACACTGGGGCCGCGCTGCTGGCATTGCGCGCCGAATTCTACCGACACATGATTGAGTGCCTGCATGCGCGACCGCATCAGGAGGGGCTGGATGAAACGCTGCAACGATTCGGCCTTCAGTCGGTGGAGGAGGTTTTACAACGACGGACGGTCATCATCCCCATCAACATTACCTATTTTCCCATTCGTGCCCACGAAAACATTCTCCTGCGGCTCGCCAATCGCCTCAGTGACGACCTCAGCAAGCGCGCCGTCGAAGAATTGTCCGTTGAGGGGACGGTCTTGTCCGAAGAGACCGATATCGACATCACTCTGGGTGAACCCATCGATGTGCGGGCCTGTCTGGATGCTCCGCAATACGCTTCCATCATGGCTTGCGGCCTAGACTCTCTGGAGCGGCTGCGCGAAGACCCTGCACCGCTGTTGCGGGGCGCGGCGGACGGGCTCATGCAGCGGCACATGCGCGCAAGCTACGAACTGACCACGATTAATCATGATCACCTCTTTGCCACGCTGACCCGGCATCAGGGTGCGCGACGCTGGAACGAACGCCAGTACCGGTATCGCCTGTATCTCTGCGCCCGCGAAATTCGAATGCTCAAGCGTTACCGCATGCATTCCCTGCTGGAGCAGTACTACGGGGACGTTCTTTTTGACGAATCCAGTCGGCGTTTTTCCGACTTTCTTGAACTGTGCGTGCGCGAGGAGTTGCTGAAGCGCGAAGCAGGGCGGGAAGGCCCCCGGTATCGCTGGGAACCGACTCCTCGGATTGTGGAACCTGATTTCCACTCCATTCGGTCCGAAGAGGTCACGCAGGTTATTGCCAATGAGTTAGAACCCCTCGTCGAAGCGGCGCGTATCGTGAAGCATATCGCTCAGATGCCCGGTGCGCTGGTCGAAAAGCGGGTTCGAAAGGCGCTCGAAC
Source organism: Candidatus Hydrogenedentota bacterium (assembly GCA_903932505.1). Lineage (GTDB taxonomy): Bacteria > Hydrogenedentota > Hydrogenedentia > Hydrogenedentales > CAIZGN01 > CAIZGN01. Next base: position 4,217 of record CAIZGN010000208.1, read on the forward strand.
AGGAGGACATCGCCCGCTTCGAGGAGGATTATGCCCGGTATTACGATCCGGAACTGAGCAAGGATCCCAACGCGGGTCGGCCTTATCTGCTGCGTCCCTGGCGCGTTCGCGGGGGGATTGTGCTGGCGCATGGTTACATGGCCGGGCCGCTCGAGGTACGGGCCATGGCGAATTACTTCTGCCGAAAGGGATACATCGTCTATGGCGTGCGAATGCCCGGCCATGGAACCTCCCCAGCGAATCTGGCGACCGCCCATTGGGAGGAGTGGTACACGGCTTTCAGCCGGGGCTACGCCATTGTGCGCAGCCTTACCCCGCTGGTACATCTCGGCGGGTTTTCAACCGGTGGCACCCTCGCGTTGCTGGCGGCGGCCCGTAAGGGGCTTCAGGTGCAGTCCGTTTTTGCGGTGTGCGCCCCGCTGAAGCTGCAGAACTACAAGGCACATTTTGCCGCCTCGCTGGGCACGATTAACGCCTTCATCCGTCGACTGGATGCCCAATGGACCAAGTGGGACTACGTGGACAATCATCCCGAAAACCCGCACATCAACTACACGAAGAACCCCGTGGCCGGGATCAACCAGCTCATGCGGGTCATTGAGGCCATGGAGGGCGCACTGCCGGATGTTCGTATTCCGGCACTGCTCGTGCAATCCTCCAAAGACCCGATTGTGAATCCGTCCAGCGCTTCCATGATCTTCGAGCGGCTCGGCAGCCCGGCCAAGGAACTCACCTTTTTCGAGCGTAATCGCCATGGGATCATCAATGGGCCTGGTGCCGAGGAGGTCTTTGAGCGCATTCACCATTTCCTGCTTCGTTCCGCGTCGCAGGCGCGTGGCCCCGCTCAACTTGCGCCTTCCGGCGGCAAAGCATTAGAGTAGACGCGCATCCAGCCGCCTTCGCCGGGCCGGATGCCTCTTCACGAAAAACCGGGCGTGCCATCGCTTATATGGAGGATTGACGAATGCGACAACTGAAGTGTCTGGCGACCTTGGTCGTGGTGATCGCCGCCGGGTGCGGGCCGACCGCAGCCCCGAAGAACGCCCCCGAAGGTGGTGCCCCCGCCAAGAAGGTCATCGGTGCGGCAATGCTCACCCAGACCCACATTTTCTTTCAGGATCTCGTCGCCGCGATGGACAAAGAGTCGCAGGCGCAGGGTCTCACCCTGCAGGTGAAGTACGCCGAGTTCGACAGTCGTACCCAGAACAACCAGATCGATATCTTCATCGCGCAGAAGGTGGACGCGATTATCATTGCGCCGACCGATTCCAGCGGGGTCGCCCCGGTCATCGCAGAGGCCCGCAAGCAGGGTATCCCGGTGTTCACCGCAGACATCGCCGCGAAGAATGCCGACGTGATCTGCCACGTGGCCTCCGACAACTTCAAGGCGGGGCAAATGGTGGGCGAATATCTCGCGAAGGCGATCGGGGAGCAAGGGAAGGTCGCCATTATTGACAGTCCGTCGGTGGAATCCGCACAGGAGCGCGTTCGCGGTTTTGAAGAGGTCATGGCGAAGTATCCAAACATCAAGATCGTGCAGAATCTGCCGGGCGAGGGGCAGCGCGACAAGGCGATGCGCGCGTGTCAGGATTTGTTGCAGGCGCAGCCCGAGCTTAACGGCATTTTCGGCATAAACGACGACTCTGCGCTGGGTGCGCTTGCTGCGGTTGAGGCGGCGAACCTGCAGGACAAGATCAAGATTGTGGGTGTGGACGGAACCCCGGAAGCGCGGCAGGCGATTTTGGCAGGCAAGGCACTGAAGGCTGATGCGGCGCAGTTCCCCGGGCAGATTGGCAAGCACACCATCGAGGTTGTGGCGGACTATCTGTTGCGCGGCAAGATTCCGCCGCTCAAGGCTCCGGTTGATGTCGCCCTGCTGGATCAGGAAAGCCTGAAAGCGGAGCAGAAGTAATGGGCGAATACTGTCTTGAAATGATCGGGATTACGAAGCAGTTTCCCGGTGTGCTGGCGCTGGACAATGCGCGTTTGGAACTGCGGCCCGGCGAGGTGCATTGCCTTCTGGGTGAAAACGGCGCGGGCAAGTCCACCATGATGAAGATACTGGCGGGCGCGCAACCCATGGATACCGGGGAAATCCGTCTGGACGGTGAAGCGGTTCATATTCAGTCCCCATACCATGCGCAGCAGCTCGGCATCAGCATGATCTACCAGGAATTCAATCTCAGCCCGTATCTCAGCGTGGCGGAGAACATTTTCTTGGGTCGTGAACCTCGCATCGGTCGCACGCCCTTTGTCGACTGGCGGCGTATGCGCCAGGATGCCCGCGAGGTGCTCGCGCAGATTCGTGCGGACATCGATGTGACGCGGCCGGTGAACGAACTGAGTGTGGCGCAGCAGCAGATGGTAGAGGTCGCCAAGGCCTTGTCCGTCAACGCCAAAATCATTGTGATGGACGAACCCTCGGCCACTCTTACCGACCATGAGTTGACCGCCCTCTTCGATCTCATCAAGACCCTGCGACGCCAGAACATCGGTATCATCTATATCTCGCACCGACTGGAGGAGATTTTTCAGATCGGGTCGCGAGTTACCGTCATGCGCGACGGGCAGCATGTGGACACCCGCAATGTTTGCGATCTGACCCGCGAGGATATTATCCGGATGATGGTCGGTCGCGAATTGACTGAAGAATACCCGAAGGAGTATTTCGCGTTGGGTCGTGAACGCCTTCGGCTTGATGGACTCAGTCGCAAGGGTGCCTTTGAAGACGTTTCCTTTGCGCTGCACGAGGGGGAAATAGTGGGGCTCACCGGCTTGGTGGGCGCGGGTCGCACCGAGGTCGCGCGCGCCATATTCGGGGCCGACAAGAAGACCAGTGGATCCATTCTGCTCGACAACGACTCGATTGAAGTTCGATCCCCCCGCGATGCCATCCGGCAGGGCATCGGCTTGCTCACTGAAGATCGCAAGGGGCAGGGGCTGGTGCTGGGCATGACCGTGCGCGAGAACACAACGCTGGCGAATCTGTCCTCCCTGCTGAAAGGCCCGTTCATCGACCGCAAGAAAGAACGCGCCGCCGCCGAGCGATTCGTTCAGGATTTGCACATCAAGACCCCGTCGATCGAGCAGGTCGCGCAGAATCTCAGCGGCGGCAACCAGCAGAAGGTCGTGCTTGCGAAGTGGCTGTTCACCCAGTCCAAGGTGCTTATTTTTGACGAGCCGACGCGGGGGATTGACGTGGGCGCGAAGGCCGAAATCTTCAAGCTGATGAACGAGCTGGTTCGCGAGGGCGTTGCGATTCTCATGATTTCGAGCGAGTTGCCCGAGGTGCTGGGGATGTGTGACCGCATTCTCGTCATGCATGAAGGCCGACTGGCGGGCGAACTCTCCGGCAAGGAAGCGACGCAGGAAGCCATTATGCGATTGGCAACCGGTGCCGCCAACGCGGCATGAAGCCCCGATACTACCTGCCTGTGATTCTGTCCTTTCTTGCTGTGACGTGTTTGGTCTGGGCGGAAGAGGCACCCTCCGCCTTTGGCCTGAAGAAGAACCCGACGCCTGCGGAAACGGCCCCGGTTCCAGCGGTTCCCGCCGAGGGTACTGCGCAAAAGAAAGCCCTCGACCTTGCGAAGGTATCGAGACTCTTGCTCGTTACCTTGGAAGGCGTCCAGCAACCCTCGGCCAAGGATGGTGCACTGCTGGCTGAATGTCCCCCCGCTGGCGTGGTCATCCCGAAGTTATTTCGTCCCGCCGGGGCCAAGACTTACATCGAAGGGTTGCGTGCCCGTGACCCAGAAATCCTCATAGGTGCGGACCTCTACGAAATTGCCCGGCCTGATGAGCGCGGTGGGGCGCCGTTTATGCCAATGCCTCCGCTGCTCGCCCTTGCGGCCGCCGATGACCCCGAGGGTGCGCGTAACCTCGCGCTGCTCTGGGGGGAACACCTGCGCGTGATGGGGTTCAATCTTTGTCTTGGCCCACGCCTGGGTCTTGCGCCGAATCACCCCGAGGCCAACGGCACCCTGCAGTGTCTTGGTGCCGACCCCGCGTTCGCTGCGGAAGCCGGAACCATCTTGTGTCAAAGCCTGGAGACGCAGGGCGTGGTGGCTATGCCCATGGATTTTCCCGGTGGGGGATTCAATCGCATCAAGCAGTCGCCCGCTGTGCTCTCCACGCCGAAATCCCTGTTGGTCGATACGGATCTGCGGCCCTACCTCGAAGCCATTCGCGGCGGTGCGCGGGTGATACATGTGGGCCCCATTCTGGCACCCACCTTGGATGAAGAACGGCGACCGGCCTGCGTGTCGAAGACGGTTATCACTCAGGTATTGCGGGAAGCGCTAAAATTTGACGGCGTTATCGTGGCGGGGCCGGTGGATGCCCCGGAAATTCGGGGGCTGTATAGTGCCGACACGGCGGCCCTTATGGCCATTGATGCCGGGGCTGATCTGGTCTACGTTTCCGGTGGGCCCGTTGCTGCGCGGCGCATTGCGGAGCGACTGAGCGTCGCCGTCAGGGAGGGGCAGATTCCGAAAGAAACGGTTGATGCGGCATTGACCCGGGTGGCCGCGCTGCGGACTTCGGTGGCAGGCCGTGACCGTGAAAAACCGCAGGAATCCCGCATGGCCGGTCTTGAAAACCGGCGTCCCTTGGAAGAGGCGATATTGTCGATTGAACGTCAGGCGATCACACTGGTGCAAAATCGCGGCAATGTCCTGCCGCTGCTGAAAAAGCTCAGTGGGCCTGTGGGCGTCACCGGCGTCACCGGGGTCGACGCATTGCAGGCGGCTTTGGAAAAGCATTTGAAGCATGTCTCGCGGCAAGACATCGTGACGGCCAGACACGTTGGGGAGATTGAGGACTTTGAAATCCGTCGTATCACGGCCAATCTGCACGGGGGCACGATCGTTTGCGTGCTGGATGCCAGCGTTCGCGCGGGTGGGGCTGCGCGGCTGATTCGCGAAATCAAGGCGTGTTCCACGCGCCTCATTGTTGTGTATCTCGGCTATCCCAAGCACCTCGACACCTTTGCCGAGGCCGATGCGCTCTTGCTTGCGTATTCGGAAGGGGCCAATTCCGAGGAGACCTGGAAAGCGATTGCTGAGGCATTGACTGGACAAGGCGCGATTGGCATCATTCGGAGAAACACGCCGATAGAAATGCGCGTCGGGGAACGCCGCACTTTTGATACGCAGGAAATCTGCCGAACCCCGGCCGGTCAACTTCCCGTTAAGGTTTCCGACCGATTCCCTGTGGGTATCTCGGTTTCCATGCCGCTTGGCGAGCGGGTGGATAGTGCCGAATGGGATTTTGGCAACGGAGACAAGGCGCGTGGGGCAAAGACCGAATACGCCTATACCGCAGCCGGACAATACACCCTGACCCTGCACCTCAAAGACAATCGGGGAAAGCCTCTCACACGCGGGTTTAGCATCAACGTCAGCCAATGAGGTGAACCCGATTTGGCGTGTGGCGTGGTGATGCCCCGGATCTCCCACCAAGACAAAAAAAAGAGGCGGGACCGTGAGGTCCCGCCGCAGTGTCTCTTGCAGAGATTAGGTGGCCGTGATGAATCCGGTTTCATTGATGCTGAACGTCCGCACGCCGGTGCTGTTCGCCGTGATGGGGGCCGCCGTGAAGGTGAAGCCGCCAACCGTCAACACGCCCGTGAAGGTGTAGCCACTCAGCTGACGTCCGTCAACCCACAGTGGATCCGCAAGCGCAGCCGGGCCGCCGCTCGGGTCGGTCGTCAGGTCGCCCCACGCCGCTGCATACGAATTGTGGGCGGAGTTGTACGCAACTTCAGCGCCGCAAAGGGCCTTCAGATTGCTTTGCGCCGACGCTTCGTTCGCGTTGATGCGGGCACGAGCCAAACTCGGGATGGCGATTGCCGCGATGATGGCAATGATCGCAACCACAATCATCAGTTCAACCAGGGTAAAACCAGCATTCTTTTTCATAGTCATTTCCTCCAAGTTTTCCACGGGCGACCATCGCTCGCGGCTTTTCTCTTCAACTAACGTCTACCGTAAGAGCAAGGTGCATGCCAATTCGCGTCAAGGCTGAATTTCGGCCAATATGGTTCATTTTACGGGGTGAGAGCCCTATGGGGGGCCCTGGAAACGGGAATTTCGCAGTCTGGTTTTGTCACGAAGTGACAAAAAATGTCACTTGGAGCCCTGGAATCGGGCGAGAAAAGATTCCTGAAGTTTATACTTGACAAAACAGCGGAACAGGCATATAATTAACACTATGGAAACTCAATTCTGCCTCAAGAACCGGGTTAAAGAGCTGCGTGCCCGACTGCGTCTCCGGCAGTCGGATCTGGCCCGGGAAGTGGATGTCACGCGGCAAACCATTCTGGCGATAGAGAAGGGACGGTTGAATCCATCGATCGCCGTCAGTCTTCGGATTTCTCGTGTATTGCGAGAACCGGTGGACTACATCTTCTACCTAGAACGTGGCCAAGGTGAGGCCCTGTGGGAGTCCTTTGGCGAGGAGCCAAAGCGTCTTCCTGTACGGGAGCCGCTCTTGAGTCGCCCAGAGTCTTTTATGGAGCGGGCGGCACTGGCCGAGATGCGCTAGGGCCAAGTTTTCTTGGCGCGTTTCGGTGAACCGCCCGAATCCACGCCCCCCGGTGCGATGCGCCGGGGGGTGCTAGTGCGTTCGCCCCGCCTTGAGCGAGTCAAGGTTTTTTGAAGACCGATTCTTTTCCCGCATTCCTCGCACTGTCCATCGGTGTTTCACCGTTGGCTGCTTTCTGCGTGGTTGAGGCACCCGCCTCGACCAGACAGGCAACCACTTCCGCAAATCCATTGCGGGCCGCCTCGTGCAGCGGGGCGTATCCCTCCGGGGTGTGGGCGAGCCGGTTGACATCGGCCCCGGCCTTGATCAAGAGGCGCACCGCTTCGAGCCCACCCGCGCGCGCGGCCCGATGCAAGGGGGTTTCCCCGAGAAAACGTTGATTTGCGATCCACGGATAGAGGCTGACCAAGGCCTGCAGTCGGTCCGTTTTGCCCTGCACGACAGCTCGGGCGACTTCCTCGGCCAAGGCGTCGCGCGAGAGGGTGATCAACGACACATAGCGTTGGTTGCGCTCTTTTTCGGTGTCGTTCAATGAGAAAAGAAGGGGGGCATAGGCGGTCAAGAATGACTTGAGCATGGTTATGGGGGTAGATCCCATAGCGTCGTGCGTGGCAAAGCTGGCCCCGCAGCGCAGCAGGTTTCGGGAAGCCATGAAGTACCCATTTTTTGCGGTGAAATAGAAGGGGGTTCGACCTTCCTGATCGGCTGTGTTCACATTGACGCCGCGAAGGAGTTGGAACTGCATGCAACCCCAGTGACCGCTGTCGGCGGCAAAATGCAGCGGGAGCTGCCCGTGTAAATCAGTGATATCGAGACGGCCACCGCCCTCCACGAGGATTCTAAGCAGCATGGGATTGCCCCGTTTTGCGGCGAGATGGACGGGTGTACGACCCCATTGATCCTGTTTATTGGGATTGGCACCGGCATCGAGAAGGCGCTTGGTGACGTGCAACCCGCCTTGCTCTGCGGCGGCAAAGAGGGGGGTCTGGCCGAAAATATCGACCCGATCGGCCATCACGCCGTGCGCGAGAAGGCATTCGACGGCATCGAGTTTCTCCGTCTGAAGGGCTAGAAAGAGGGGGGAACGCTCCTTGCGATTGAGGGCGTCCCAGGGTATACCCAAGGTCTCAAATTGCGGCAATAATTCAATCCACTGATGTTCCATGACCAGGTGCAGGGCCGTATTTCCCTCACGGTCAACCTGTAAACGATTGGCCCCGAGTTTGAGCAACGCATCGGCAGCGGGCCAGTTTCCGGCCGCGATGGCGCTCAAGAACGGGGTGAATCCTGATACTGCGACGACCTCGAGAGGTGCGCCATGCGTGACGAGGTCTTGCAGCAGGGGGACGTCGCCGATTCGCGCGGCGATGTGGAGCGCGGTTTCCCCCTTGGCGGTGGTCGCGTCGATGCGTGCGCCGTGATCCAGCAGCCAGTCGACCATGGACTGATGGTCTTTCTCAGCGGCGCAGTGCAGCGGGGTTTGTCCTGCGCGGTTCGCCAACTGGATATCGGCTTTATAGCGGAAAAGGATTTCCGCCATATCGATTTTGTTGAGTTCGGCGGCGAAGTGGATTGGGGTATATCCGTTGTCCGACTGAATGCTTGGGGATGCACCCCGCTCGAGGAGTAATGTGGCAACGTCCCCGCTTCCGGCTATGACGGCGGTGTGGAGCGGGCGCTCACCTGCGAGGGTGCCGTCGTCGGGGAGGGCACCCAAATCGAGGAAGGTGGTGGCCATCGCCATTTGGTTGCGCTTCGCGCACCAGTGCAGGGGGCGGATGCCGAACTTGCGATCCAGGTAGGAATTGGGGGGGAGCCCTGCGTTCACCAAGGCTTTTGCGGTGTTGAGATTTCCACTTTCGAGTGCTGCGCCCAGCACGCTCAGCCCTTCGAAGGTGGTGGTCTCCATGTCTGCGCCACGGGTGAGCAAGAACTCAACGACTTCCGTTTGGCCTGCCAATGCAGCGCTCAGCAGCGGCGTGGCGTTGTTCAACTGCTCGGCCTCAATTGCGGGGGGCTCCTCGTCTAGCATGGTGCGAACCATCCCCAAATCGCCGGAGGATGCGGCATAATTAATGTCCTTGTACACGCCCAATTGATGCAGCACTGCGGACACATTCCAGCGCTTTGCGCGTATCGCGACTTCAATGGCGTTGCGCCCGCCTGCTGGGGCACTGCTGGCAAAGGGATCGGCACCCAGAGCATACAACGTCACCACGGATTCTGCACGGCCTTTCATGGCAGCATACAACAGGGGCGTGTAGTTCTCGTTGTTCCGCGATTCTTTGTCCGCGCCATGGCGCAGCAGCCACTCGATGGTGCGGGTCTGTCCCTGCGCGGCGGCCAAATGGAGAGCGGTGTTGCCTGCGCTATCCTTGGATTCGAGCAGGTTGGTCGCCTTCAACACATAGGGCAGCATGGCGGTGAAACCGTTTTCAGCGGCGAGTAGAAAGGCGTCGCGACCCGATTCATCCCGCGCGTAGAGCTGTTGTCCTGCGGCCAGATGGCCCAGGGTGTCGTACAGGTCGCCCGCGACCACGGCTTTGAGAAGACTGTCATACACCAGCACGCGGGTCGGGTCGGGGGCCGGTAGCAGAATCTCGGGCTCCCCCTCTTTTTGCAGGCCGGGCAGGGCGTTGGTTGCTTGTGGTTCGGGATTGGCCGGGGTGTCCGCTTGCGCGAGGCCGGCAGGTGGGGCGGGCTCTTCGGTGGCTGTATCCGTGGGCATCGGATCCGCGCTGCTTTTCTCAGCGGTTCCCGGGGCATCGGTGGTGACTGCGATGTCCACAAAGCCCATCATTGTCACGCACTTGAGCGGGGATTGAAGAATAGAGGGGTCGTATCCTTGATTCAAGTAGATTACAAATGCTGCGTTGGGGTTGGTGGCGTATACCTGCGTGAGTTTTTCCTTCAGTTGGGATTCGTTCACCGTTAGGCCATCATAGGTCATCGTGTCAGGGGTGCGCAGGTCGATTTGGTGTGGTTTTTCGGCTGCTTGCGCGGGGGCTTGTCCCGCAGGAGGGGCGGCGGTTTCCGCAGGGGATGCGGGAATGGCCGGAAGGGCGGGATTCACCGTGGACTTCACCTCGTCGGTGGTGGGCACGATGTTATCCGAAAATCCGGCCTTTAGTGCGGCTTGAAGCGCGGGCTGCAAAATCGCCGGTTCGTACTCCTTCGGCAGACGAATAACGACCGTCGCTTCGGGATTCTGTTTGAAAGCGTCATTGAGCGCGGACTGAAGGGCAGCCTCGTCCACGGTTTTCCCGAGATAGGTTATGCCACCCGAAGTGTCGATCAGGATTTCATAGGTCGGGGGGGGGGCCGCCGCCAGTGCGGCAGTGGCCATCCCAAGCATAACCGCCCATCGGGCCGCGAGTCTCAACATGCCGTGATTTCTCCGTCAAAGGGACGCGTGGTCGGGCTCATGCCTACGATGTCGCGCCCTGTTCGAGTTCATATTGCTCTTGGGGACTCAATTGGATATCCAGCGCGGCCGTGCTCGCCTGAAATTCCCCGGGCGTGTAGGCGGCCACCAAGGGGAATACTTCGTAAGGCTGATTGAGCACATAGGCCAGCGCGATTTGGGCGGCAGAGTATCCTCGTCTTTTTCCCATGGCCTCGGCTCGTTCGAGGCGCTGCCAGTTTTCCTCGCAGCCGTAGCAGCGCATGTACAGTTCGTCCACATGTTCTGCCTGATTCGCGCGGGTCAAGCGCCCGGAAAACCAACCGCCTGCAAGCGCGGACCAGCAGAACAAGGGGAATTTGGTCTCGGCAAACCACGCGCGATCCGCTGCGTTCTCATCCCCGGTGATGGTGATGCAATCATCCCACGGCGCGTCAATTTGCCGGGCCAGACTGAAATGCGGACTGCTTACGGCAAATGGAATCAGACCGTGCGCCTCGGCATAGGCGTTGGCTTCGCGAACCCGCGCTACGGTCCAATTCGAGCCACCGAAGGCGCGGATACGCCCGGCGGCGCGGTGCTCGTTCAGGATCTCGACAATCGGGCCCACCGGCACATTGGGATCGTCGCGGTGCAAGAGGTAGAGGTCTATGTAGGAGGTTTGAAGGCGTGCTAGCGAGTCGTGGATGTCGGCCGTGATGTCGAAGGGAGTGACCCGGCGACGATCCTCGCTGTGATGCGCACCCTTGTCCAGGATGACGACCTTTTCGCGGATATTGCGTGAACGAATCCATCCGCCAAGCACCCGTTCGCATGCGCCATTGCCGTAGACATGCGCGGTGTCGAAGGTGTTGCAACCGGCCTCGAAAATGGCGTCAAAGAGCGCCCAGTTCTGTTCCTGCGTGGCCGGGCTGAGCATGACTGTACCTTGCACGAGGCGGGAAACGGGCTTGTCCAGCCCGGCGATGGCACCATATTTCATTGGGGTATTCCTCTTCTTGGTTCTAGGGTTCCATGGGGTAGCGAAGACCCCATTGCGCGCGAATACGATCCATCGTGTCCATGATGCTCAGGGTTTCATCCAGCGGCATGACCTCGTGTTCGAGACGGCCATCCCGCAGGCAGTCGCCCGCAGCGGCGGCTTCATAATTGTAGCCGTTGCCCTCATAGGGCAGCTCAACTTCCTGCGGGTCTTTCCCGTTCAGCGCGAGCACGACTTTGGGACTGCGCCAGAAGGGGGAGGGCACATGAATGAGACCCTCAGTGCCGATCACCCGTGCTTCCTGCGAGGTGTTGGCCCGTACGGCGGAGGCAAGCAGGGCCAGCGCCCCGCCCGAATAGCCGAGCACCATCGCGGCGTGTTCGTCGACTTTGGTCACGCCGATATGCGCGAGACTTTGAATTTCTGTGGGTGGCCCGCCGAAGACCATTGAGGCGAAGGACACCGCATAGACTCCCACATCCAGCAGGCTGCCGCCACCGAAGTTGGGATCGAACAAGCGGCTTTCCGGATCCAGCTGGGCGCAGAATCCAAAATCAGCCTGCACCATCCGCACTTCGCCGATCACGCCTTCCTTCAGCCAGGCGCGCACCTGGGCGATCGCCGGAAGAAAACGCGTCCACATGGCTTCCATGAGAAAGCGTTTTTCGGTGCGGGCGGTATCGACCATGGTCTGCGCCTCGGCGCGATTGATGGCGAAAGGCTTTTCGCACAGCACGCCCTTGCCGGACTTCAAGCAAAGGATGGAATCATCCTTGTGGGCTTGATGCGGACTTGAGACGTAGATGATATCCACGGCGTCATCCTGCGCCAGCGCGGCATAGGTGGCATGACGGCGGGGGACATTGAATTCATCCGCAAAAGCGGTGGCCGTGTCCGCGTTTCGCGAACCGACCGCAACGAGTTCTGCATCGGGAAGCGCCTGCAAGCCTCTGGCGAACTGCTTGGCAATGTTGCCTGTCCCCAAAATGCCCCAACGTATTTTATCCGGCATACCGGCTCTCCTTTCGTGTGTTTACCCGTGCGCGCCGAACGCGCGCCGGACGTATACCATACCTTCCCGGGGCACTATATTGTCAAGAACAACACAGCAGGGATCCGGAACAGCAGGTGGTGTTGGCCCTTGGGTGGGCAGGCAAGAGGCCTGCGTGACGGGGAGGGGCAGAGGTGTTTGGGTGGTTCTGGTGATTTAGCCAAAGCGCCGACTTGGGTCGGCGTAGTCCATATGGCGGATTGGCCTATTGGGGACGTTGTTTTACAGACTGGGTTATTTGTTGACAAATGCGGAGAAAGACCTTAGACTTCATGTCGGAGTCCCTTGTCTTCGGGGCGCCGCATGAGGTGTTGGGTTGATGGCTCTGCAGGAAATAAAACGGCATGTGCTGACTTCATCGGTGCTGCCTGCCTTGTCGCAGGCGGCCTGGGAGGCTTTGCGCACGACTTCTGCGCCGGATGCGGCACAGGAGCTTGCCGCCATTGTTTCTTTTGATCCTGTTTTATCTTCGCGAGTGGTGCAGGAGGCACGCAAGAGTTTTGGTGATCCGCGCATTTCGAATGCCGAGCAGGCGATGGAGCGGTTGGGTGTGACTGCGGCGCGTACGGCGGTGTTGCGGCATGCGTTGACGGCGCTGTTTCCTCCGGTGCGGGCACGCAAGCTTGATCGTCACGCTTTCTGGCGCGAGGCGTTTGCTTCGGCGGCTGCGGCGGAATGGCTGGCGGTGCGGGTGACGGTTCCTTTTGCCCATGACGCGTATGCAGCGGGTTTGCTGCATGATATTGGTCTTCTGGTGATCGATCTGATTGCGGAGGATGGATACAGCAAGCCTTTGGAGACGGCGCACGGGCAGGGGCTGTTTGTGCTGGAGGCGGAGCGCCAGGAATTCGGGGTGGACCATACGTTGGCGGGGAAGTGGCTGGCGGAGCGTTGGGGATTGCCCGCACCGCTGGCGGCCGCGCTTTGGTTGCATCATCATCCGCCGGGCACGCTTGACCAGACGAATTATCCGATTGCCCTGATTGACTTGACGGCGGTGGCTGACACTTTGGGGCGTCGGCGCTTGAGTGATTCATCGGGCAGCACTTCGCGGGATCCGGTGCTGGAGGAGCGGTTGAGCCGTCTCGGGCTTTCGCCGTCTATTCTTGAGGAGTTCGGCCGAAAACGTTCGCCGGTTCATGCGGTGTCTTTTGAGGGCGCGGAACCTTCTTTGGTTCAGGCGGCCAGTCCGACGGATAGTGCGCGCCTGCGGCAGGCCGAGAAGGACAGCCAGCGTTATCGTGCGCTGTATGAGGCGATGCGGCAATGCTTGGCGGAAACGAACAGTAGCGGCATTCTTCGTTGCGCGGCGGAGGCGTTGCGTGGTGGCTTGGGTATTCCGGCGGGGCTTTGTTATCGGGTGGATTCGACGCATCATTGGACGGAGGCGGCGGTGTGGCGTCCCGGCACGGACGAGGTCTTGATGATGACCTTGCCGCTGGAGGACGCGGCCGGTCGCGAGGGGCACCCGGCGGAAACGCATTTGCTGCGGTTGTTGCGGGAGTTGGCCCCGGACGCGGTGGAGCGGCAGGGACTGATGGCGATGCCGATGTCCGCCTCGAAGCGCGACTGGGCGCAAATGATTTTTGATACGAATGCGCCGGGGACCCGGTTCTCGCCGGAGGACATGATGGCCCTGATGTCCTTTGCGAATGCGTGCGGTCAGGCGCTGGAGGCCTGCGAGACACGGGAGGCCCTCGCCGCGCAGGCCGAGTCACTGGGCGAATCCCTGTGGATGCGGGAGTTCGACCAGGAAAAGAAGAGCCGCGCCGATCGCCTAGATTCCGTGGCCCGGATGGCGGCAGGTGCCGCGCATGAAATCAACAATCCGCTGGCCATCATATCGGGTCGGGCGCAGATTCTGTTGCATCGCGCGACGGAACCGAATGACGCGCAGGCGTTGCGCACGATCGTGGAGCAGAGCCAGCGCGCGAGCAAGGTGCTTGGTGACCTTATCCAATTTGCGCGGCCTCCGAAACCCCGGTTTGAGGAGGCGCGGATTGAGGAGCTGATTCGTCGTGTGCTCGCGTCGTTCAGCGCGGTATTGTCGAGGGAGGGCATGACCCTTCAGGAGTCCTATGCGACGGATCTTCCGGCGGTGCCGGTGGATCGTCACCAGATGGAACAGGTTTTGAGCCATCTGGTCGGGAACTCGATCGACGCGATGTCTCCCGCCGGGGGCGTACTTTCGGTATCTGCAAAATCCAGCCGCGATCGGCGATCCGTGATCATTCAAATTACGGACACGGGGCATGGTATCCCTGGCGATATCGTGGCCCATGTCTTCGACCCCTTCTTCACTACGCGGGAAGGCGGGGGACACACGGGGCTGGGACTCTCGGTTTGTCATGGCGTGATCGAGAGCCATCGGGGGAGCATCACCATCCACAGCCAGCCACGCAAGGAAACATCGGTCACCGTCACGCTTCCCTCCGCGCTACTGAACACGTCGAGCGCGGCGGTGCCTCCGCTGTCGCGGGCATCGAACCCCATGGTTCTGCTGGCCGACGCGGACGACGAACTTTGCGAGGTGCTGGCCTCCGCCCTCACGAACCGGGGCTATGCGGTTCGCTTTACGAGCGATCCCCTCGAGGCGATGGCGGCGCTGATTGCGCACCCCATCGGGCTGGTGCTGATTGACCTGCATCTGAACGCGATCGACGGTGCACCCCTGTGGCATCGAATCCGTCAACGCTACCCCAACGTCCCGCTGATCGGTTTGGCGGCTCAGGGGCATGCGGAAGATATCGCGGCGGCGACCCGGATCGGTGCGCGGTCCTGTATCGAGAAGCCCTTCGGCATCGAGGCTCTCTTACACGAACTGCGGGCGGTGCTGGGCTCTCGCGGGGCGGCCTGAGCCCTCAGTCGGCGAGAATCCGGTACAGATCCCTGGATAGGGCTTCGTACAGGCCCGCGAGGTCTTCCAACATCACGACAAGCCAATCCGCGAAGGGTTGAGGGAGCGGTTCTGGGGGTTCATTCACCGGCATGAGTGCCTGCGTGTCGGCCCACACCTTTCCGTGCAGGTTGGCACCCCATCGCGCGTCCAAATCCCGGAGAGACCGCAGCAGGGCGTGCTGGAGGGATGCGCGGACGGGTGTGGACAGCAAACCTCGTTCTTCCCCATGGCGCAGGTTGTGGAAGGTGTCGTGGAAGAGGAAGAGGAAGTCCACGTAGACCGCCTGCGGATGTCCTGCGGCGAGATCGGCATTGATGAGCTTTACGGCTTCGTCGATATTGGCGCGACCCATGGCCGCGATGTGTTCCCACGAGTCCAGCAGACCGCGTCGGCGCTTTTCGTGGTAGGACCAGCCCCACAAGGTGCGGAGGACACTGGCGGGGGTGTCTCGTCGCTGGTGACGGGCCACCAGCAGGGGGGAGAAGACAAACGAGTGTCCCGCATCGCGCAGCTTGCGACCGATGTCGTGATCTTCGGCGTTGGTTCGGAATTCTTCCCCGTAACCGCCAACGTCCAGAACCACCGTGCGGCGATAGAGCGTGTTGGAGCCGAAAAGGAATCCCGGGTCGGTGTTTCGGTGCAGCCCCAAGTCCTGTCCGAGGTGCAGCGCGCGAAATAGGTCGGCGGGGGTATCCTGATGCGCTTCTATTAATCGGCCGCCCACCCCTGCGACATTCGGGGCGGCGTTTTCGAGTTCCATCCATGCACACTGGAGGTAGTTCGGGTCGGGGTGGGCATCGGTATCGATTGCGCCGACCCATTCGCCGATGGCTTCACGGAACGCGGTGTTGCGGGCGGCGGCCAGGCCCCGATTTTCTTGGTGGGAGATGATGCGCACGGGATAATTTCTCGCGAGGTCAATTGTTACATCGCTGCCACAATCATCGACCACCAGCACTTCGGCGATGGGACAGGTTTGGCGGGCGAGCCCTTCGATGGCACCCCGGATGTAGGTTTCGACGTTGTAGGCGGGGATGTAGAAGGTGACCGGGGCTGGACAGGGTTGGGTGTCCAGATAGAAGGCGCGGGGCGTTTCCGCGCCTGTGTTGTCTCGCAAGGCAAGCATGTCGGTTTGTTCGGGATGCAGTTGCAGGGAGATTTCGGCGAGGTCTCTGGCTGCGTCTGCTTCGCCATGCGCCTTGAAGAATCGGGCGATGAGGTTAAGCGCCCACAAACCGGCGGCTGGGGATTCGGGGGCGTTCATGGCCAGCGCGATGGTTTCCTTGCCGCGTCTTTCACGCAGGAAGGCCTTGGCGGCGGTGTAGTGCAGCCAAGGGTTGGTGGAGGCGCACAGAACCTCCAGGGTGTCGGGAGGCACTTCGCCGAGCAGGAGGCGCTGCGCCAGCCGGATGTCTGGCGAGGCGCCAACGAGTACGGGCGTGAGTGCCTCCATTGCGGCGCGATTTCGTAGGGTGGCGTGGAACACGAGCAGTCCAAAGAAATCGCGCTCCGCGAACGCGTGTTCGCGGAGCGTGTTTTCCTGGAACTGGAGCCAAAGCGGGTTCACATCCGAATCCGACGCCATCAACTGGGGTTGAGCAGCTTTTGAACTTCGGGGGTGTTCAGATTTTCCAGCGTGACCACGGTGACGCCGGTGTCGATGCGCTTTTCGACCGGTTTCTTGGCGATGGCGTCCATGGCGGCCTTTACGCCGAGATAGCCCATGGTGAAGGGCTTCTGCACGATGAGCGCCTGGATAACGCCTTCTTTGAGTGCCTCGATTTCGGCGGGGGCGGCGTCAAAGGCGACGAGCTTGACCTGTCCGGCTTTTCCGGCGGCACGCAGGGCTTGGGCGGCCCCGAGGGCACTGCCTTCATTCGCGCCGAAGATACCCTTGAGATCGGGATTGGCGGTGAGCATATCTTGGGTGACGTTCATGCCGAGTGCGACGTCGCTCTGGCTGTAGAGGGTGGCAACGAGCTTGACGTTGGGATGGGCGGCGAGGCCCTCCTTGAATCCCTTCTCGCGCAGTTCTGAGGTGGCCGCGCCGGAGACAAAGGGAATGCTGCCCACATTGCCTTCCTCACCGATGAGCTTGGCGAGGACGTCTGCGGCGGTCTTGGCTCCGGCAATGTTATCGGTGGCGACGAACGACAGGGGCGCCTCAGAATTCACCCCGGAATCAATGGTGATGACGGGGATGCCGGCTTGTATCGCCTGTTCGACCTTGGGGACGAGGGCGGTTTCGTTGGTGGCGGCCATGACAATGGCGTCGACCTTGCTGCTGATCATGTCCTGCACGATGTCCATCTGTTTCGTGACATCGGTTTCCTTGGCGGTACCCTGCCAGACGATGTCGGCACCGAATTCCTTGCCTGCGGCTTCGGCACCGGTCTTGACGGTGACCCAGAATTGATGGGAGACGGACTTGGGAATTACTGCAATGCGCTTTTTCGCTCCTGTGGGCGCGGGCGCGTCCGTGGGCTTCACGGCAGCAGTGTCTGCGGGCTTCGGGGCTTGGGGATCGGCGGGCTTTGCACTCGGGGCGGCAGTGGGTCCACAACCGGTAACCAGTGCGGCCAAGGCGATGGAACACAAAAATCGTTTCAACATGATTGCTCCTTCCTGTTCATTCACAAACTGATGGGCCTCTAAGGTGGACGACGCGATTACGACGCACCTGTTTACTGCTCGATAAAAAACCGTTCCCCGGTTCCCGTGTCCTGTATACCAATACCGTTTCTGCGCACGCCAATCAGTTTGGCCTGTGTGCCGGGAACCATGTCGCCCACATAGACACTTGCCAGATTGATGATCGCGACGGCATAGGGGCGATCAGGGCCGGCTTCGCGCAAGACGTTGATGTGCATGTTTTCGAGTCCATAGCGCCCGAGGTCGCCCCCGCGCAATACGGGCAGGGTGTCGAGATTCACAGGGGCATTTGCATCGGGCGTGGCCTTCGCGGGGTTGGCCATTGGTGTGCCGATGCTGGGGGCTTTGGAGATTGGGAAGCGAGGATTTTCTCGGCGGGAAGTCGCGGGGGGATCGGTCGCTTCCGGCGCTTTCGCGGTCTCAATCGGTGCGTCCGGTTCGGTGGCCGGTTCAAGGTTCTCGGTCTTTTTGGGAGCTTTGGGCTTTGGCGCTGCTTCGCGTTCCTCTTTCTTCTCAACAGGTTTGGTGACTGCAGGTACCTTCTCAGGGAGCGGAGGCAGAACAACGGGATCCGGCGTTTTTTCCTCGACGGTTTCCTTGGGTACGGCTTCGGGCTTGGGAGTCGGCGCGGTTTCTTTTTCCGGTTTTGCTGGTGCTGGCGCAGGTGCTTCCACCACTGGTGCGGGCGGGGGGACGGGCTCTACAGCAGGCGTCACCGCTTTTTCAGGAGCCTTGGGGACACTGGCGGTCTCCATCTTGGGTTCTGGTGCGGGAGCGGCCGGATTTTCGATTTTCGGGGTGACGGCCACTGCGGGTACGGCGGTCATGGAGCGAATGACGAGAATTGATACCACGGAGGAGACCACGGTAAACAGCAGGACGACTAGCACCCCGACCCCGATCCACAAGGCGGAAAAGCGTCGTCCATCGCGGGGTGTATCGTCGGGGCTGTCTGCCAGCAACTCCATCTTGGCGGATTGCGGCTCGAATACACGCACACCACCCTCGGCGGCGTTTTTGGCAGCCTTATCGGCCTCGAGTTTTTTGAGGGCTTCAAGAATGCTGCTCATCGGCCATTCTCCACCCCGCGTGTGTTGGTGATGACTTTTTGAATGTGTCCACTCATTTGGGCGGCGCTCCTGCACCGCCGGGGAATGCGCCAGGCGGTGGGCCTACCGGCATTAAGTTGGAGGCCGCCGGCGTCTCCCCTTCCGCAGGGGCCGGGGCGGGCTGTTTGTCGGCGGTATCAGGCGCGAGCAAGGGGTTCTCTCCCTCCTTGGGTGCATCTGCGGGGGGAACTACCGGTTCCTTCGCGGGTTCAACTACGGGGCTTGGCGCGGGTTCCGCAGGCGGTGTGACTTGCGCCGGTGGGGCGACCTCGCCTTCGGCGGGCTTTTCCGGTTCGGCTATGACAGGCACAGGAGGTGCTGGTGGCGGTGGCGGATCGACAGGCGCTTTCGTCTCGGCTGGGAGCTTTTCATTCGGGTCGGCGGTCGGCGTTTTCTTGGGCTCTTTGCGGGGAGTCGCGACCTTGGGTAAAGGAGGGACATCAATGAGGGCTGGACGGTCGGCTAGCTTTGGCACGGATTCGTTGCCAAGCCAGCTCGCCAACACCATGCGCACTTGGTGGCCAGCCAGCCCGTCAATGGGAAGTCCGGTATCGACCTGCAATTTGGCGACGGCCTGCCGGGTGGTGGCATCGTACTCGTCGGAGACGGCGTCCAAACCCAGACGGCCGAGACGGCGCAGGGCGTGCTTGAGTGCGGTGACTTCGGGCCCGCGCTGTCCAAAGCGGCAGAAACGAGCTTCTTCGCCGGAATCTTTCCACAAGGCCATGGCGCGACCCGCGTAGAGCTTTTCCAAGTTAGGGATTTCAACGTCGAAGGTCGTGGCACCCGGGGCGGCGAGTTGGGCTGTGGTTCCTTTGCATGCGAGCAGAGCCGCCCAGCACGGCG
The DNA here is from genome assembly GCA_903932505.1 of Candidatus Hydrogenedentota bacterium. GTDB lineage: Bacteria > Hydrogenedentota > Hydrogenedentia > Hydrogenedentales > CAIZGN01 > CAIZGN01. The sequence goes on from CAIZGN010000208.1 coordinate 23,705, forward strand.
TGCCGTCCCTGTTCAGCGAAAGAAAGACGGGAAGATTGATCGCGGTTATGGCCGCGAGCGAACTCTCAAGCGAATCAGTTGCCAAGCCATGGGTTGCAGCGAACTTTTCGAAATCGGCTGGGGCATCCCCCTTTGGTGCATCTTGGGCGTCAGTTTGACCCCACGCGCGCAAGAGGGCTTCGCCAGAGGCTTGGCGGAGTGCAGCGGGATCGATGGAAGTCATCCAGGCGGCGAGTGGGTTGGCCCCGGTTGTCGGGGGCGGCTGCATAGGTGCCGGGGGCGCAGGCGTGGGTGGTGTTTCCGGCGCAGGAGTCGGCGTGGGCGGTGTCGTAAGGGGGGCCGCAGGTGCGGGCGGTGGCGGCACCACGGCCGATGTTTCACCCTCAGGTTTAGGTGCGGGCGTGGGTGGCGTATCGGGTGTCTTGGCGGTAACAATGGGCTTCGAGAATTCCCGTTCCATATAATCGCCCACCCAGACTCCGGCCGCAACACCAACGGCAAGCAGGATGGTGAACCCGGCGGCGGTACGTATCCAAGCCCAGGAGCGGGATGGGGTGGATTTGTTGGTTCGGTGAATGGGGGCATACAGCGAATCGCCCCGCACTTCCTCGGCGGCCTGCTGCACGATTTTTTTTGTGATAACATGCGAGCTTTGCGCGTAGCCGATGAGAAGCGCGCGATCGCAAATGGCATTGATGAGTCGTGGTGTTCCCTGCGAATAGGTCTGAATTAGGTGTACTGCGTTTTTTTCGAATCGAACCCCACCTTTGCTGCCTGCAATATGGAGGCGGTAGGCAATGTACTCGAGCGTCTCCTGCTCGTCGAGGGGGGTGATGTGGTATCGGGCAGAGATGCGCTGGTTGAGCTGACGAAGTTCGTCGAGCCGCAATTTGTCGTTGAGCTCGGGTTGCCCGAGGAGAATAATTTGAAGCAGTTTCTCTGTGTCCGTTTCGAGGTTGGAGAGCAGGCGGATTTGCTCGAGGACTTCTGGGGAGAGATTCTGCGCTTCATCGATGACGAGGACGCAGGTCTTTCCGTTTGCGGCTGCGTTCAACAGGTAGATATTGAGGGTTTCGACGAGGTCGAGGATGGTTTCAGCGGAGGAGGGGAGTCCAAACTCGCGATTGATCTTGCGCAGAAGTTCAATGGCGGTCAACTTGGGATTAAAGACTAGTGCGAGTTCGACGTGTCCCGCGAGCCCATTGGCAAACGAGCGGCAGATGGTGGTCTTTCCGGCACCGGCCTCCCCGGTGATTAGTACGAATCCCGAGCGGTTTTCGATGCCATACTGCATGTGGGCGAGGGCGTCCCCGTGCTTCCCCCCGTTGCGCGCTTCCGGCATATACAGGAATTTTGGCGCAGGGGTGAGATTGAAGGGTTTCTCCGTCAGTCCGTAAAACTCAATATACATGCCATCCTTTTCCCCGTGTGCCCGTGCTTGATTGTTCGCCGCCCGTAGGGCGTTTAAGCCTATCATTTGACGGGCGTATAGTCAACCCGGAGCACATTGCGCCCTGCGATAAACAAACAAGCGGCCGGTCCGGGATGGACCAGCCGCCTGTCACATGCACTTAACCGTCAAGGGTTCAGGAGTTCGCAGCACCGTGCTTACGGCGCAGAACGAAACCGCCTGCCGCGAGACTCGCCATCACCGCGACCAAAGCGTACCAAGAGGCCGCCGGAAGGGCTGCAGAGTCCGTGGGGTTGGTGGGGTCATAGCCAAAAGTGACTTCATCGCCATCGCTCATGCCATCAAGATCGGTGTCCGCCAACTGGAAGCTGGTAAACATCGCGGCTTCTTCTTCGTTGTTCAGTCCATCGTGATCCGAGTCACACTGCGCGGCAAACACGGGCGATGCGCCACCGGCCGAAGCACCTGCTTCAGCATGAACAATTCCGGTGATGGAGTCGAAATAGAATCCGTAAAGACCGGATGCGGCATTCACGGGATCGGCGGTGACCATGTAGGCACTGCCGTCACTCACCATCAAGAAGTTATAACCGTTGCGCGGCGCGGAGAAATCACCAATGCCTAAGTCGGCCAAGGTCAATGTGTAGGTGCTTAGGTTAGCACGCCAGTACGCTGCTTGGGCCGAGGCGATTGCGCACAGATCCGTGGTGGCGGCGGCTTGATTCGCGGCAATGGTTGCGCCATCCGTTTGGTAGCAGGAACCCAAGCCCAAGTTAATGGCCATCACGGAGGATGCTGCGGTGGCAGTGGCACCATAGGCGCTATAGATGGCGTTCTCATTGGCGTAAAGGTGAACCCAAGCAACATCGCTGGGCTCTGCGGTTACGGAGTACCCTGCGCCGGAGAGGGCGAGGGTGAAAGTGTATCCGCCGACTGCTGCACTGAAATCGCACGCCAAGTAAACGGGCGTGGAGGAGGCTAGATCCGCAAACGTGGCCGCATACTCGTATTGAATCTGCGAGTAATCGGTTTGCGCTTGTCGGATAGCACTTATGTTCTTGATGGCCTCAAATTCCTGAGGAGCCAACTGTGGAGCAGGCGGCGCGCCCCAAGCACTCGCTGCCAAACCCAGGGTCAACACCAATCCCGCCAACAGGCCACGACGTCCGCACGTTTGCGTTGAAGAAAAGAAACTGTAAAGCATTAGTTCCCCTTTCTTTCTTTCTTGGTTTCGTTGCGATTTCCTACCCAATACGTAACTCTCTACAAGAGTAGCGCGAAATCATTCATTTGTCAAGTTTTTGGTGCATAAAAATACGGGCATTTATTTTGCGGCTTCATCGTAGCCTTCCTTGTTGGTCGAAAAAGATACGTAAGTCATTTATAGGCAAATACATGCGAGGAACGGCGAGCATGCGCGGGGAACCCAAGCTGGAGGGACTCTGCAGGGCGGTTTCGTCTCCATTGGAGGCCAAAATTTGGCTTGCCGCGCAACTCGATGCTATTTTTTTGCGACCCTTATCATTTTGGGGCTCCATCCGGGAGTACCTCGACAGCAATGTCGCGGGCTTGATGGGGAAACTCCATCCATGCGGTGGACGATGCGGCATCCCATTCCCACGCCAGGTCGGGGCCTTCCGACAATCGAATTTGTCGTGGTTTTGCGGTCAACGCGATGCGCATCCGCGCCATTGCGTTGACCGGTCCGCGCACCGAGAAACGGAAGACCCCATCCTCCATACGCTCATTGCGTACGCGTCCCGATGCGGCCACAACTTTGGTCGTTGTCTTTTGTCTCCTAAGCCAATCGATATCGTAGAGCAAAGCGCGTTCATCGGGTTGGATGGTCTTGTGGTTCACAATGGCAAGCTGCGGGTCGAAAAGGTCAACAAAATGGCCGTCGAGTTCAAGAGGTGCCTCACTGACCGATTCATTCAAAGCCGCAGCGATGACATAGCCGCCACGCTGAATCTTGAGGTAGTTCTGCAGTTTCAGGGGAGTCCCCTTCGCGCTTGTGGTGGCCTTTACCGCATCCACAATCCGCGTTGCGCCGTCGGCCTTTTCAGTGAGTGCTGCGGGGTTCGCGGGCAATACAAGCACCTGTCCTTTTTCGACGGGGGTGGGGGCGGTGCAGTTTTCGGGATTCACCCCGAGCTGCTGAAAAAGATGATCCTCCGGTTTTGCGGCATTGGCGCCCTGCTGGTTCCACCATTCGCGCACGTGGTTGTAGGGGTCGGAACCATCGCCGACGTAAATCAATGTGCCGCCGGTTTTCACCCATGCGGCCAGTGCCTCGTGATAACGCGGGTCAAGCGGCTTCTGTCCTTCGTAGCTAAGCAAGAGCGTGTGATATGGCTCCAGCGTCTTGGGGTTCAGCACATTCTCGAGTTGAACCACTTCTACCGGGATGCCCGATTTGAGCAGTGGCATGGCTAGACCGAAAAACGCGCCCAACTCAGGGTCGCTCGGCTGTGGTGCCGCTCGCTGGAACATCATGGTGTCGGAAGCCAGCACGCCAAAGCCCCGGGTTCCCGTGTCATAGGTTGCTTCGCCCGCATCCATTTCGTTAAGTGCATTGATCAGTGTGAGGATCTCGGTGGCATAGTCGGCAGGTATTCCTTCGCGTGCGCTCGTCTTCGCGTCGAGATCCACCTTCGGGTATTGACCCTGAAAAATACGATCCGGCCACGGCATGACCTCGAAGCGGTCGACCTCTGGCCACATCAACGAGGCGAGCAGCGTGCATTCATAATTACGCTTGTAGTCGTTCCAACTGTGGTTGGGGTCGTCCTCGACCGGGTCGGCAAGAAACCACACCTTGCGTCCGGTGGGGCGCACCATGCTCAGCGCCTGCCCGTATTCGAGAAAGGCGGCTTCAAAGGTGCGCGACTTGCGCACCCCGGCATAGCGGTTGGGGGTTCGTGCCGTGCCTGTCCACACCTGCGCGATATAGCCATCCATGTCGGGGATGTCCATGAGGTGGGATTCGGGACTCACGATGCGCCACTGCGCGTAGTTGATGAGGGTGTGGGTGGGGACATGGCATTCGATGGTGCGTCCGAGGACTTTTGCGCGCTCTTTGATGTAGTGGGTGACCTCGCGCAGGGCCTCGAAATACAGGGTGTATTTCAATTTGCTTGCGCGATACTGCGCGTCCACGCTGGAGTCCGGTGCCTGCCAGGGTTCGTTGTAGAGACGCTCCCATTCCTTCTTGAAGGCGGGACTCCATCCGGTTTGTGCCCAATATTCGGGTTCTTCAAAGTAGATGGCCTGTACGCCTGCATCGATGGCAGGGTCAATTTTCTTCTTCATGTATTCGACATAGGCGGGCGTTGGGACGTTATAGCCCACGGTGGTGCTGTTGCCGTGCATGAAGAGCTTGCCGTCCTTGTCCGTCTGCACCTCGTCCTTGCGGAAGCCGTTGGGTGTGGCGTAATAGTCGTCGTAGTTGCCCCAGGCGATACCGGTCATCATACCCACGGCATAGCCCTTCTCGTGCCAATGCGCCACGCGATCGGTGAAAGTGTCATCGACCCCATAGACCACGGCCATGTCGGAACCGATGTCTACCGCCTCGTTGTACGGCGCAAAAATCTGGAAACAGGTTTTGTCGCGGGAGGGATCCCCGCCGAAGGCCTGCGTTGAGAGGGCCAATACCACGCCAATGACAAAGCCGGATACGCCGAGTTTCATGGAACAATCTCCTGATGGGAAGGGTTGCGACTGTGGGGCTTCCTTGGGGCATTATAGCGTTGCAGGGTTTGAGAAACACAAGACGGGGCGGCGGCAATTCCTTCGGGATTGGGCAGGCGAGCTGCCTGCAGGCGTGTTGGTAAGGCAGGCATCCCCTTGCCACCACCCCAATAGTGCAAAACCCGGCGCTAGAGGGTGAGAGAGCGGCGTACAAACAGGCTCCACGGGGAGGAGAGGGGATGGGATTAAGAGAACTGGCGCTCGGCGCGCCTTGGATGTCCGACAAAGAACACATCGTCGCGAAGAAATTCGTTGCGGGCCTGCGAAGATTCTTCAAACAGCGCGGGGTCGCAGAGAACCCGCTAATCGTCTTACGGGTGGAAGACCTGTGCTTCTCGCTCCTCCTCGCTCGTCGCGCGGAAGAAGCGCTCCCAACGGAGAACGAAATCACCAAGAAAACCAGCGAAAGGACGCCATCTGCGATCGAAGTCGCCGGACGCGCCCGGGAAAGGTTAAGGAAGGCCATGAAAGAACTCGAAGAGGCATGCGCAAAACTCGGAACCCCAGTCGACACCGGTCTTGCCGACCGCATGAAATCCATTATGCAGCGTTCCGTCGGCGTCATTGAAGAAATTACCGCGACGAGAAATGCCCCCCCGGACTCGGATGCTGAGTAGCGCCCGTGGCGGTTGTTTCCGTGCAAAAGACGGTAGTATGCTGAGCACCATGACGAGACCCTTCTACATCGCTTGGCTCGTGATTCTGCCCGTCGTACTGCTCGGCGGCTGCGCCACCGTGCGCCCCCCTGCCCATGCGCAGGCTAGCGACCGCACCATGATGGTCACCGCCTACTGCAAGTGCAAGAAGTGCTGCGGATGGAAGCGCACCTGGTACGGAAAACCGGTCGATGTCCGCACGGGCAAAACCAAAAAAATCGGCCGCACCGCCAGCGGGACAAGGGCCAAAGAAGGCCGCACCATCGCCGCCGACACGTCCAAGTATCCCTTTGGAACCGTCATGTATGTCAAAGGCTACGGCTACGGACGCGTCGAGGATCGGGGATCCAAAATCACCCAGGAAAAGATAGACCTCTTTTTCCGAAGCCACAACCGGGCGCTGCAATGGGGGCGACGCACCATGACCGTACGGGTCTGGACGCGCCAATAGCCACGCCCATTCCACAAGAACAAGGAACGACCATGTCCATAGCACCACAAGTCTGTCCGTGGGATGCCACACACGCCCGCCAAGTCCTGGGGGTCCGGGGCCTGAGCGAAAGCGAGATCAACGACTGGATGCAAATCCAGATCCGCGAAAACTTCGCCCGCGACCATATGCGCGCCCGCGATGGACAGCCCTGGCAGCCCCGTCCCTACCAGCGGGTTTCCCTGGAGTCGCGCGCCAAGCGCAAAGTCCATTGCGATGGCCGCGACGTGGGAAAGACCTGCGAAATCGAATTGATCACCGCTTGGGCCATGGTTGCCTGCCCGAACACCGAAATGCTCATCGCCTGCCAAACCGAAAACCATCTCTTTCCCCTCATGGCACGCATCGCACGCCGTTTTGAAACCACGCCCGAGTTCGCACCCTCCCTCCTCGAGATGCGCCGTTCCCCCTCGTGGTTGCTACGCTTCTCCAACGGCTTCGTGCTCTGGGGCCGCATCGCCGGACCGCGTGGCACCAATTTTCAGGGCATGCACGTCGATTGGCAGATGGTCGACGAGGCGCAAGAGATGACGGAGACCAGTTGGGGCGAACTCTATCAGGCACTCAATGGCGATGGACGGCGCTGGGTCTATGGTGTGCCCAATGGCCTGCGCAACACCTTCTATCGCATGACCCAAATGACACAGGCCGAACAATACCAATGGCCCAGCACCCTCAATCCGGAATTCACCCCCGAAAAAGACGCCGAACTGGCCCTGCTTTACGGCGGACGCACCGCCCCGGGTTACATTCACCGCGTCTTGGGCCAGCACGGCGAACCCGCCCATGCGGTATTCGCGCTCGACGACTATCTCGATTGCATAGACCACTCGCTCACCGCCGCAGATATCACCCTGCGCGAAGATGACCCCTTCGAGGCACCAAGCGGTGTTCCCGGTGGCGACTACTATCTTGGTTGCGATCTCGGCTATGCCCGTGACCCTTCGGAGTTTGTCGTCTACCGAAACGAAGCCCCGCACTGGATCAATGTCCTCCGTCTGCATCTCGAGGGCGTCAACTACGCCAAGCAACAGCGCATCATCGAAGAACTCGATCGCGCCTACCAGTTTCAAGGTATCGGCATCGATTGCGGAAACAACGGTCGTGCCGTCGCCCACCAACTCATGGCCCAAGGCGAGGATTGGTGCGAAAAAGTGCGGGCCTTCGAATTCGGAGCCACGCTGGAAACCGAACCCCTGGCCGATGGCACCCCCGTGCGTCGCCGCGTCAAAGAGTTCATGACCGAACTACTGCAGCGCCGTCTCCATGAGCGTACGATTCTCTTCCCGCCCATCCCCGATCGCGAATCCCAATACGCCTCGCACACCTACGCCGTCAACGCCACCGGGCAAATCGTCTACGAAAAAGGAAATGACCACATCATCGACGCCGACCGCTGCGCCATCCTGAGACACTACCTCGACACGCAGGAAATCCACCCCGTCCCCCTTGGCATCAAAGTGCTTACCTTCTGAACCCGCCCCAATATCCCCGAAAAAAGCAAACCCTCACTCCGCGAAAACCGCAGGAGTGAGGGCCGCATAACTCAAACAGCGCATCCGCGCGCGTTCACGCTCAAAGCGGTATCACTTCCCCTTCCATGGGCATCTCACCCTCCATCGACCAGTTACAAGTCTCCACCATGGCACCCCGCGCTTCAATCGCCGGAATATCCACGGTCAGGGCCTGCGAACTCAGCGGGTTGTCACACAGGTTCACCGAATCACTCCAATCGTACTCATCCAGACCAATACCAAGGTTGTTTACCAAGGCCGTCACATCGACGATCAGGTTCGACTCCAATCCAACATAGTTCAGCTCAATCAGGCCCTCCAGCGGTGCCAGATCCACGATCTGATTATTACCCAACTGAAGATCAAACAGCCCCGTGAGGTTGGCCAGTGGGCTGATATCGGTCACCATATTCCAGGCGGCCGAAAGACGATACAAGTTCACCAAACCCGCCAGCGGCGTCAGGTCACTGACCTCGTTGCTATCTAGATCTAGCGAGGTCAACTGCGGAAGGTTCGCAACTCCGGAAATATCCGTCAGCCCGTTGCTGCCGATGCCCAGATGCTCTAATTGCTCCAGACCTGCCAGTGGTGACAAATCCGCGATACGGTTGTGCGCCAGTTCCAGCCAGTGAAGACGTTTGCACCACTCAATACCGGAGAGGTCCGTAATGCCATCGTAATCGGCATACAAATCACCCAACCGGAGCAGGTCGACAATCGGAATTGGTCCCTGACTCAGAGGGATATCCCCGCACGGGGCCGTGAACAGGTCGCCGGTGAATTCAGGAACCAGATCGGCCGCACCGATATACTGCACCGCATCAATAACGAATGTGCCCGGGTTGCTGCCGTCGCTATACAACATGAAATACAGGTTGTCCGCATAGGCTTGATTCGTGGTCACATCCGTATACACGATCTCCCCCCACCAGTCACCGGACGACGAGGACATCTGGTCACCATAGCCAAGTTCGATCGTGCTGAAATGAACCCGAACATCCGTCGCCCCGGGCACGGTCACCGTACCGGTGCAACTGGTGCCGTTCCCATACGCCACCAATTGATTCACCGGCACTGATATCCACTCGCCTTCCACGATGTTCGAGGCCACGCCCAAGGGGATCACCTCGCCTTCAGGCGGAGTCACCTCACCCTCAGTCGGCACCACCTCGCCCTCGCCATACCAGTACATCGCATCACGGATCGCGAGTTCCAGCGCCACATCCGGAAAGGTCACACTTTCCGGCATCTCGCCCATATCTGAAAGCGAGAAGAAATACACCGGCAGGATGTTCAGGCCTTCTCCGCCACCGGAATACTGCGTGCGCACATAGACTTCTCCGTCCGAAGGCGCGTACCAAAGGATTTCATCACCCGTCATGTAATCTATCACGGGAACCGCCAATTCCGTGCCGTCAGCGGATACCAAGGTGATATCACAACCGCCGCCCACCGGAATCGAGTACACATGGCCTGCTGTCGCCGTGAACTTGTACCAGTCACTCGGGTCGTTCGGGTCGTCCACCATCCCGTAAACCTGCGAACCATCAAGCGGTATCGACTCCGCCGTGGCCGCATCCCCCCCCACGTCCGGAACTTCCGGCACATAACCGACATTGAACGAAAGCTCGGCACGCACAAGATTCACCGTGCCATTACCGCCACCCGTCAACGGCACACTCGTCTCACCGCGATAAACCCGCCCAAAGCCCAGCGCGCCGATCAGCGGCTTGTTCGCAGCCCAGCGAGGGATGTTCCGTTTCAACAGGGCCAGCGGCACATTGAATTCGCCATCGTCCTCAACCGCGCAAGTCAGCACGAACACCTCATCCGAAGGCTGCTGTAACAGTTTCCCCACACTGCCCATACCCAGTTCGCCCGCAGCTTCCAGCGAGATGAACGCGCCCACGAGAACCACCAGATCGCCCGGCGTCGAGGGAACCGTCCAAGTCAGGTTCAGTCCGTTGGAAAAATCAAAACGGGTGAGACCGTTCGCGTTCGTGTCCAGCGAGGTGAACGTCACCGGCTCGCCCGGATTTACGGTGCAGTCAAAAGCACCGATGTCCAGTCCGCCCGGCCACGAAAAAGCAAGTGGAGCGGTGTTCGAAATCCGGCCCTGAGGCAATTGCTTCATCGGTTGCGGCCCACCCCCCCAAATCATGTCCAGCAGGCTGTAGGTATCAAGGAAGGTACCCGACATGAACGGCAGCAGGGATTCATCAAACAACCCGAACTCCTTCGCCATCAGCTGCTTCACGATTGAGTCTGGCGTTTCCGACTTCTGCCAATAATTCAGGTTGTTCATAAAGTCCGAAAGACTGACCATGGCGTTCTCCGAGACCCCGTCCGAAATGCTGCCCGTGGCTCCCGGATCGAGCGGGCCCGTCGGCACCAGGTCACCGATCGAAGTCAGACTTTTCCCTGCAAAGTACCCAAGACTGCCCAGAATGCCTTCAAGCTCCGCCATCGTGTACACGTTATAGCTGTCACCCGGGGTTGCGCGGTCAATGCCATACGGCAGGTCGGCAAAGAACTGCGCCACATTCACCTGCGCAGAAAAACTCTTCGCAGGAAGATCAGGCAGCAGTCCGGTCTGATCCACCAGATTCACCGACATGATCTGCCCCACGACATCGCCATCGCTCGGCAACTCCACATCAAAATTCGCCTGCACCCAGGGATCGCCCGAAAGACCCGTCATCACCACGATCGAGGGACGACCCACCACATACACCGTCACCGGAGCCTCCTCCGGCGCGTTCATCATGTAATACCCCGTCGCATCCGTCACCGCCGTCACCCCCGACGAACTGTAGACCGTGATTCCCTCCAGTGGCGCGCCTGTCGCCCCGTTGCGCACGTAGCCCTCGATCCCCGACGGGAAATACCCCTGCAAGTCGCGCGCCGTCGTGCCGCCTTCCATGCCGCACGTCACCCCGCAATTCGCGGACACCGTCACGAGTTCACTGTCCACCGTTTGCGATGCGCCCGGCAGCAATACGCTTACGTTCACCGTCGAGTCGCACTTCACATCCATGCAATACTGGCCATCAGCGTCCGTCATGCCATAGCTCGTCCCACTGTATGACGTGCCTTCGCCAAAGACCATCGCCCCCGAAATCGGGCCTCCGGTTACATCCAGCACCCGACCCGAGATCGACTGCTTCGTGTCTATCGGCTTGTCACAATTCCACCACGAGAAATGGGGGATGTTGGCCTCCCAATACAGGCCCTCCAAATCCGACTGAACCAGACCGTTCCCGACCTCTTCCCACAAGCCCGTCGATTCGTTGAAGTACCACAGCGGAACGTTCTCATCCACGGCAAGCCGATCATCGTTCAACCGCAATCGAATGGTGGCCCCGGCACTCTTAGCAAGGCTCAGTTGGACTTCCTCGCCATTTTGGCGCACATCGTACTCGGCCAGCGCGAAAGTCTCCAGCTGCACGGTGCCACCCGTCTTCCGGGCAAGTGCCAGACCGTTGAAGCTGCCCGGAAACGCCTTCAGCTCACTCGGGTTGGTAACGTCCAGCGCCGTGATGCTCACATCGACATCGCCCGTCACCGACTTGCCCGACTTCGTCACCAGCGACTTCGCCGCCAGGGTCAAAGAATTCCCCGACCCGTCTTCCACCGTGCCGCCCGTGTCGATGTTCAGCGGAGAGGCCAGCACGCGACGCTTCAATACAAAATTCGCCGTCGGCGAATCGCTTGCTGTCGTGTCGATTGCCCGGCTGTTCGCCGTGAAACCGTCCGCCTGCACCGCCACCAGCAGATCCGGGGCCTCATCCACCTGCTCAAAGCGGTACAGCCCCACACCGTCCGTATTGCCCACTTGCGAACCCGCCGTGACCGCCGCGAAAGCAACCGGCATCCCCTCCGTGTCATGCACCCAACCCACCAACGCCTTCTTTACGGGCGGCGTGTCCTTGTCCTGTTCAGTGGCGGTCACGTTCTTGTTCACAAACCCCGGCGCGCTGCACCGGATCGTCGCCTGTCCGTAAATCGCGTCCGCATCCACCGCCGCATACAACGTCACCGCCTTGAACACATTCCACAAGGCCGACGAAAACGTCAGGCTCGCACCCGACTGCACCGAAATGCTGCTGTCACCGGCGACATTGGCCACCGAAACCGTCACGTCCGTGGCCGGGCGCGCGCTCAGCTTCACCCGGAACTGGGCCGTGCCGCCTTCCGGCACATTCACTGAGTTCGTGTCCGTCACGATCGTGTTCGCCTCGACGGCTTCACCTTCACCCTCGCTCGTGGACTCCACCGTCACCACGCACGTCCCGAACTTCCCGCTCGTCGTGCCTGTTGCGGTAATCGTGGCGACTCCCGCCGAAACACCGCTCACGATCCCCGAGGTGACCGTCGCAATAGCGGCGTTACTGGTCGTCCAGACAAAATCGTCCCCCCGGTTCGTGGAACTGGCCGTAAGGGAAATGCTACCCCCCACCGCGATCGTCGCGGTTCCAGGGATAACCGTCACGACCGCTGTGGGTGGAAAAAGAAGCGGACAACCCGTAAGGGTCAGAAGCCCTGCCAATAAGACCATCGTCGACACGGTAAAACGGAACAGACTGCGCATGGGAACATCCTCCACTTTGATTTTACGGGGACACCCGCCCCTCCAAGAACGCTGGAACCGGACAACATGAAGCCGATCCCTCTGCTCACACACAATGCTACCATCGAAGTTGAAAAATGTCAACGTAAATTTACAATCTCGGCAACTTTAGTGTAGAATTGGGTAAAGTTGAGCCCCTCGGCAGAATTTCCCCGCAGGAGAACCGGTATGAACCCCAAAGTACTCTTTGTGATTGGCTCCCCCCGCTCTGGAACCACCATGCTTGAGCGCATGCTCTCCTCCCATACCATGATTCAGGGCGGGCCGGAACCCCATCTCCTCACCCCGCTGGCCCATCTTGGCGTCTGGGACAAGGTGAACCACGCCCCTTACGACCACATTCTCGCCGCCGAGGCCCAGCAACTCTTTGTGTCGCAATTGCCAGGCGGGGAACAGGACTATTGGGACGCCTGCCGCGCCTATTGTGATGTCCTATACGGGCGATTCATGGAAGGGAAGGGCGAAAAGACTTTCTGCTTGGACAAAACACCGGCCTACGGGCTTATCCTCCCCTTCATGATGAAGGTTTTCCCGGACGCCAAGTACGTGGTGCTCACCCGCAACCCCCTCGCGCTGTTCTCCTCGTTCGCAAATTCCTTTTTCGAGGGCGATTACGAGGCCGCCGAGAAACACAACCCCATTCTCGACCGCTATGTGCCTGCCTTGGCCGCTTTTCTGCGCCAGAAAGAGGTTCCCTTCATCCACGTGCGCTACGAAGACCTCGTCAAGGATCCGGAAACCTGGTTCAAGAACATCTGCGATTACCTCGGCGTGCCCTTTGAGCAGGAAGCCATCGACTACGGCAAGCGCAAGGGCGCGGAAGATCGCCCCAAAGGCTTGGGTGATCCCATTGGCGTGGCCAAGCACAGCCGTCCCACCACAGGCTCAGTGAAAAAATGGGCGCAGGAACTGGCGGACGACCCCGCCAAACTCAAGCGCATGAAAGCGGCCATCACCCGGCTTGCGCCGGAAGATCTCGAAACGCTCGGCTATCCTGTCCAAGGCATCTGGAAACCGCTGGAGCAGGTCTCGGGTAAGAGCATCAAGGGTTCACCCGCAAAGCTCACCAAATACCGTCTTCAGCGTCTCATGATCATGCGACTGCGCGAACGCGCCAGAAAAGGCGGTCCTTTCCGGGCCATACTCAACCGCACCAGGCTGGTTTGCGACGTGTTACTGAGGGAAGAATAGGCCGACCCCCTCCTTAGGGCTGCGAACCTGCTAGATCGAGCGACCCTTCTTTGACCGCGCCCTTCACAAACTGCGACCCGGCAATGCGCGCCTTCAATGCAGCTTCGTAGCTGTCGGCATCCAGCGGTAGGCTCACCTCGCGGTTCTCGAAGGTCGAGTACAGCATTGCGTTTGCCAGCTCAATGGAGGCCATCCCCTCCTCCGCAGGCGCGACCAGCGGTTCACCGTCCAATATCGCATTCACGAAGTTCTGCACGATATTCGCATGGCTCGTTAGCGCCGCTGAAAACGGCACATCGACATTCCATACCTCCGGTGGCATAAACCGCTCGTCCGTCGTGTCGCTGTACTCCCGCGCGTTCACCTCGTTCCGCGTGAAGGTGATGCGGTTGTTTTCGCAAACAACTTTGCCCCGGTCGCCCGCAATCTCGAAACGGTTCGTCCCCGGTGCCTCGGCGGTGGTGGTCGAAAAGAGCCCCGTGGCCCCGTTGGCGTATTCAAAATAGGCGTTCGCCTCGTCCTCCACCTCGATAGTGTGATACTTCCCGAAATTACACCACGCGCGGAGCTTAACCGGCATGCCGCATATCCACTGAAGCAGATCCAAGGTGTGCGGACACTGATTGAGCAGCACCCCGCCACCTTCCCCCTTCCAGGTCGCCCGCCATCCGCCCGAGGCGTAATAAGCTTCCGTGCGATACCACGTTGTGATTATCCAGTTCACCCGACGGATTTCGCCCAGATCCCCGTCCTGCACCAATTTGCGCAGCTTGCGGTACATCGGCATCGTTCGCATCTGGTACATCACCGAAAACACCCGGCTTTTGTCCGTGTGGGCCGCCAGCAAGCGCTGCGCGTCCGCCTTGTGCGCGGAAATCGGCTTTTCTGTGAGCACATGCAGCCCCTGCTGAAGCGCGTCGATACCGATTAGCGTGTGGTCATAGTGCGGCGTGGCAATCAACACCGCATCCACCGCGCCCGAGCGAATCAGGGTCGCGCTGTCGTCAAACGTCTTCACCGTGTCTCGATACGGAACCAGACGTTCCGGCACCACATCACACACGGCAGCCAGCACGCACCGCTTCACATCGCCCGCACGCAGGTAACGCACGTGCTCCGTGCCCATGCCGCCCACCCCGATAACGCCCAAGCGCACTTCGTCCATGTCCGCACTCCCGGTTAGGCCAACCCGTGTTCCACCAGCCGTTTCGCGGCTTCCAATACCGCCGCGCTCAACACAGACCCCGGCTCCACCCCCGAAAACTCCGCCAGCGCGCCCTCGTCGCCATGCTCGGTCCGCACCGCCTGCAGTTGCGCTGAGGCGGGGTCATCCGGCGCGGCATACCGCAGAGCCGCAGCTATGGCCACCGCAATATGTTCCAGCGGGAGCGATTGTTCCAGACACAAGCGTGCCGCGCCAATCAGTCGGTCGTTCGCGCTCAGTTTCCGAAGGGGATCGCGCGCCACCCGCGCCACTTGGTCGCCCAAGGCTCGGTTGTGGTAGCGACGAAGGAGGTCTTGGCGGTGCGCCTCCAGGGTTTCCGTGTCCAGTCCATGCTTGCGCGCCAGCGCCGCGCAGCTTTCCTGGCCCGCGCCTTCCACCAGCGCCAGCACCTTCTCATCGCGAATCGCCTGCCAGATGAATTCATGCCCGCGAAGATATCCCGCATAGGCGGTCACGGCGTGGGTCATGTTGTGCACAAAGAGCTTGCGCTCGACATACGCTTTGAACTTCGGCAGCGCCTTCATGTGCGCAATCTCGGGAATTGCCCCTTTGAAGCCCTGACCGTCAACCGGCAGTTCGCAGTACGGCTCAACGCATACCAGAAGCAGGTCTTCGGCCTTCTGCGCCTCGGTCATCACCGGAACCATGCGTCCGATGGACGCCTCCACCAGCCCGACCGAGGTTTCCAAGATGTCATGAAACGCCGGATCAAGATGCTTGCGGATTTCGTTGCGGAGGTACGGCCCCGCGTCAATCAAGTTCTCGCACACGATAATATTGAGTGGTGCCGCATTTTCATCCGCGAAGCGCCGCTCGATGCCTTTTGCCAGGGCGGGCGCAATGCGCGGCAATATTGGCACACCCACGGCCGTCGAAACGATATCCGCCCGGGCCACCGCCCCAGCCACCGCCTCCACATCCCGTCCGTGTACCGCGCCTACATTCTCAATCGTCAACGTTTCCTCGGTGTCTTCCACCAGCCGCAAAGGATATGATCCGCGACGCTGCAATGCTTCGACCACCTCATCCACCACATCCACGAACGTGGTGCGATAACCGGACTCGAAATACAATTGCCCGAGAAACCCGCGCCCGATGTTGCCCGCACCAAAATGGACGGCCTCATTCATGTTCATTCTCCTTCTGCGTTGAGCCGCATTATAACAAGCAAGCCCCCCTCGCTCCACCCGAGCGGCCCAGCTGGATAGAAGGCCCCAGAACGGGGGTAACCACTACTTTCGAACAGCAAATACATCCCCACAATATGCGGGATCTTGGCTTGACTTCCCACAAGATGTAGGATAGACTATTACAGGGTTCTTCGGGTCCCCGGATCGGTCTCTGTTGAGGCCAGCGTATTTGGGCGTGTCACCCCCGTGGACAGGTTCAGCCGTCCGACGTGGCACTAAAAATATGAGGAAGCAACCGGCCACCTCTCGTGGGTGGCTGTGTAAAACACCGTGGATGCCGGCCTCGCCGGAGAATTCCCTGCACCCATAGCCAGTTTGGTTGAAAGGGTGTCGCTCTGTCCGGCGGATTCGCCGGGGTGACAGTGATGTGGGAACGACTCCAGGCGCTTTTCTGTTCTACATCCGGCATGCACGCATGGGAGCGGTCATGTTCAAGCGAACAACGATGGATAAGTTCAGTATTGGAATGCGCTGGGCACTGCCGGGGGGATTACTTTTCTCCTTGATGGCTGCCTTGCTGACCGGTGGCTGCGCCACCACCAGGCCTACGGAAACCCACCAGTTTGATCCCGCCCCGCGTGCCAATGTGAAGACCGATGACCTCGATCCTGTCAATAATCGGCCTGTCGTTGAACTTTTGCGGGAGGCCGCCAAGGCCTTCGAAGATGGCAACAAGGCCGAAGAGGCCGGTGATCATAAGAAATCCGTCGAGTGCTACGCCCTCATGCTCAAGCGCATGACCGAGGCAGACATGGATCCTTCGGTGTTCTATTCCATGCGCAAGGAATTCGGGAAGATCCTCAATTCCACCAATCACCACTCCAAAACCCATCCCAACCAGTTGGACTCCGCAGCCGGAGAAAAGGGCGACCTCCGGGTTCCGTTTCCCCTGCCGGAGCCGGTTCTGGCCGAAATCGAGTTCTGGCAACACACCATTCCCGGGAAATTCCAGACCTTCCTCAATCGCAGCCCCCGCTACATGCCCTATATGCGAAGGGAATTTGAAAAAGCCGGTCTGCCCCCCGATGTGGCTTGGCTCGCCCTAATCGAAAGCGGCTTCAGCACCTCCGCGACCTCGCCTGCAGGGGCGGGCGGGATGTGGCAGTTCATGCGCCCCACGGCCACTCGGTACGGTCTGCAGCAGGATACTTATGTCGATGAGCGCAATGACTGGAAGTCTGCCACCCGAGCGGCCATTGAATACCTCAAGTACCTGCGTGATGAGTTTGATGGTGATTGGGCTCTCGCGCTCAGCGCCTACAACATGGGCGAGGGCGGTCTGCAGCGCTCCATTGACGCCAACGGGGGCGACCACGATTTCTGGAGCCTCATCCAGACGCCTCCGGCCTCGGACCGCATTCGCCTCGAAACCAAACGCTACTATCCGCTGTTTCTCGCGGCCATGATTATCGCCAACAGTCCCGAGCGCTACGGATTCACCATTACCCCTCAGCCGGAAGAAAGTACGGCGGAGGTGCGCGTCAAGGGTATGTATGCGCTTTCCGATTTGGATAAGGCCATGGGCTATAGCTCTGGAACCCTTTCCAAGCTCAACCCTGAACTCATCAAGGAAGTCACCCCGCCCAACCGCGAATTCCGGGTCGCTGTGCCTGCTGCGGATGAAGAAAAGTTTGCCGCCGCCATCAAAGACATGCCTCAGGTCGAAATATACGCCAAATATCAGGTGCGAAAGGGCGACACGCTTGCCAAGGTCGCCCAGCAATACGGCATGGATCCGCGCGATCTGGCCCAGTGCAACAAACTGCGTCCGGGCAGCTCCATTCGCAAAGGGCAGGTGCTTCGTGTACCCAATGCACCGGAAGGTCGCGGAGGCAGCACTGAAACCAAGGATGCGGACGACGACAAGAAAGACGCCCCCAGCGAAGAATCCAAGCTGGCCACCTCGGGCGACACGAACGGCTATACCGTCCGTCCCGGGGATACCCTTAACGAAATAGCCAAGTCCAACGGCCTGGAATTGCGGCAGTTGAAAGAGTGGAATCAGATTGACGAGGCGGCTGTCATCCGGCCCGGCGACCGGCTGCATATTTCTGACCCGGCCCAACCCGCCAAGAAGGACACCGCCGCCGAGGCTGCTTCTGGCCAGTCGTATTCCGTGCAATCGGGCGACACGCTGAACAAAATCGCGCTGAAATACAAGGTTAGCGTCGATAATCTGCGCGCGTGGAATGGGCTTTCCGGCGACACGCTGCTGCACGTGGGCGACTCCCTGCGGCTCGCCGCCAAAGGGAAAGCAGCCCCGACCGCCTCCCCGGCCCCGGCCGCCGCAAAAACAGCCAAGACGGCCCCGACCATCAAGCACATAGTCGCCAAGGGCGACACGGCCAGCACCATTGCCTCCAAGTATGGCGTCAAGGTCAGTGACGTGCTTACCTGGAATTCCCTGACGCCGGCATCGGTGCTGAAACTTGGGCAGGTCTGCGTGATTCATCCCAGCGAAAAATCGGCGGCACCTGAAGTCGTGGCCAAGGAAGTAAAGGAAGCCCCTGCTGAGCGAACACAACTCGCCGAGGCCAAGGACCCCGCCCCCAAGGCGGCCAAAGCGGCGGAGCCCATCGTGCATGTGGTGTCCAAGGGCAACAACCCGTCCGGGATTGCCCGCCAATACGGTGTGCGCGTTAGTGATTTGTTCAAGTGGAATAATTGGCCCCAAACGCCCGTCCTCAAAGTGGGTGATGAGGTTAAGGTGTTTAAGAAGTAAATCCAGAGGAGCGGGACAGCATTCTCCCGCCCCCCGTAAACCGTAAGGCGCATTGCTTCGTTTTCAATGAGTAAACCGGTGTAGCGGGTCGCTGTGAATGGCTCGCTCGGCGATTGTAGGTTTTTTGCCGTTGCAATGTGCCGAATGTTCCGCACTGGGGTTTGAAGAAGCCGGGTACAGGTGGTATACTGCCATACGTGCCCAAGAGGCCGGGCGCATGGAATGTAGCCCATCAAAGGGCCGAGAGGGATATAGATAATGAAGCATATACGAACAGTTTCAAAGAGCCGGGATAGGGCACCTCAAGCTGCGGCATCCACATCGATCGGGCTATTTCTGGAGTTCTTCACAAATCTCTTGAGCGCGGTAGCCACCTTTTTCACAGGCAAGGAATCCGCTTCCGCCTGAGGATATCTGGTTCCCCGCGTTCGTCGGGGTCTTTATAAGGAGGGAAAAGCAACCATGGTTCACATACGCGCGATCAGTAAACGGCCTTCCGTTGCGGCAGACCGGGCGACCTTGGGTCAGGTACTCACGGTAGTCGCCGAAATGTTCAGAGTATTGGTGACCGCCCTCACCGCGAAAAACGCCACATCGGCATAAACTGCGGGTCGGGTTCACTCAAGAAACCGTTCCCCGGTTAGGAAAGAGGAGAAGGACATGCGGCATACACGAATGCTTACCTTGGTGCCTGCAAAGGCCGAGAGTGCCATTTGCACTGGGATTACCAGCGATTTTCAGGCGCAGCTCTGCTTCCTGTCCACGGCATTGACTTCGTTCTTTCTGCCAGTCATCCAACTGAAGCAGCCGGTGACCCCCACGGACACGAACCAGACCGCTACCGCCTGACCGGGCTGCGGGGGGCATCCTTTTTCGGGACGCCCTCAGCCAGAAGGATTTACACATGAAACGTTTGAAACCGTTGACTCAGGCGCCTGTTCGCGCCGCCTCGATTCCCGTGGAAGTGAAGATGACCTTTATTTCGCAGTTCATCGGTATCACCACCCCACTGGTTCAAGGGAAAGATCAGGTCAACGCATAATCGAAGTCAATTGGGGTGTCATGCCGGCCGGCATGTCCGAAGTGTTGGACGGAGTCATGCAATGAAACATATCAAACGGATTTCCACCGTTGCCCGCGCGGAAGCCTTCACCAACCTGTTCAACGCCGCCTACAGGGCTTGGCGGGACTTCCAGTACAACAAGAAATACGAGATGGGCATCTAGGCAACGTACCCGGGCAGATCAGCTCGGGTTTCGCTGACCTGCGCGATGTGCATCGGTCGCCGAGCAACAATCCGGCGACCTGGTGGACGCTAAGCGTGGCGTTTGTTCTTGCCTCCCGGCGACTGGGTTTCGCCGGGCTTCTTCTGCACTGTTATCAAGGAGGCCCGATGATTTCCGGCGCTCATGGACATATCCGGCAGGCCGACGCCGATGACGCTGCGGCCCTTTGCGCCTGTTATCGATCCGGCGATCTGCGCGCCTCGGTGCTTGATGGAAAGCGTGAGCCGCTGGAACCCTCCTTGGATGAGCTGCGCGAAACCCTCGGCAGGCCCGAGGTCGGCCCGGGGCTCTTCTATGCCGCCGAAGATCTACAGGGATGCGTGCGGCTCTTCTGCGCCTTGCGTCGCGCTCCCTTCGAGGCGCGTTTCGGTGAATTTGTGGTCTTCTATGGAGAGGAATCCGAATTGGAACAGCCCATTGCCGGGGAAATGATGGCGTTTATCCACCGCAGGGCATTTACAGAAATGAATCTCCGCAAGCTTACTGCGCACTGTCTCACGATTGAGGAACGCCTGGCTCAATTCCTGCGTTCCCACGGATTCGTGGGGCAGGGCATCATGCGCGAAGCCTACTACGCACGGGGCCGGTGGCACGATTTTGAGGCTCTGGCCCTTTTGGCTTCGGATGCATTGGAAAGGCCAGCATGCCCATCGTGACGGATACCTTTCTGCGCCGCGCCGAGCGTGGCGACTTGGACACCGTGGCCGCATGGATGGAGCGGCCCGACTTCCAGCATTTTCTCTATGGCGACCCGGCCCGCGCGCCCAAGCAGGTGCGCGCCCAGATTGTGGCCATGCTGGGTCGCGCCGCCGGACACACCATGCCGGGCGGCATCTATCTCATCATTGATTCAAAATCCAGTGGGCCACTTGGCCTGCTATCGCTCCAGAACATCAGTTGGCGCAATCGCTCCTGCACGGTCGATGTGTACCTTGGTGAAGAATCCCGACGCAGCCGCATGACCTCCGCCATCGCCGTGTATCGTGCCCTCGAATATGGCTTTGACGAGTTGAACCTCCACCGCATCGGAGCCTTTATTTACGCATTCAACACCGCGTCCTGGCGCATCATGGAATTGAGCGGCGCCCGCCGCGAGCTTACCCTGCAGGCCCATGTGCCCCGCGATGGAAAACTGCACGACATGTACGGCTACGGCCTTCTCAAACCGGAATTCGACGCCCTGCGTGACCGATATCGTCGGCATGCGGATGGCGGGTTTTCACTGCGTGCCATGATCGAGGCCATGGCCGGAGACGCGGCAGAGGGCGACACGTGAGGGCCATCCTCGACACGACATGGGCGCGCGGACTCATCGTGCCGTTCCTTGTCCTGTTCTTTCTGCTCGCCGTTGGCACCCTCTGGCACAACCGGCGGGGAAGCACGCCTTCGCGATACTTACCTGCCGCTGCACTCGGTCTGCAGACCGCCCTGTTTCTCCTCGCCGTCTATTACGCAGCCCGTCTGGGTGCCTTTTCACGTGATCTGGCGTCGCCCGGTTACATCCTGCTGGGGCTCCTGCTGGGCCACCTGCTCTTCGCGATTTCCTTGCTGGTCACCCACAACGTGTGGCGCGACGCGATCGTGCATTTCTTCGACCTCGGGGGATTCGTCCGCTTTCTCGCGGAAACCCCCACGCTCATCGGTCGTTTCATCGCGGTGAGCTTTGCGGAGGAATTGATTTACCGGGTGGCGGCCCAACCCCTGCTTGTGACGCTGACCGGACAGGCGTGGCTCGCCATTCTTCTCGTGGCGGCCGTTTTCTCCATCGTCCACAAGCACTTCTTTGAAAACGAGCTGTTGCAATCGGTGGAGTTTGCCGGTTTCTCCATCGTGCTGGGCGTGTTGTACCATTGTTTCGGTAGCCTCAGCCTTGTGCTGGTGGTGCATACTGTGCGCAATCTTGAAAGTGTGTTCCTGGAGTATCTGCTCAAGGCGGGTGAACTGGGGGATGAAGCCCTTGCCCTCGCCGAACTCGAACAAGCCTACATGAAGAAGTCGGTGTAATGACTATGAACGATTCCTATCTCGTGGAAGCCGAAGACATCAACAAGACCTTCTACACGCGCCATTTCCTGCAATTGGACGAGGACACAAGGCAACGGCGCTGGTACAAGATGAACACCGTGCATGCCGCCGAATCCATTTCGTTTGGCATCCGTCCTGGCGAGGTCTTTGGCCTGCTCGGGCCCAATGGTGCGGGCAAGACCACCGCGGTCAAAATGATCTCCGGCCTCATCCGACCCGACAGCGGTCGGGTGCTGGTCGACGGAATGGATGTCGAGAAAAAACGAAAACAAATCCTCCGAAAAATTGGCGTGGTGCTCGAAGGAACCCGCACCAGCATCTGGCCCCTGACCCCGCTCGAAAATCTCGTCTACTATGGCAATCTCCGCAATGTGCGCGGAAAAATCCTCAAGGATCGCTCGCACGAACTTCTCGATTTCATCGGCCTCAAAGAGAAAAAAAACGTGGAGGTGCGAAAGCTGTCCCGGGGACAGAAACAGAAGCTGGCTATCTGCATCGCCATGATTTCGGATCCCATGGTGCTCCTTTTAGACGAGCCCACCACCGGTCTCGACGTGCAAAGTGCCCGCGCCATCAAGGACAAAATCATCGAGATGACCCGGGGGCAGGGACGCTGTGTTCTGGTGACCACCCACGACATGCACGTGGCGCAGGAATTGTGCGACCGCATCGGGATCATCGACAAGGGCAAGCTGGTCGCCTGTCAGCCCACCCCGGATTTGTTGGGACTCTTCTCCGAAGAAATGTATCTCTACCGTCTGGATCGCCAGCCCGAACCCGGGGAATTCTCCGGCATCAACGGTGTGCTGTCTGTCGAAATCGATCCCGAGGCGGAAGGCCCCAATATTCTTGTCCAACTGGATCTGTCGCCCGCCGCGCGGTCAGAGGCCTTCTATGGCCTCGCCGAACGCCTACGGGGTTTGGGTTGCGAGTTGCGTGCCATTGAGCACCGCCAGCAGAATCTTGAACGGGTATTCTTGAAGCTCACCACGAGCACCATATAATCGAACGGGAAGGATCACCATGGGTTTTTTCTTGGTCATGAAAGCGGAGATTGTCCGCTCCTGGATCATCACGCGGCGGTATTGGTTCCGCACCGTCACCGGGCTCGTCCTCAGCTACGGCATGCTGCTCGTGCTGGTTCTGGGCTTTCTCTTCAGTCAGGGCGACCCGTCGGGTGCGCCTCAGATTGCCGGGGTTCCATCGCCCGTCAGTCTTATGCCTGCCCAGCAGGGGGAGGGTATCCTGGGCATTGTCAGCCAGGACAGTGAAAAGGCCACAAACTATATTCTGGGCTTCATCATCGGCATCTTCGCCTTCGGCGTGGTCGGTATGTTCAGTCAGGGGCTGCAGGACATGGCGGGTTCCGGCGTTCTTGAACAGTTGTGCATGAGTCCCCACGGACTCATCACCAATTTCCTCGCCCGATGTTTCGTCGGCTCGATCATGAGCATCTTTTCCTCAAGCATCATGGTGTGGATGGTGACCAAGACGGTTGGCGGCATTCTGCACTTCAGCTTCGTTCCCGTGTTTACCCTGCTCTTCCTCACCTTCTGCAATCTGCTCGGATTCGGCTTCGTGGTTGGCGGGTTGGTGCTTGTCTTCAAACAGGTGGGTCAGGTCGCCATCATCCTCCGGATTGTCCTGTTCGCGCTTGCGGTGCTGGCGAAGGAGGAGCTGCTGGCCCGTGGTTGGGCCATTGCGGCCATCATGCATGCCATGCCCATCACGGACGCCGCCATTTGCCTCAAGAAGGTCCTCATACAGGACGTGGGCTTTGCGATTTTTGTGCACCCCTGTTTCTACTGGCTGATCGCGAGCTGCATATTCTGGACCACGCTCGGCATGGGGCTGTTCCGGTATTTCGAGGACTGGAGTCGCTCCAAGGGAACGCTGGGAGCCTATTAACATGAAAACTGCCGGGTTGCATCGCTTTGAAGAAGAGGGAAAACGGTTTGCGGTGGACACCGAAACCTGCTTCTGCTTCGAATGCGACGCGGTCTCCTGGGATGTGCTTGAACATTACCCAGAGGCCAGCGTAGCCCGGTTGGCGCACCTGCTCGAGGGGCGGTACTCGCAGCGGGAGATCGAAGAGGTCGTCGGCGAGCTCGAATGGCTGCGATCCTGCAACTCCATCCTGCCCGCCCTTTCGCAGGAAGTGCTTCAGAAACAGTTTGACGTTGAAACCGGACTCCACACCTTCTCGCTGGACTGGCCCCTCGGTTCCATACGGCAAGTGCTTCCCCAGGCCCTGTCAATGTTCCTTGGTCGCTCAGGATTGCAGAAAAACCTGCGTTTCCAGCTCCGGCTTCCTGCGGATTTCAGTCCGTCCCCGGAACTGCTCTGGGCCTGTGCGGAAATCTTTCGCGCCGCACGCCTTGCCTCGAAAAACATGGGCCTGGTGCTGCATACCAAGGTTTCCGCCATCCGTGGAATCCCCGCCGCCCTAGCCGGGCAGGGTCTCGCCATCGAGTGGACGGTCAAGGAGGGCGAGGGCGAAACTGCGGTCTCCGGCATGGCCGCCTGCCTGAACGTTGTTTGGGGGAAGCTCGCGAAGACGCTGCAGGGCACGGTGGTTCTGTGTCCGCGCACCGGTTCGTTTCTTGAGGGGGTTCGCGAATTGGCGAAAGCCGGGTTCCCGCACATTCGCCTGGACATGGAAGGGGCTTATGCGGGATCGCCGGGCATCGATCCTGCAGACTTCACCGCAGGACTGCGCGCGACCGCACGCTTCTATGCGGAGGAGTTGCGATGCCAGCACTATTTCCGCCTCGACCCCATCGCCGAACTGTTCCACCAGATTTATGTGGGCCAGCCGGTTCGCCGCCGCGACCCGGCGGGGACCAACGAACTCGCCGTCGATGCGCGGGGCCACGTCTATCCATCGCGCGCCCTCTGCGGGATTGACGCCTTCGACGCCGGCGGTCTCACCGAAAGTCCCCTCGATGAACGCGTACTCGACCCCTTCGAGGATCTCGGCAGCGTGACCACCCCGGCCTGCATACGCTGCTGGGCACGCAATCTCTGCGGTGGCGGTGCTGCAGCCGTGCACCACGCCTATACCGGATCGTTTCGGCATCCCCACGGCCCTTGGTGCGATGCGCAGCGTGCCTGGCTCGCGAATGCGGTGGCCGCCTTCAGTCTATTGTCCGCCGAGGGTATCAATTTCTCGCGCATGATTCAGGGACTCACCCCCGCCGAAAAGCCATCTTGGCGACTGCTCATGCGGGCCGCCTTCCGCATGCACATTGGTCTGCGCCCCATCGAGGAGGCCGACGCCGAATGGCTCACCCGCTGGGAAAACTGGAACGAGGCGGCCTATTTCCTCCTGCACGAAAGCGGTCTTTTTCTTGCCACCCAATACGACCGCGAAATGGACTCCCTGCATCCCCCGGCCTATGAGAGCGAATTCGTGTTGGTGCACAAGAACAGCAAGCCCTTCGGACTGATCAAAATACGGCCCGACCGCGTACCCGGCGTCGCCCTGCTATGGCTTTACTTCCGCAATGAAGCGGACTACGCCTCCAAATCCGTCCGCGAATCGTTTCGCTTTCTCCTCGGCGAGACCGCCGGTCAGCAGCAGCTCCGACGGCTGCTGTGTCCCGCAGGGCCCGGCGATACGGGACTGGCGCAATTCTTGACCGCCGTGGGATTTCGCGAGGAGGGTGTCCTGCGTGAAGCGCTCTTCCTGCACGGCAAGCACCACGACATCACGCTCTTCTCGTACACCGTTCCCGCTTGATGGCGTCGGGATCGCCGCATCAACCGCCCGGCGCGGACTCCAGTATTTTCACCACCTCGGTCTGCCGCTCTTTTCTGGCAAGATCCAGCGGGGTGCGCCCGGCGCTGTTCTTCTCCGCACAATCCGCGCCGCGTGACCGTAATAAAGCCACCATGCCAGTCTGGCCGAAGAGCGCAGCCGTGTGCAGCGGTGTATCGCCGAACTCATCCTTGGCGGCAAGTGCCACACCGTGCGCCAGCAACCACACCGCCTCCGCATCCCGCCCCATCATCGCTGCGACATGCAGCGGCGTCATCCCGGTGCGGTCCCGGGTCTCAAGCGTGCCCCCGTGCTGCAACAAGAGTTCCATGAGGTCAACGCGCCCCATCGTCACGGCATAGTGCATGGACGTCTTGCCCAAGCTGTTCACGGTGTTCACACACGAAGGATCCTGTGTCAGCAGTGCTTCCAGCGCCTGTTTGTCGCCCCGGGCCACGAGGTCGTGCGGTCGATCCGCGCAACCCGCGAGGGCCAGCAACGCAACGCCCCAGACCAGCAGTTGACTATTCCTTCTTTTCATCCGCCGGTTCCTTCTCCGTTTTTTCGGGCTTCTCTTCCTTGATCGTTCCCCGGTGCACAAATTCCCACGATTCTGTAAACACGAGCGGGGCACCCAGCGAAACATCCTGCGACGCGCTTTGCAGCGCGGCCCCGTAACTCCGCGTGGCATCGTCCAGCACACAGAAGAACGGCGTGGCATTGTCCGGGGTGGCATCTTCTGCGGTTGCTTTCTCAATCGTCCGTTTCCAGAATCCGGATCGATTTTCGAGGGAGAAACTGAGGACGGCGGCACCCAGCACCGCCTTGTTCACTGAACTCGTGGGGGGGACGGGGATCAGCCAGTAGTTCATGGAGCGAACCACCACCGGGGCCAATTTTTCTAACCCGGCCAACGGGAGAATCTCGGTTTTTTCCTTCTCCACGCGGATGGTGCTGCGCAGCGGAACCCGCACCGTGTTGCGTACCGAATATCGCTTACTCTCCTGCGACTGCGCCAGCAAAGTCACCGTGTAGCGGGCTTTGGCCTCGTCGCCCTCAAGGCGCAGCTCCTTTTTCATGCGCACCCCGAGCTTTTCCGAAACCGGCCCCAGCAGGATAACGGAGTGGGCATCCTGAAACTCCACCGAGGCGGGTCCGCGACGCAAGACCGCCTCGCGTTCTGGCGCGGGAAAGACATCCGTCACTAGACCGCCGGGATCCACCCAGCCACTACCCGCGCGGGCCTCCTCCTCAACCAGCAGCCGCTCCATGAAATTCGCGCCGCCGGGAAACCCCGCAAATTGCACAGAGAACAGCTGCGGGTCGACTTCGATCCGAATTGCGCTGTTTTCGAGAATGATCGGGCCTGCGCAAAAGCAGGCGTACATGGCAATCCACACTCCAGACACGTTTTCTCCTCCGCAGGCCATTGACTTTGAATCCCCTCCACTATACCATGCTCCGGGAAGGGCGACGCCACACGCGCCCCGGAAGAGCGAGGATCGATGCGTCTGGATATCATGGAAAACGAAATCCGAATGGGTGTTGCGCCGGAGCCGTGCGCCGCGTTGTTTGCCTGCGGCATAGAGGCGCAGCCCCGCGTCGTGCTTGTGCGAGCCGAGGCGGAAACCCTTGCACAGGGGCTTGCGGAGGGTTCGATCGACTGTGCGCTGATTCCGCCGCTCGCCGCTTTCCGCATTCCCTTCTGTCGGCTCGTGCCCGGGCAGGGGGTCTGCGCGGAGTTGAAAACGCAAAGCGAACGGCTCATCGCGCGGGAGCCACAGCGGTCACTGACCCGCTTACAGGTTGCCCCGTCCGCCCGCGCGATGATCGACTGGGCGCGACTCCTGCTCGCCGAGGAAAGCGGTTTTCTGATGGAGTGGGGTGAGTACGAGGGAGGCCCCTCAGACGACCTTCCGTCGGGAACCGGGCTGCTCTTGGGTGGCGCGGAAGGGTTGGGCTATAGCGGCACAGAAAGCTCCGCACATGACCTCGGAACCATGTGGCGAGAAAGCACAGGATTGCCCGCCGTGCTGCGGGTATGGGCTTGCCGGTTCCGCGCTCCCTATCCCGGCATTCGCGCGTGCCTGTGGCGGGCTCGTCAGCATGGGGAAGACCACTTCGACGCCTGCGTGAAGCAATCGGCTGAAACCTTCGGAATCCCAGACGCACTTCTGCGCGACTATCTTGCGCAAACCCTGTCTTATTCCGTCGGTAGCTTGGAAGCGGACAGCCTGCGCCACCTCGTGGCGATGGCACACCGCCACGGCCTCTTCCCCGAGCCCCCGGGCCTACAATTCTGCTGACTCCGACTATACCGCTAGTCCCCAGATATCGAGATGCCGATCCGTGGCAGCCGCCACACGAAGTGTGCCCAAACCACTGTCCACCAGTTGCTGCCACACTTCCTTCACGGTGTACGCGGCGAGAAAGGAGCGATAGAACTCCTCCTGCAACAAGGCGGATTCCTTCCCGGCATATTGTTGCACGAGCCGATGGGCCTCAGCCTCCGAAGCGGGCCGCATGAGATCCCGAAAGAAGATGGGCGTGCCCGGTTTGGCCAGACGCCGCACCTCGCTCCATAGCTCGGCGGGTTCGGCCACATGATGCAGTATGCTGTTTGAGAACACGAGAGAGAAGGTGTGATCTGGAAACGGAACGCCCCGCGCATCGGCAATCACCCAATGCGGCGCGATATCAGGCCCTGCGTTTTTTCGGGCATGTCGCAGCATGGCCGCAGAAGCGTCCAGACCCACCACATCCCAGCCCGGTCGCGCCTGACGCACCCGCAGCGCAATGTCCCCGGGCCCGCAGCCCAAATCCAGCGTGCGAATAGCCGAAGGTCCTGGTGCCACCTCCAGCAAACGCGTCACAAACGCAGCGTTTACCTCCGCAAAATCAGCCTCGGCATAAGCCCGCGCTTCCTCCGGGTCATCCATCCATTCGGGTTCCGGTTTGCGATCCATATAATTCCTCCTGTTTCTTTCGTCTAGTGCAACGATGCTGCTGCGGGGTCAACATCCCCGGGTGCTCCGCACCACCCCCTTCGAAGGGGGATTTTTTGCCGTGCTTCGCTCGGCCTTACTTTGTTCAACGGGGCATTTCTGTGCGCAAAGCGCAATCAAATCCCCCTTTGAAGGGGGTGGTGCGGAGCACCGGGGGATGTTGTTCCCCGCCTTAAAACATGCCA
>CAIZGN010000209.1 GCA_903932505.1 Candidatus Hydrogenedentota bacterium
GTCCTGCTTCGTTCAAGCAGTACTGAACGGCTTCGAGCGGGAAACGCGGATCATGTTTCTTGCGCGTGAAGCGCTCCAATTGGGCGGCAGCGACAATTTCCCCATCGCGCAGCAAGGCTGCGGCGCTATCATGATAAAAAGCGGAAATGCCGAGTATGTTCATAAAACTGCCGTGTCGCGATTGTACCCGGCTGCGGGGGATAAAACAATTTCCAACACGTTGCGGGCTTGCGCTTTGCTCGAATAGCGACTAAGATAGAGGTACGGAGGGGGAACGCCGCTGGAGATGCACATCTTGTCCAAACTTGGAAAGCAGGGAAGCCCGCACGAGTCTTTCATGCGACGGGCAATCGAACTTGCCTCTGAGCGTTCCGCCGGAGGCGAAAACGGTCCTTTTGGGGCCGTGGTCGTCCGCGCAGGCGAAATCATCGCCGAAGGTTGGAACCAGGTGGTCGAATTGCGCGACCCGACTGCGCACGCGGAAATCATGGCCATTCGATCGGCCTGCAAAAAATTGGACACCCATGTGCTGTCGGATTGCGCGCTCTACGCAAGTTGCGAGCCGTGTCCGATGTGCTTAGGTGCCGTATACTGGGCCCGGATACCCACGCTGTACTATGGCGCAACCCGGGATGATGCCACCCATGCGGGCTTTAGCGATATGGAACTCTACCGGGAATTCTCGTTGCCCGAGTCTGCCAAGAGCATCGCAATGCAGCAGATTCTCCGGAAAGAGGCCGGCCAAGTGCTTGCTGCTTGGCAAAATAACCCGACCCACATACCTTACTGAACCCTGCCGCACGCAAGTAGCGCAAAGCTGGCGCGGACTTCCTTGAAACGAACACGGAAACACTATACCCTATGGGCATGACCTTTGGCCCTAACTGAGGAGATTCTCCAATGACCCGCGCTTTGTTCCTGACCTGTGCCGCCCTTTGCCTGGCGGTCGCCGCCCAAGCCGAACCCATGCATCCCATTGTGATTGACGGGCAATTTGACGACTGGGCATCCGTCCCCGTGTACAACGACCCCCCCGGAAACACGCACGATACGGATCACACGCTTCCTGATGATGTCCCCGTCTTCTTTGAGCATCCGGACGTTGACCTTCTCGAGTACAAGTTCTCACACGACACCGAAAACCTCTATGCCTATTTCAAGGCCAACGGCAGTATCGGGCGAACGCAGAATGCGAGCCTGGGCCGTGCTGGTCGCTATTACGTCATCGTGACCATCGACGTGGATAATGACGATGTCACTGGATACTGGATCAACGAAGGCGGGTATTTCCCGACCAGCCCCGGCTATGACGTGAACATGGAGGTTGAGTTTTATGACGGCACCTTTAACACGGGGAATTACCTTAACCACGGGTGCCTGACCGATGCCGATTACCTCGCCGCACAAATTGACCAGTCCAATGGCGTGGTAGACGTGGTTCCCGGCATATACGACATTTATACGCAGTGGGTTTTCTGGGATCAGCCCCAAGGTATCCCCGGCGAAATCACCCTTCCAGACGGACACAGCACAATCCTCTGGGTCGAGGACAAAGGCCCCGTCTACGAAAGCATCATCCAAATTGCCCTTTCCCCGGATGGACACGAAGCGGAAATGGTAGCCCCTTTCCGTGGCTTCATGAAGAATAAAAAGACGGGCGAACCCATTATTGCCCTTGGCAACACGATTGACATCTCGTTTTCGCTTGAGGCCAGCGGGGAGCTGACACCCAGTGGAGAATGGGCGTCCAACACCGCCCTGCCCATCAACGGTTACTACCTGTCCGACCAATGGGACGGTGCCGAGGGTGAGGGCGAAGTCGTGACCGAAGGCGAAATCACCGACGAGGGCGAAATTCCGTCCACCGATGAAGGCGAAAATCAAATCTTGGAGGGCGAGGGCACCATCGGAATACCCGACAGCATCATTGCCGCCTACGTCGAGACCCTGCGCAAGGGGATGCTGGCCTCCTTTACCCTGCTGGACACCAATTTGGACGGTGAGCTGACCATTGACGAAGCCCGGGTCGTCTATGCCGCGCTGCGCCAACAAGAGTTTGACCGCTTGGATAAAGATGGAGACGGCGTACTCACGTTCACCGAACTGGGCGGGATTCCGACCGACAACATCGGTTGTTTCAACATCTCCAGCTTCATACCGACATCCTCGAAGTCGGCAGGCGATGGTTCTTCCTTGGCATTCTGCACGCTCACCTTCTTTGTCCTGCGCCGACGCAAGGGAAACCGGTAGACCGCCTACAGACTTTGACTTGAATCATTCCGATTGCGCTGAAGAGGCGACCGCCTCTTCAGCGTTTGCATTCTATACGTTTGACCGATTATCTGGAGACACTCCCCATGCACCGAATACTGGCAACCGTAATCCTCATGACATTTATAAGCATCCACCCCTCTCTTCGCGCGGAGGACGCGGTTCACGTCTATCCGCACCTGGTAAATCCGCGACAATACCCCGACGATGCCAGGCGGGCGGTCAAACCTCCTTCGTGGGACACCTTCGACAATCAAACCCAGTTCACCGCGCTGCGCGGATTTTCCGTGGAGAACAACCGCGTGGTCGGATTTGAAGAGGAACTGGACAAGTACACCGTCCAACACGACCTCGGCCGCGTAATCTGGCCCTCCTACCCGCTCGTCTTCGCCGAAAATCTGAACGAATTCTCGGATTCCATTGTCCGGCGCAAACTCTACTTGTTCGACCTCTGGGGATATGTGCCGGGTGCCGGGCCCGGCGGTTCCTGGGAACAGTTCATTGCCCCGCGGGCTGCGCTGGATCTGTTTGAATCAAAACTCGGTGAACGTTGGCTGGGCATGGATAACGGCGAACAGGACGGGCGGTATATCGGCGGCTATGCCGACCAGATGACCCCCATGCGAACCGACCGATTCGGCCAGTACCTGAATTTTCAGCGGCACTTCGAGCGCATGGGCGATGATCTCGGGCAGAAACTCTCCACGCTGGTCTCGCTGAGTTATGGGCACTACTTCTTGAAAGAGGGTACCTACACGGCCATTGGTGCCGAGACCGCCCAAGCACTGCCGAACAGTCAGGTCTACTATGCCTTTATTCGCGGAGCCGGAAAACAATACGGCGTACCGTGGTTTGGCAATGCATCCGTATTTAACCGCTGGGGATACAAGGCCTATGGCACACCCGGCAAGGACCATAGCACGACCAAGGGCACGAGCCTCAACCTTCTCAAACGGCTGATGTACAGCCACATTTTCTACAACGCCTCGTTCGTGGGCTTTGAGTCGGGCTGGTTTGATGGGGAAGAACTGAGTCCCATCGGGCGCATTCAGGAATCCGCGCAGCAGTGGGTGCGCGCACACGGACAACCGGGCGTGCAACACACCCCCATTGCACTTCTCTTGGATTTTAACGCGGGATGGACTTTTCCCCGACACCTCTACAGCGACAAAATTTACCGGGTCTGGGGCAATATCCCGTACACCCCGGGTGACTATTGGACCGAAGCACTGGTCGACCTCCTCTACCCCGGTTATCAGGACGCATCCTACTACCACAACGAGCAGGGCTTTCTCTCCCCCACACCCTTTGGCGACGCGGCCGATGTCCTGTTGAGCGATGCGCCCGACTGGATTCTTGGACAGTACCCGGTGGTGGTGCTCGCGGGTGGAATCGAACCCAGCGCAGAGTTGCACGATAAACTAGAATCCTACGTCAAGGAGGGAGGACACCTCGTCATCACAGCAGGCAATCTGGCCCAATTCCCGCGAGGCTTGCTGGGCGCGACCGCAGCGACCCCGACCGCTACAGGACGCGATATGTCCATTGAGTGCGCGGATGGCCCTATCGTAGAGTCGCTGCCCTTCGAGCAGCACACAATTGCATTCCCATCGGATGCGACGGTGCTTGCCAAGGGGCAGGAACAGCCATTGGCCGTACAATGGAACGCAGACTCCGGTAAGGTGACCCTGCTTGCGTCTGATTTTGGCGTAGCCCGCGATGAAGCGGTACAAGCGCCGATACCCAATCCCGTAGACGCACCACTCGCCAAGCCGTACCGAATGCTGACCCATGTACAGCGTGTCCTCGAAGGGATTTTTCGCAAGCAAATGCTTTTCAGTGCAGGACCGGACCTCAGCGTCATCACCTGCCGGAAAGCGCCCGGCGAATACACCCTATGCGTGTTAAACAACCGTCTCGAAGCCCTGCCGCTTCACATCGAATCCCTGTGCGGCCCGATGACTTCGCTGACGGAACTGCCGCTCGATGTATCCGAAAAAAGGGCCGTCGGTTTCTTGCCTGAGGGCTTTGAGACCTCCACGGTGGGCGCAAGTACGCCCGATACAATCGCGGGGGCCGATGTGCGGGTTTTCGAGGCGAAGGTACAGGAGTCTCGCGTCTTGGAGCGCCCGGCCACCACGCCCACACCCGCGCCGCATGGTCGCGCCCTCCCTCTGGGAGAACCTCGATTGCTCAAGGAGGAAATTCTGCGCCGCCCCACATTCTTTCAGCACTTCGACAGTGCTGTGGTGGATTGGCGTTATCTGCGCGACCGCGACCCAGAGGCACTACGTCGTGAAGCCGCTTGGATCAAGCGTCAGCAGTTGAAGCTCTATGTGGACGCCACGACGGATATCAATCTCTTTCCCGGCATGCGCCTCACCTTGAACGACGCCGCAGCCAATGAGGCCGACCTAAAAGAATGCGAGGCCCTGCTTGAGAAAATGCCATTGCTCGGGGCCAAGGATTTGATGGTCTGCCTGCATCGCCAACCGGAGGTTAAATTCACTGCGGAGGAAACCTGGAGCAGCTTTCACCAAACCTTGGGCGAGCTTGCTTCCCGGGCACAGGCCAAAGGCATCACGGTCTACCTCGCCATCACTCTCAAAGCCGAACAGAACCTTGAAAAGGTCGCCACCCTCCTGCGCGAGATTGGCGCACCCAACCTGAAGCTGGCCCCCAGTATCGCTTTGCTGGCTCGGCAAAAACAGGGGTCAGCCCTCCCGTCGGAGCTGCTCCCGCAAATCGGATTGTGGTTGGCCAGTGCAACCGCACAGGATTTCAACGGCAAGAATTGGTCCGCCCAGATGCCGCTCTGCTGTATCGAGTCAGACGCCCCATGGCGAGAATGGCTGGCGGCCACTCCCGGCATCCCGGTAGCACTGAATGCCGTCTATTCCAATCTCGACGATGAATACCGGGACGCCTTTTTTCTGGATTCGGTGGGTACGCATTGAGCTTGCCCCAAAAGTCACCCAAAAGGCATAATCATGGCGGAAGAGGATGTGCAGCCTCTTCCAATGTCGCAGCGTACGCCCTTACATTTTCCGAGGTATTTACTCATGGCAACACAAGACAAGCTGGCAATATCGGGGGGAAATTCAATCTTTGGAGCGGACCACGCATGGCCGACATGGCCCGTGCATGACGAACTCGAGGAACAAGCAGTTCTTGAGGTGCTACGAAGCGGGAAGTGGTGGTTTGGCGAACGTGTGGCGAAGTTCGAAAACGACTTTGCCGCCTTTCAGGACGCCCGATTCGGCATCACCTGCAACAGCGGAACCACCGCACTCGAAATCGTGCTTCAAGCCCTCGATATCGGCCCGGGCGATGAAGTGCTTGTGCCCCCGTACACCTTCGTCGCCACGGCCAGCGCGGTCATGCGGGTCGGGGCCACGCCCATCTTTGTCGATGTGGACGATTCGTGGTGCATGGATCCTAGTCGGGTCGAGGCGGCCATCACGCTCAAGACCAAAGCTATTCTTCCAGTCCACTTTGGCGGAAGAGTTTGTGAATTGGACGTCCTCCGCGCCATCGCTGAACGAAACGGCATACCCCTTATTGAGGATGCCTGCCACTCTTGGGGTTCCAAGTGGAGCGGCAAAGGCACCGGCGCGATAGGCAAGTGTGGTGTTTTCAGCTTCCAGCATTCCAAGAACATCACGGCGGGGGAAGGCGGAATCATCCTCACTGACGATGCTGAATTCGCGGCAAAATGCCGATCTTTGGTCAATTGCGGCCGAATTTCCGGAGGGGTCTGGTATCATCATGTGAACCTCGGCACCAACGTTCGATTGACGGAAATCCAGGGAGCCATCCTGAGCGCGCAACTGACCCGACTTGAGGTGCAAACCCTGCACCGCGAGAAAAACGCCTCATTCCTCACCGAGGGGCTTGAGAAAATCGAGGGTATCCAGACTCAGCGCGGCAACACCCACATCACCCGCCGCGCCTATCACCTTTACTGCCTCCGCATTGATCCGGGCAGCTTCGGCTGTTCCAGGGAAAAATTCATTCAGGCGGCCAACGCCGAGGGGCTCCCCATTTGCGCTGGATACCCCATTCCCCTCTATGAGCAACCCGTCATCGAGCAGTGGTATCGTCAACATGGGATCACCCGCCCGTACTGCCCCATGGTGGAAGATTTCTGTCGTCGCAGTGCCATGTGGTTCGGACAGGACGTGCTTCTGGGCTCGGAGGAGGACATGCGGGGCATTCTCACCATCTTCGAAAAGATCAAAGCCAACGCTTCGAACCTCAAGGATTAATCCACCATGCCGACGCGCAAGGAGTCGTCGCCGAAAGAAAAAAACGAAGCCGGGAAATCCTCCGGAAAGGCTGAATCCGTCACCTGCAAGCACTGTCGTTACGAGCGCCCCGCGCAGGGAAAACAATGTCCGATCTGCGGCTATCCGTGGCCTTGGATGAAGTAATTCCCACAGGGAGACGCGAACTGCTCCACGGGTGCTATTATCCCCGAAACACCACGCGCCGGTTCTGGGTTTGCTCGTGAACTTTCTTCAGGAAATCTGCCATGCTTTTGGGCAGTAGGTCGGTGGCGGTGAGGGGCATTTCCGAGGATGCAGCCGCAGCGAGATGGGCATGGAATCGACCTTCGTGTCGGACGGCGTCCATGGGCGCGAGGCCGTGGCTGGCGGATAGGCGCACGCCGGTGGTGTAGTGCAGGGCTTGGGTATTCTCATCCGCTTTGATGGTGGTTGCGGCGGTCTTGGGATAAGCCTGGGCATCCAAGGTGGCGAAACGCTGGCTGACCCGGAGATCGTTGTTTTGCGCAAGGATCGTACGGATGCCGCTTCTTTCGCCCTGCTCATAAATCTCGCGTGCAAGAAACGCGAGGATTCTCTCCCCCATGGCTCGCGCATCTTCGGTCTCGTGCAATTGTCGGTTCCCGATGAGTACTTGCACGCATTCGTTCAGGCCATCGATGGCGACGAGCGAACACGCCTGATACAGGTCGAGTCCTTCCTTGCCGACCCGTGGCCGGGACAAAAGTCCTAGTGGTCGAAGTCCCTGTTCATCAAGCAGACCCTCAAGCAGTTCCCGCTTTTCCAAGTGCGCCGAAACGGCCTTGCTGACCAAGCTCTTGAGTCCTTCAAACAATTTTGTCTCTGTGCCGGAGATATAGGCTGCGCGCGGAAGATTCAGCGAGACCTGATGCAGCAACGCGACTTCGCCCTGGGCCTGGAGCATTTCGCGGGGGAATTCGAAAGCAACCCGGCGTCCTTCGGCCGCAGCTCCCGCCGCGTGCTCAAGAAAGGTGTCGCATCCGTCACTCTTGAAAAAAGCGGCACCGATCTGCACGGCCAAGACCGGAGCAGGCAGGGTGACCCCGTGGACCCCGCCTTCGCGGATGGTCTCGACCAAGGCCCAAGCGAACTGCTGGGCGGTATGCGCAAAAGCGGCATAGGGTTTCCCCAGAGAAACGCCTCGGGGACCGAAGGCCTCGCCCGTGGCGATTGATGCCGGGATATTCCAACACAAGCCGATTTCGGCATCCGTCATTTCCCCGCCACTTTGCAGGGACTGGTAGGCGAATTCATATACCAGCATTTGGGCAAATTGTTTGAGCTCAGACCTGTCCATACCGGCCAGAAAGGGTGCCATGTAGACATTGACGGCCTTCCACACCATAGGCTCGGAAAAGAAACCCTGAAGCGAGGCACTCGATTTAACCAATTGGGCCAGGAGAGTCGGTGCATGATTGGGGGGGGCGGCGAAATCGGGGCTGCCGGGCAGTCCCATACCGGACCGAATGATGGTTTCTGGACTTTGTGGCGCAGAAAAAAGGCGGTCCACCCGATCCAGGTGGTGCAGATGCAGGTCGCCACAGAGATGAGACTCGGCCACCCCGAGGGAGAACACCTGTGCGAGTCCATATTCCTTCTTCACCGCGCGCGCGAGCGCTTGGTCAGTGGCAACGGGATCCTGCGCAAGCGTTTCGCCGGAGGTGCCGCGAATGATCCGCTCGGCATCAAAGAGCGGAACACCCAAACGGCGATGTTTCTCGCGATATTCTTCGAGGCCATGTTCGATCAGTTTGGCATCGACCAATTCACGAATGAGTGAGGAAGTCAGGGTGCGAATATGGGCGCGTTCGATTTGCTGTTCCACCTCGATGGCAATGATTTCCGCCACCGCAGGCTCAATGCCGGTCTCCCGCTCAAGGGCGCGGACAATACGCGCACGATCCCATTGGGTGAGCTCGTCGCCCGTGGCATGCACGGCAAGCACCCGGCCTCGCTCACCACCGAGAGACTCCCGTTCCGTCCGGGCCTCTTCCAATTCGCCCAACAGCTGCCGCATATCCCCCTGTCGCAACCGCCGGATGCGACCGCGCCGATCGCGATAGCGGGCATAGGCAAGGGCCGTTTTGGCATGGGACATCTGGATGAGCACCCGCTCCACGGCATCGTGAATATGGTCAACGGTGGGGGCTTGGCCCTCAAGGCGCTTGGTCAGGAAGATCGTGACCGCCGAAGCCAGACTATCCGCCAAATCTCGATCCTGCCCACCCACCGACTGAGCCGCTTTGAATATGGCCTCCGCAATCTTCCGTTTGCGGAATGGCTCGTGTCGACCATCCCGCTTGACCACAGTCTGAAAGGGGGCTGGAGGACCATCAACGGACAAAGGCAGCGACAGCTGCGCATCGAACGCACCTTCGTGGTCCGAAGCGTCAGGATTATGGAAATCATCGTAGTCAGGATCTTGCATGGAATAGAGCGTCCAATGGGGCGTGACCGGGGAATACGCCAAGTGTATCCAACCCCCGAAATCTAAAGCAAGGCATCAGCGGGCAACAGATTTCGAACGGCCTCACGAACCGCCCGGGCAGCCTCCAGCGCCTCCGCCGCCTCCTCAAGGTCGATTGCTTCCCATTCGCCGGGATACCGTACTTCCACCGAGTATCGATTGAGAGGTTGAACCTGTTCCATCCGGAGATTGAGGCCCACGGCACTCGCGGTCAGATTAAGGAGCATAACGAGGTCGTGCGTTCTCGGAAATTCAACGCCACGGGCCACAAGCAACGATTTCAAGTACTTTTCAGCACATTGCTGACAGTGAAAACACACCGTGTCCGTGGGGCAATCATCGGCCAGAGCCAGTACGCATTCTGCATTCCGCAGGTCATGCTCGGCTTTTTCAACCCAGCGTCGCGCCTCCACATGGGAATCAGGCGGCTCGTTCATAAACGGTCTCGCCTTCCCGATCCGCTTCGCGAACAATGGTGCCAATCACGGTTCTCTGCCGCTCAAACTGGTCGGGCGTCACCACAATCAGATCAATCGGCACGGTTCTATCCGACAGTTCGAGGTCAATCTCATTGGCCTTGCTGCGCCGGGAACCTTCCACCGGCATCACGACAAGCAGATCAAAATCGCTGTCTGCGGTGGCTTCACCACGGGCGTGAGATCCGAAAAGAATAATCCGGTCAGGATGGAATCGATCCACAATTCGTCGCACCAATTGTTCCAGTGCGATTCTGTTATCCGCTTCTGCCATCACTCCATACCCTTTCGAATTCCGGGGGACGCCTCACCCCAACATGCCCATATTTGACCACAAGTACCGACCAAGCATCAACCGCAGGTGAAAAGCGCCCCGATTTGTCCGCTATGAGCCCCAAATGGTATGATGCTGCGCATCATTCGATGACCTCGGGGTCGTTTCCCGGGTCGTTTTTCCACTAGCCCCCAGGAGCCGATCAACGTGAAAAAGATTACGGTGCAGGTGCAGGAAGACCATTTGGAGAATCTCGCGCGGTCGCGCCCCATGAGCGCGCTCGCCGAGCTTATCTGGAACGCCTTTGACGCCGAGGCCACCGAAGTACGTGTGGAATTTGACGAGAACGACCTCGGGGGCGTGGACGCCATCCGAATCGTGGACAACGGACACGGCTTATATTATGACGATGCCTTTATCGTCTTTCAGAATCTGGGCGGTTCATGGAAGCGCGGTGGAAACCGCACCCACCAGCAACGGCGCGTTCTGCATGGAAAATTCGGCAAAGGCCGCTTTCGCGCCTTCAGCCTTGGCAATCGTGTGCGCTGGAATACCGTCTACGACGAAGCCGGTCGGCGCTATCAGTTCGTGATCGAGGGGCATGCCGCCAGCTTGGGTGAATTCGACATCGAAGATGCCCGTGGCACGGTCGAAAACCCGGAGAAGGCCACCGGGATGGTCGTTGAAATAACACAGACCCCGGACAATACGGGCTTGCTTCGGGGCGGAAAGGCACTGGAGGAAGTCACGAACCTCTTTGCCCTCTATCTGCGGCAATATCCCGGTGTGCGGCTCATCTATGATGGGACTCCCATTGACCCTGCGAACGCCGAATCCCGCTTCAGTGATTACACGCTCGAAGAATTGGTGATGCAAAACGGCGAACGGGTATCGGCCGCCCTTACCATCATCGAATGGGACATTCCCGGCAAGCGCGGTTTGTTTTTCTGCGATGAAAATGGATTCATGTTGCATCCGGCCCTCCCCCGGCTGCATTTCCGGGGATTCAGCTATTCGGCCTACCTTAAATCGGCGCATTTGCCCGTACTCGACCGCGAGGGATTGCTCGAGACCGGGGAACTGTCCGACGATATCCGTCAGTTACTCGATGCGGCGCGGGCAAAGCTGCGTGAGCATTTCACACTGCGCGAGGCGGAGCGTGCCAAGGATACGCTATCCCTTTGGAAGGAAGTCGGCATTTATCCCTATCGCAACGCAGCCAAGGACGACAGCGAGGCCAATGAGCGGCGAATTTTTGACATTTACGCCACCCATCTACACCAGATCTTCCCCGATTTTGCGAAGTCGTCCCTGAGCGGGAAGCGTCTCACCCTTCGCCTTTTTCAGGAACTCGTGGCCATCCAGCCCACACGCATCGCGCGTATCCTCGATGAATTGCTGGATTTTCCCGAAGAAAAGGAAGACCAGATTCTGGAACTGGCGCAGCAGTAAAGCAGAAGAGCCTTCCAGCCTCTATAGCGCGGTCGGGATGCCACGTTCACTTTCAGCACAGGAGACTATGCGATGAATCCCTTTGGCACCTCGTTGACCCCTTCGCGCATTATTCTCGGCACCGCAAGCTATGGATCAAGCATATCCAGAGATGAAGCCTTTGCGGTGATGGATGTCTATTTCGAACTCGTCGGCAACGTGCTCGATACCGCCAATATCTATTCGAGTTGGGAACCCAATGGAGAAGGCACCAGCGAACGCACCGTAGGCGAGTGGATTCGCTCACGTGGCGTAAGGAA
>CAIZGN010000210.1 GCA_903932505.1 Candidatus Hydrogenedentota bacterium
ATGTCTCCCGGCGGCGTTGACACCTGTGCCTTCTGCCACGCTCCTGGTGCGATTGCCGATCCGGTGTTGTTCCACGTCATTGACTCGGGCCCCGGTCTCAATGTTGCCATTCAGAGCGTCACCAATCCTGGTGACAACCGTCTGCTTGTGACCTTCCGCGCCACCGATGAAAACGGCGTGGATGTGCCCAAGGAGCAATTCCCCTTCGTAAATGCTGCTGGCGCGCTTAGCCGCGACGTCGGTCTTGGCTTGGCCTATCTGAGCACCGATGCGAGCCGTCCGAATGGGTATTACACAAACGTGACAATGCGTAACGGGAATCCGAGCACGGATCGTTATACGACGACGGCCCAATTCCTTGCGGCATTGACCCAGAATCCTGATGGCACCTTGACCTACAAGATGTCCACTGCCTACGCGAATTGGACGCTCAATTCAGCGCTTTCGCACCAGATTGCAGGTCAGTTCCGTCGTGTGGCTCCGGATGGAACCATCTATAACGCGAACAGCTACTATGCGTTTGTGCCGGCGGGTGGAACCCCAGATACGCGAGAAATCGTAGCGACTGCCGCGTGTAATGCTTGCCACACCAAGTTGAGCGCGCATGGCACCCGCACCGAAGTGCAGTATTGCATTATCTGCCACACCCCGCAGCTTGATGCGTTCAGCGCTGACTTCCCCGAAATGGTCCACAAGATCCACACGGGCGATGATGCGCTGTTCGCGAATGGCGAAGGCGAAGGCCCGTTTGCGAACGTTGAGTTGCCGAAGCCCCGCCAGGGCACCAGCAACCCGACCATCGATTGCACGCAATGCCACCAAGGCGCTGCGAATGCAGATGCCTATCAAGACGCGAGCGCCAAGGGTTGCTTGTCCTGCCATACCACTGTGGTGCCCTCAACGGGAACCAATCACATGACAACGTCGTTGGCTTGCACAAACTGCCATGATGGCGCTTATATTGTTGACAAGCACAAATCGTTGAATGCCACCGACGGTCTTACCCGCATGGTGCTCAGCGTTGCGACTCCGGCCACGGATGTCACCATTGATCAGGTGACCGGTCTGTTGACGGTCAAATTCAGCGTCACTCTGGATGGCACTCCGATTCCGCTTGCGGATCTGCGTGCTGCTGCGCCGGACCAACTTTACTCGGTTGGTATCTACGTGAACTGGCTGGAGAACGGCGAGTATCACCAGCAGGCGAAGAGCATGGCGTCGGTTGCTGCGAAGATGGTTGACAACGGCGACGGCACCTTCACCTTCACGGGTGATCCTGCGAAGGATAAGCTGCCGATCAATGCCGCTTACGTGTACACCGTTGTTCTGACTGGTTACCAGTACATCGACCGCGATGGCGACCCGGCGACCAGTTACATGAACACTCGTGTGAATCCCCCGACGCTGACGAGCACGGGTCGCGAAATGCGCGTTCCCGAAGCGTACTTCGAACCCATCAAGTTCAAACTTGACGGCAGTGCGCTGGTTGCTGGCGA
This sequence comes from Candidatus Hydrogenedentota bacterium, assembly GCA_903932505.1. GTDB lineage: Bacteria > Hydrogenedentota > Hydrogenedentia > Hydrogenedentales > CAIZGN01 > CAIZGN01. Next base: position 1,497 of record CAIZGN010000210.1, read on the forward strand.
AGATCGTCGTGAGTCTGTAGCTGATGACAAGTGCGCGTCCTGCCACGGTGCTGCTTTCTGCGGACATGGTGGAGACCGCATCGGCGTCAAAGTATGCCAGATTTGCCACGTGTACAACCTCGGTGCCCCGGGTGAATCCTTCAACCTGAAGGACATGATCCACAAGATCCACCGTGGCACGAACTTGGCCACGCCTTATCTTGGCTTCGAGTTGGTCGGCAACCCCGGCCGTCTTGAGGAATGCACCATTTGCCACGTTTCCGATGCGGCGGTTGTCCTGCCTGTCAGCGACCAAGCCCTGCCGACGGAAATCTGGGGTGCGCCCACGAAGTAACCTCTGACCTGACGAATGAAGCGTGGGAGTCGAAAGACTCCCACGCTTTTTTTATGTTCTTTGGGGGGGGATTGGGTTCGGCTCTGGAATCGTTCTTAGGGGTGGTGTTGAGGAGAGGGCGGGTGCGTTGGTGTTGGGGCAATCGAGGATTGCATCACCGCTTTGGCTGGAGTCGCAGCATCGCCTCCAAGCGAAACCACACACACCGCAACCCATCCCCGAAACGCAGGCATCTTGCCTGCCTCTCCCCACCCCAAAGGGGCAAAACAAAATAGCCTGGGTCAACGCTCAAGGTGTAGGGGTTGAACAAAATCTCTACCCACAGCCAAAGCGCCGACTTGGGTCGGCGCAGTCCATATAGGGGCTGGTGAAGTTCGGGGCTACTTTGAGATGCCGCGCTCTGATTTTCGTATGAAATCTAGGAGGATGGTGCGTTCTGGGGAATCTTCGATGGTGCTCTCGATTTGTTCGAGGGCCTGGGAGGTGTTGAGGTCGGAGCGGTAGAGGAGGCGGTATATGGTTCGGATGCGCTTGATGGCGTCTTTGGAGAGGCCGTTGCGCTCGAGTCCGACGGTGTTGGGACCGAAGCAGCGGGGCGGGGCCCCTTCGACGATCATGTATGGCAGGATGTCTTTGTTGACGCGGGTCATCCCTCCTATGAAGGAGAGTTTACCTATGATGGTGAACTGGTGGACACCGACCAAGCCGCCAAGGATCGCGCGATCTTGAATGGTGACGTGTCCGGCTAAGACGGCACCGTTGGCCATGATGACGCCGTCTCCCAGATGGCAGTCGTGGGCCACGTGGGTACAGGACATCAGCAGGCATCCGTGGCCGATGGATGTGAACCGCTCGGTATCATCGGTGCGGTATACGGTGCTGGAACTTACGGTGACGAACTCGCGAAACATGTTGCCGTCGCCGATGATGGTTTTTCCTACGGCACCGGGCAGATGCTTAAGATCTTGAGGGGAGGACCCGATTTGGGCACCGCTGTAGCAGTGGTTGTTGGCCCCCATGATTACACCGCTATTGATGACGCAGTGTGGGCCGATGATGGTGCCAGCGCCAATTTGGACACCGGCTTCGATGATGGAATAGGGCCCGACTTCGACATCGCCAGCCAGCTGAGCGTCTGGGTGGATTATGGCGGTGGGATGTATTGCCATCCATCAATCCCTTAATGAATAAATCCCTCGTGTTCCGCGCCTGGGCATGGGATTCCGAATGCGGCGGGGGATGTTTCGATAAGCAAAAAAAATGGCGTACCCGAGAGGAATTGAACCCCTAACCTCTTGGTCCGTAGCCAAGCGCTCTATCCAATTGAGCTACGGGTACGCTGTTGTTCAACGAGGAAAAGTATAGCACATGAAAATGGTTGATTGCAAGCTCCTGTCGATTTATTTCGTTGTGGGCTCATTTTCTTGCTTATTGCCCGGAGCTTGTGAATTGACGCCTTGTGCGGCAGTATGCTAGAGTAGTGCAACTTGTATTTTCTCATAGTGAGATGAAATTTCTGCATTGGAGGCCATGGTGCATTTGGAACAGCAGGACGCGGCGCCGCGCACTACTCCCGAAATCCTTGTAGTTGGAGGCGGGAAAGGCGGGGTCGGAAAAACCTGCATAGCTGTGAACTGCGCCGTTGAAATTGCGCGACGGGGTTGGCGTGTCGTACTGTTGGACGCGGATCTGAGTTGTTCCAATATTGAAACGGTACTCGGCTATCGGGCGGAAGTGCATCTGGATGATTTTTTTCATCAAAAGGGTGGCAAGGACCTTTCGGCGGTGCTGTGCCAGACCCCCTATGAGAATCTTCGGCTGATTCCTGGGACAACCGGCTTGCTCGATGTGGCAAACCCCCGCTACCAGCAGAAGGTGGCTTTGATTCGTGAATTGCGGAATTTGGACGCCGACCTTGTGATCATCGATTTGGACGCGGGTGCGCATCTCAACACGCTTGATTTTTTTCTGATGACGGAGACGAACGGTATTCTGGTGATCACTCCGGAAAGAACCAGTATTGATAATGCCTTCAAGTTTCTTCGGGCGGCCTTGTTTCGTCGTATTGAGCGGTTTTACCAATCCCCGGAATTGGGTTTGTTGTTGCGTCGCTTGGAGACGTTGAGTGATTTTATGGAGTGCGTGAAAAAGGCGGACTGCTTTGAGGATCACACGCGGCAGCAGGTATGCGAGGAACTTCAACGTATCGCCCAGTCCTTTCGGCCCAAGATCGTGGTGAACAAGGTTAGTAATGCCTACGAGGCCAAGGTCGCGGCAAATATACTGGCCAAGTACACGCGACAGTTGTTGTGCATTGAGCCGGAGAGCCTTGGTTTTTTGTATTTTGATAATTATGTGTCCGAAGCGGTAAACTCGGGGGTGCCGTTTATTGTCAGCCGACCCCGTTTGAAGGTGTCGGCTTGTGTGGTGGACGTGGCCAACCGATTGGGATATTTCTAATTATGGCGCAAGATGACAAATCAAAACCCGTTTCACGCCCGGGCATGCTCCCGATGGACAATGACCAGGATTTTCAGGATCTGAACAAGGCGCGCCGGAAAGGAATTTTCGGTCGCTTCAATGCACGCCTGAACGATGCCTTGGAAACCAGTCGGGGTTCTGCCGAGGTTGTGCGCAATGTGGTGACTGAAACGGCCGAAACACCGCAGGCGACCGCAGATGACCTCGCGATGCGCCGAGCGAAGTCGGTAAGCCCGAAGAAGATGATTATTCCTGAGGGGGTAATTATCGAAGGATCCCTCACGGGCGGTTCGGAGACCGAAGTGGGTGGGCGAGTGGACGGCAATATCACAATTGATGGCAAGCTTTATC
>CAIZGN010000211.1 GCA_903932505.1 Candidatus Hydrogenedentota bacterium
CACCCTCAGAATCTACTCACTTGAACCGGATCTCTTCGCCCTGCGCCCCTTCAAGGGCGACTTTCACATGCACAGCAACTTCTCTGATGGCATCGAATCCCCGGCCTATGTGGGGGGCATAGGTCGGCGCGTCGGCTTGGATTATCTGGCCCTTACCGACCACAAGTTCTACCCCTCCTCGCAGGATTTGGTGAATATATACGCGAAGCTCCCTGTCGACATTCGGCTGTTCCCCGGCGAAGAAAACCATCCTCCCGGAAACCCCGTGCACATTGTAAGTCTTGGGGCCAATGCCGCTGTGGCGCCGCTCTACGGAGGGGGTGGCAAGACACCGGATGCAGCCAAGGAACAGGAATACCGGGCCGAAGTGGCGAAAATACAAGAGACCCTCAAGGATATTCCCGCCGGAGTGGACCCATTCCAATACGCCTCGTGTCTTTGGGCCGCAGAGAAGATACGCGAACGTGGCGGACTCAGCATGTTCGCGCACTCCTCGTGGTACAACGACCTTCGTTTCGGCGTGGCCGCCCCACTCACCGACCTCCTGCTGGAAAAGCGAGTATTCAACATTATGGAGCTTATCAGTGGTATGGATTCGTCCGAACTCCGTGAGGTGGATACCAACCAGCTTCAGGTGTCCAAATATTACGAACAAGCAGCCAAGGGGAATCTGCTCCCCGTTGCGGGCATCAGTGATGCGCACGGCGAGGAGCGCTCGGGCACGTTCGGCCGGAATTACACGCTAACGCTTGCCCTCAGCCCCGATTTCAAGGATGTGGCGGCCAGTTTGAGTGAATGTCGAACCGTGGCCGTAGAAACGCCGTCCGCAGGTCTTGCGCGACCCTACGGTCCGCCACGCATCGTCAAATACGCCCATTTCCTGTTGAGAGAAATCCTTCCGCAACATGACCAACTGTGTTTCGAAGAAGGGCGGCTCATGCTGGAGTATACAGGCGGTGATGAAAGTGTCCTTGAACGCCTTCGTGCCATGCAAGGCCAAACCGCGCGGTTGTACACGCATTATTGGGGACAGTAGAGAAGGATTCCGTGCACCCCACCTTGGCTAAACGCCGTAGGCAACCGAATGAAACGTTAAGTAATCCAAAGCACCGACTGGTGTCGGCGCACTGCTGGTAGGTGCTACCCGGTATTGTGGACTTGCTGTTTCGTGGCCTGCTACACGCTTGGAAGGGCGTATATCGGGGTTCCGTAAAATGCCAGGAAGCGAATTCCATCATGCAGAAGCTGAGAGGGCACGTCGAGGATGTGGGCGCTTTGGACGAGAATGATGACGATAAACACGCCCATGGGGCCGATCTGCTGGAGCATTTGCTGACCCGCCGGAGGCAGAAAATAGCCTAATACATGGTGACCATCAAGCGGGGGAACCGGCAACATGTTAAACAGCATGAGCATGGCGTTGATGGACGCGAAATAGATAAACACAATAACCAACATGGGCAGCACTGCCACATCGGGCATAATTCCGGACATGACCGCAAAGACGCGTGCCAATAAGGCACCAACGATCACCAGCGCAAGATTCGAACCCGGCCCGGCCAAGGCAATGAACACCGGATCTCGACGGTAATTACGCAAATTCAGTGGATTGAAGGGTACCGGTTTGGCCCAGGCAAAGAGCATACCGCCCGCGCCCGACAACATAAGCAGCGGAAGCAGCACCGTTCCAATCGGGTCAATATGACGCAAGGGGTTGAGCGTGAGACGCCCCATGAGCCGTGCGGAAGGGTCGCCACAACGGTTGGCCATGGCGGCATGCGCCGCCTCGTGAACACAAAGCGAAAACAACAATACGGAGTACTGAATACCGACGGCAAAGACAAATTCCACAGGTGACTCCCAGCGGACAAGGGTGTTTCGAATATCCGGCCCGCGCGGACATTTCAGGTCGCAATGGTATCACGACCTACCCTGTAAACGCACACCGAAATAAAGCAGCCCCCGACAATCGCCGGGGGCCGCATAAGGAAAGGTGAGGGATATCCCGCTATTTCTGGACGGGACTCAGGGTGACATTCCGGTACCATATGCTGCCGTGGTCGCCCTGAAGGTAGAGGGGCCCGGCCTTGGTGACATCGGACGACATGGCGCCGCCAGTGCATCCCATGACCGGTTGGTTGTCAATAATGACCTTGTCATTCAGCTTCACCGTAACGTGACGCTCGACGAGCGTGATGTCCAGCGTCTGCCATTCTCCGGCGGGCTTTTCGGCGGAAACGGCGGGGGCAATGCGGCTGTAAAGGCCGCCCATGTTATGCGGGTCAATGGGCTTGCCAAAGGTGTCCGCGACCTGGACTTCATAAATACCGCGCAGATAGACGCCGCTGTTGCCGTCTTTGGGAACCTTCACTTCAAGTTTCAGATTGAAGTCCTCGAATTCCTTTTCCGTGCGCAAATTGCCATAGGAGACGTGCGGGCCGTTTTCGGGCTGTGCCGCATCGTTGAACAGCACCCCGTCCTTGATGCTCCACCCGTTTTTTGCTTTCTCTTCCATCAGCTTCCAGCCGTCCAAGCCATTCTTGGCAAGCAGATTGATGGCCGGCCCGAATTTCACCTTGGAAAGATCGGGCGCGGGCGGCATGGGCTGCTCCTGAACACCACTCAATGACGTAGTGGAAACCCCAATGCCATTGCCGTTCGGACGAACACACTGGCCCGTGAGTTTTCCGTTTTCCACCTTGATGGTAAAGATTTCGGGGTAGGAGTGCGAACGCACGACATTACCTGCGGCATCTTTATGATCCACCTTGGCGATGCGCA
>CAIZGN010000212.1 GCA_903932505.1 Candidatus Hydrogenedentota bacterium
AGAATGGCTGATATTCCGCCGTTGGCGGTGCCGGTACGGATCAGGTAAACATCCGCCATCGTCAGGTTAACGCTGGAAGCGCCCGAGTAGGTCACGAAATAGGATACCGTCCCGCTTTGCGCCACCAATTCCGTGGGCGCGCTGACACTGAGGGTCGGCGGGACTGTATCGTAAATCACGGAGAACGGTGACGAGACGAGATTCCCGTTCCCGACGGCATCTTGGGCGGAACCAGCAGGCACGGTCAAAGTGAGCGCTCCCTGGTAGCCCGAGGGGCTGGGCGTGAGTTTGACGCTGTATCGGGAGGGAGTGATCTTCGTGAATCCACTCAAGGTTGCATGGGAAGCAACCAAATCCCATACGGCGAAGCCGCTCACATTCTCACTGAAGGTAATGGACACGGGAATGGGTGCCGTTTTCGTTACGGCGGCACTCGCCACCAAGGTGACCTGCGGTCGGTCATGGTCGATGGTATAAGACGGAGATTCGGTAAAGTCGCCGTCATTCAATGCCGGGCCACCCAGGGGATGACTCAGGTTGTCCAGAATCGTGTTGTTGTCAATGAGGTCGATGGTCAGATAACCACTGCTGGTGCCCGTGGTCACGGTAACCGTACACGTGTCCCCCGAACCCGTCACACCGGTAATTGCGGCATCGGCAATGCTGCCCGGTTCAATGACAAAGTCAGCGGTATCAACGCCAGTCACCGGCTCACTGAAGCGCACGGTAAAGTGAACGGTGGCCGCCCGGGTGGGACTGCTTTCCACCGTCGCAATGTTATCCACGGTGGTGGCCAGACTAACATCGACCACCAGCTCGTTGGTGGTGCTGTCCACCCCCGGATTTCCCGCCGCATCGAGCGCGGAGGCCAGCACTTCATACGTTCCGTAGGGCAGATCGCTGGTGACATCCGCATACCATTCATATTGTCCACTGCCCAGATCTGTCAGAACAGCCGTATAGACCACGGAATTCACCGTGACCGAGATAGATCCGAGACCGCCCGCATCAAAGGCCACACCGGTCAAACGCGGGGTCTGGCCGTTGGTGGACAAACCATGCACGGTCACAAGCGGCGCAACGCCGAGGGCACCGCCCACGTGGATGGCACTGTTGCCCGCTCCATCCAGCACATTGCCCGCAACGTCGGTCACCGACCCCACCGTTATCGTAAGGTCTTCTCCCGTGTGCATTTCGCCGTAGGGCCAGCTCAAGACCCATTCGTACCCGTCCAGATCGTGTGGTGTGACGATGGAGGGGGATTGCTCAAGGGTGCCCCGGCCCGCACCGGATACGGTGTAACTGGTGGCGTCGGTCAGGTTAGACCCGGCCATGGGCTCGCTAAAGCGCACCAGCACCTCGGATGTGCTGTGTACGAAAACCGATTCGACCGTCGGATGGATGCTGTCGTAAGTCAATGATATCTCGTTGGAGGCTGTATTGAGGTTGCCTATGCTGTCCGTGAATCCGCCTGCTGGCAATTGGGCGGAGAAGGTACCATCTGCAGTAGGTGTCAGGGTAAAGTCCCAAGAAGTCCCTGAACCTGTCAAATTGCTCGCCGTTGCATTAATCGCCGAGATGTCACCAACGCTGAAACCATTCGCGTTTCCACTCAGCGTCGCATGCACGGTGACCGGGCCACTGACACGGATCGGCGAAGTCGTGCTGAGGGTGACGGTGGGTGGCGTTTCGTCAAAGTCACGAGACAGCTCATTGGACAAGAGGTTCCCGTTACCCACGGCGTCCGCAAATACGCCCGCAATCACACGGACGGAGAAAGACCCGGTGCCGTTGAGGGTGGGCGTCAGAGTGAATGTGTAGGTTTTCCCGCTGCCTGCAAAGTTGCTCACCGAGGCGTTGGTCAATTCCGAGACCAGCAAATCCTCGGCGGAGAAGTTCAGGCTATCCTCATTCAGCGTCGCAGTCACGGTGATGGCACCGTTGACCACCGATGCTGCGGTGGAGGAAAGAGTGATGGTCGGCGATGTGCCGTCGTAGGTGACGGTGGCGGGCATGGCCATGTTGTTGCCGTTGCCCGCCGCATCAAATACCGTATCCACACCAAGTCCACAGGTCACGGGGCCATCATGCGACGGAATCACGATCGCCGTATAGCTGGTTCCGCTGCCCGAAACGGAGATCTTTGTCCCATCCACCACCGTGATATCGTCGAGGGTGAGACCGGTCACCGGTTCTGTAAACGTCAGCGTGAATTCTATCGGATTGGCGTTTGTTTGCACCGGCGAACTGGTGATCGTGCAATCGGGATTGGTCGCATCGTAGGTCACGCTGTACGGGTCGGAGGCCGCATTTGCATTACCCGCCAGATCCTGAGCCACGGCCTCCGAAACCTGACAGGTCACGATACCATCGCCCGAGGGGTACACGGGAAGGATGTAGCTCGCTCCGCTCCCGCTCAAGACGCCTTTCGCTCCACCACTCACCACAAGCCCATCGGCACTGAGTCCGGTCACCGCCTCGTTGAAGGTGATGCTGAAATTAATGGGAGAGGCGTTGGACAGCGGGGATGCGCTGGACACGGTACTCAAAGGCGCGGTCCGGTCGGACTGGATGGAGAGGGTGTTCGAGGCCGCGTTGGGGTTGAGCATGAGGTCGTGCGCAACGCCAGCGTCCACCCGGCAAGTCACCGGACCGTCGGCGCTAGGCACCACGTCCACAGAGTACGGCCCGGCCCCGCTTCCCGTCAGCACACCCTTCGTGCCGTTGGTCACCGTAATGTCAGATACCGTCAGTCCTGTTACAGGTTTGTCGAAATTAATGACAAACAGAATATCGCCGGCGTTCGTCGGGGACGAGGGGCCCGATACCGTGGGAATCGGCGGAGTCGGGTCGATCAACGAAATGGTCAGTGTTTTCTCGAACCACAGACTGGCCGGCGTTTGCGGTGCGCCACTGTCCGTACTTCGAATCGCTACCTCCAGCGTCGGATGCGCCGCAAAGGCCACGTTGCTGTTCAATCGCAGCTCGCTGCCGTTGATGTTAAACAGGGCAGCATTTGCCCCGCCCACGATGGTATAGGCGTGTGTCTGCCCCGCGCCGGGATTGTCGGGGTCGGTGGTCGACAAAGTACAGACCACCGCATTCACCCCCAAGTTTTCACGCACGCTTGTGGCCGATGGCGTAATGTCGGTTGGGGCTTCGTTCACATTGGTCAAGGTCACGGTAAACGTGGTCTCGTCGTACCAATTATAGGTGGTATCCGAGGTGCGAACCCGGATGCTATAGCTGCTCTTGGTTTCATAGTCCAAAGACGCACTCGTGCGAAGGGTAGTGCCGCTGATATTGAAAAGCGCGTTGTCGGTATCGCCGTCACCAGCCGCCAAGCTGTAGGTGAAGACCTCATCGGCGTTCGGGTCGGTAGTGGAGAGGGTACCGACCGTGGTGTTTACCGCAGTATCCTCAAGCAACGTAGCCGAAGAGAGAGAAGTAACCCAAGTCGGGTCGGCTTCGGGTGTCACTGTAATCGTAAACGCTTGCTCGAACAGCAGACCGTTTTGGTCGGTTGTGCGGAGACGAATTGAGTAGACACTCTTGACTGAGGTGATGAAAACCTCGCTGGTGCGTAGATTTGCGCCGCTCAGATTAAAGGACGCATTGTCCGTGCTGCCCGTCCCGGAAACCAGGCTATAAGTGAAGGTATTTCCGGCATCCGGGTCGCTAGAGGACAAGCTGCATACCACCGTATTGATGGGCACGCCTTCGCCCACATTGGACGATGAAAGGGATATGCCTGTCGGGGCCTCGTTGACGTCAGTCACCGTCACGGTAAACGGCTTGTCGAAATACAGGCCGCCCTGGTCGGTAGTACGAACCAGAACGGAATAGGTGCTCCGGGTTTCATGGTCAAAAGACGCGCTACTGCGCAGACTCCCGCCGTTGATATTGAATGAGGCGTTGTCCGCGTCCCCGGTTCCCGCGACCAAGCTATATGTGAATGTATTGCCCGCATCAGGATCCGTGGAGGACAGGCTGCCCACGACCGTGTTTATCGCCGCGTTTTCCGCCACCACGGCGGAAGACAGCGCGATGTCCGTGGGTGTTTCGTTCGCATTGGTAACCGTAATCGTCAGCACCTTTTCAACGTAGAGTCCGCCTTGATCCGTGCTCCTAACGCGCACGGCATAGCTGCTCTTGGCTTCAAAGTCGAACGAAACGCTCGCCTGCAGTGTTCCTCCACTGATATTAAACAATGCGTTGTCCGTGCTGCCTGTGCCGGCAACCAGCGTGTAACTGAACGTGCTCACGGCATCGGGATCGGTCGAGGACAAGGTGCCCACCGCAGTGTTGGGCGGCGCGTTCTCCGCAATGGTGCTCACGGAAAGCGAAAGGTCCGTCGGTGCCTCGTTCAAATCGTTCACAGATACGGTGAACACTTTTTCAACATACAGCCCCCCTTGATCCGTTGTGCGAACACGGATGGAGTAGCTGTTTTTCGCTTCGTGGTCGAATACCGCGCTCGTGCGGAGGTTCGCGCCACTGATATTAAAGGACGCGTTGTCGGTACTGCCCGTACCGGACACGAGCGTGTAGGTAAACGTATTCGCCACATCCGGATCGGTGCTGGACAGGCTGCCTACCACCGTGTTGATGGCGGCATTTTCATCCACCGAATTCCCCGAAACCGTGATATCCGTGGGCGCGTCATTCGCGTCGGTTACTGTGATGGTCAGTACCTTCTCAAAGGTCAAACCACCCTGATCGGTGCTGCGCACCCGGACGGAGTAGCTGCTTTGGGCTTCAAAGTCGAAGACCCCGCTCGTGCGAAGGGACCCGCCGCTGATATTGAACAACGCATTGTCCGTGCTCCCCGTACCTGCCACGAGGGTATAGGTGAAGGTGTTCGCTGCATCTGGATCCGTGCTGGAGAGCGTTCCCACGGTCGTGTTAATGGCCGCGTTCTCAAGGACATTCACCGAAGAAATCAAAACATCGCTTGGTGCCTCGTTGACATCGGACACGGTAATCGTGAACACCTTCTCAAAGTACAATCCGGTGTGGTCGGTCGTTCTCACCCGAATTGAGTAGCTGCTTTTCGTTTCGAAATCAAAGGTCGCGTTTGTATGCAACGTCGTGCCACTGATGACGAACGAGCCGTTGTCGGTGCTACCCGTCCCGGACACCAGGGTATAAGTGAAAGTCTCTCCCGCATCGGGATCGGTGCTCGAAAGCGTACCCACGACCGTGTTGATGGAAGCATTCTCAGCCACGCTGTTCGCCGACAGCGATACGTTCGTGGGAGAGGTTCCGAGTACGATGGCCTTGCTGCCGCCCAGTGAATTTGCGGTCTGCAGCGTGGGCAGGGTCAACCGCGAATTGGTCGTACCAGTCGCCGCGTCCTTGATGCTCGCCGTACCGGTCAGGATCAGCGCGCTCGTGCTCAAATACTCAAGATCCGGCGTGCTGTCCGCGTTCTGCACCGTGTAGTTGAATGTGAGTGTCGATGTCCCGCTGCCACTTGCATATGCGGCTTGCCGATCCGTGGTGCCCGTCTCCAACTGCAATTGGGCCACACCGCTACCCGCTGTATAATTGACCGCCTCGCTAAAGGTGACGGTAATCGGAATGACTTGTCCGGTCGCGTATACGCCGTCCGCCAAGGGGCTGGTCACGCTCACCACGAACGGTGCGGGACGAATGGCACAAAGGGCCATGTTCTTGTCACCGGTTGGACTATGGGAAAAGGCCATGTTGATCGTGCCCGCCGTTGCCGTGGACGCGGTCGTGGTCGCGGTACCGGCCCGGAGTCCGCCACCGCCGTTGAGATTGAGGTCCAAACCTAGGCTTGTGTTTGCGCTGGATACCGACCATGCAAGGGCGCGAATCCCAGAGGCCATTGAACACAGGGCGATGCTGCCTGCAGGCAGAGAATTCTGAGTGGTGGCGGACAGCGTACTTGCATTTCCCTGACTGGACGCCGTATCCCAAGCAACGGGCAACTGCTGGCGGCAATCGTACCACGCGCTCGCGATAATCGCACCGGCACCTTGGCCACTCGCCCAGCTCACGGTCACGGTGCCCGTACCCGCCGTTGGATTCAAGAGGATATACACGCTGCTGGACAAGGCCGTATTTACAACATTAGAAACGGCACGCGTCATCGCTTGCGACGTACCCGCATTCCACGTGACTGAGCTGGGCACTGCGCCCGACCCAACCTGGGATGTCGATACCTGAACCGCCAGAATCCGGTTCAGGTTGTTGCCGATCGTAAATCCCGTGATGGTCTGGGAGGTTGAGATTGATGTCCACGAGGTCGCCGGAGAAACGGCGTCCAAGGTGATGGCACCCGCCTGCATTGCACTGAATGCACTCAGGAGCAATAGGGTCATTACTTTATTTGCGATAGGTATGGGTTGCATGACATAGACCTCATTGGTTGAAAAAAAGCTTCCACAGAATTGATTGAGGAAGTATCGAGGAAGCAATACGGGCTTGCCGTCTCTGCCGCCCGCTTGGGGGTAGCAGGTACAACGCTTCGATTGCTAGCGGAAAACAACCATCAATAAAGACTTATTCCAATAATTGAAGATGAATCGGCGACGTCCTGAAAAACGACGCAATACAGGTCTCACTTTAATCATTTCAAAGACTAGCGCTCCAGTATTCTATCATATCCCGTACTGAAATGACAAGTTTATGCGAAAATAGTATTTTTATCATAAAATATATCAAGAACGAGGCGCACTCGCCCGAAAACAGCCCGAAAATCCCGCAAATAAAATGGTTAAATTATTGACACAAAAATCGACAAAGCAGAAGCAACAACAAGGCACCAAGGGTATCGCAAACCACTCGTCCCCCACATTCAGAGCAATACCTGTGATCCCCCCCCGCCTAGGTTGCACCTTCTTGTCGTACTACTGCTTTCTGGCGGCTGTGGAGTACACTAGTCTCGTTGCTTTATTTGTGGAAGGAAGGTCAGGTCATGCCTCCAGAGCGTATTGAGTCCCCGGATCCAGCAGCCATAGACGAACCAAGGCCCAAGTGGCGATTGAGTCGGCGTGGACAGATTGTATTGGTTTTTTTGGCTATTGTTGCACTGGCTTGGGGTTCGGGTTCGCCGCAGGGTTGGATGCTCCGGTATTACATGCGAAGTTATTGGGGCGCAGATTGCGGCTATTCGTCGCTGCGCCTGTTTCCGGCTCTTCAATTGGGTTCCTTGAAACTTTCGGATCCTGGTGCGTTGAACCAACCGCTCTTGGTGCTTGACGGGCTTCGGGTGGACTACCGTTTGCTGCATGGCCCTGTCGACCCGCCCAATCAGCTCGCCATCAGGAGGCTCTCTCTGGATTTTGAATCGGGGGGGGCGGCTGAATCTAATTTTGATTTTGTGGGGGATGCCATTGCCCGCGCTTCGGCAGGAACGGGTACTGCTGAGACACCCTCTTATCTGCCGATGCAGGTGGGGATTGATGCGCTGGATTTTTCGGTTCGGAGGGGCAAAACCGCCTTGTCTGTGGCGGGCTTGCGGTTCAACGCGTTGCTGGATCGCCCTGATGACTTCATGGCCACGCTGCAGTCCGATCCGATGCGGCTGCAAGGGAGCCACGGGGATGTGCAGATTCAAGGGCAGGGACCGCTTGTGTGTTCGGTGAAGCGGGACGGAGCGGATGTGTACTCGGATTGGGACGTGAACCTCGCGGGACTGCTTGCGGTCAAAGGTAGTGGGGCGCGATTGCCTTCGCCGGAGGGTGTGGTTTGGCGGGGGGGGATTGAATCCATGGTGCTGGAGGCGACGGTGGGTTTGGAATGGCTTCCGGCCCATGTCCCGTTTCTTCGCTTTGACCGGCTTATGATGAGCAACTCCACGGGCGACCTGTTGTGCGGGGCGAACGGATACCAGTTCAGTCAGGGCAAGGTGAACGTTTCGGTGGAGAAGCTGTGTGCCGGTTCTCTGACCGATCCGGCGTTCGCGGGGAATGTAACCGTGGCTGCGGAGGTGCAGCCCGGGAGCAATCCGTCGTGGAAGGGCTCGATCACTTTGGGCGATGCTCAGAAGGTAGCGTTTGGCATTCCGAGTTCGCTGTCGCCGCGCGAGGGAACGTTGAGCGTGGATTCTTGGTCTTGGGCGCAGTTTACCGGCATCCTCCCCCCCACGCTCCGTGCATCGTTCGCATCTTATGATGGCATTGCTGCGCTTTCAATGGCTTTACGCGGGGCTTGGGAGAAGGAGGCGTTATCTTTGTCCGGGAAGGTGCGACCACGATTTCGCAATGAGCAGATTCAGGAGGCCA
>CAIZGN010000213.1 GCA_903932505.1 Candidatus Hydrogenedentota bacterium
ACTCGCATCCATCTCCCGTAAATGCCCGATCCCGGACAGGTACATCAGCCCTGTATCGGTAAACGCGCGGTTATGATGCAGGTCAAGCCGCCGCAATTCTGGCAATGCGGCCACATGCACAAGCGCATCATTAGACAGAGTTGTTCCCCCTAGATCCAACTCGGCAAGCCAACCTAAACTCCGGATAAAACCAAGCTCATCATCCCGAAGGTGGGCACCGAAGAGGCTGCAACGCTGAAGCTGCGTGAGCGACACCAACGCATCAAGCGCACCCGGTCGAACTTCCACCTCCTCCAAAATGAGTACGCGCAAACCGCGCAGGCCGGAAAGGGCTTTTCCTCCTGCGACATTCAGGGTCGAACCCGGCGCAAGACTCACCGTATGCAAGGCATCCGGGGGCAGGCTGGTAAGCGGCGACAGGTCGTAGGTCGCATCCATCGGAATTTGCAGCCGAAGCACCTTTTCCGCAGGAACAGGCACTTCCCCGCAAAGCGAACCAATCGATTCCCAAGGGCTTTCAGGCGATGCGGTTCCATCACGCATGGACAACAGCCCCATGGAGCGTGTTGACCCAACCCTAATCACGCGCGCGGGCCAGATATCGACCGGCGGAGGCGAAGGGAGAGCCGTCACAATACGGCAGTCAGGCAAGGTGGCACGAATCGGGGCCACAGCCTCGTTGCTGATGGGGCATCCGTTCAGATACAGCGTCTTCAGTGCCGAAAATTCACGAAATGCGGTCAGTTCCGCCTCTTGAATACCGGTACCCGACAAATCAAGTTCCTCCAAGCCGCGCGCAGCCGATAAGGACTGCACCGCACCTTGGGAAAGGGCCGCATGCGAAAGAACAAGCCGCCGCAACTTGGGCATCGAGGCCAGCGCCTTCAGTCCGTCTACGCTCAGAGACGTACCGGACAGATCCACGGATTGCAGGGAAGTTATTCCGGCGATGGATTGAAGATCATTATCCTGCAGCGAACACCCCGGTAGGGCCAGAGCATCCAGCGAAACCTTGGCACCCTGCAGTGCTGACAACGAAGGAACAACGCCCGGTACAGCGTCCAACCGCACAAAGGCGTCCACAGGGGCACTCACTGCCCCTTGGGCCGCACCCAGACGAATCCACGGCTCAGTATCCGCCTCACCGGCCGCACGCATCCACAGGGTACCCAGCGACCCATCCGTTGGAAAATCGAGCGTTCGCGTGGCCGGTATCGGTTCCGTGATCTGGCAAGCGGACAAAGCCTGCCGCAATCCCTCCAGTTCCCCCGGAACCACCGTGGCACCCGAAAGATTCAAACGCTGGAGAGCGGACAGCTTCCCCAGCGAGACCAACATGGTCGCGGGCGGCGTGGTCTTGGACAAATCGAGGGTCTTCAGACGTGCTAGAACAACCGTGCTCCCGCTTTCCCAATCCGAAAAGATGGCCCCGGAACAGCGGAGTTCCTCTAAGCCCGGAAAGGCCCTCAGTTGCCCCCACAGGGAGGCATCCACATTCATACCCTCGGGTAGACGCAAGGCTTGGAGCGGGACAGCCTTCGCAGCCAGATCTGCCAATCCGCAAAGCAGAGTGTCGGGAGGCGTCTGGGCATAAACATCCAGACGCAACGCCATGTTGTCCGGAATCTCCACGGCACCTTGCGCGGAAGCATGACGAACCCAATCCAACTCAGACGTCGATGCTGCAGGCCGTATCCAGAGTGTCCCCAGACTGCGGTGCGCAGGGAAACGCACCTGCGAAACCGAGACCGGTTCCCATTCCACCTGACAGCTGGGCAAGGTCGCGCGTAATTTTGTAATGGCCTTCGCGGAGAATGCGGCACCGGATAGGCGCAATTCCAAAAGTGCAGGGAATTTCGACAAAGAGACCGTTCCCCGCTCCGATAGCCGGGGGCGACCAGCATGAACCGAGGCATCCAGTCGTTCCAGCGCAGGCAATTCGGCAAGCACGGCCAATCCAGCATCCGAGAGATCCGAACCCGCGACATTCAGGGTCTTCAGGCTCCTCCAGCCCTTCAGTACCTGCAAACCCCGGTCGCTAATGCGCGTGCGCGACAAATCCAGCCGCTCAAGCGAGGACAGACGGCGAAGTGTACTCAGGTCGGCGTCGCCAATATTGGTTACGGAAAGATTGAGGCTGCGAAGGCTCTTGCTCTCCGCCAATGCGGCAATGCCTTTCCCGCTAATCCCCGTTCGCGCGCATTCCAGCGTCTGAATATTGGGCCACTGCGCCACCTTGCTCAGCGTCGTGTCCGTCACCCCGGAAGGCAGCCACAGCGTCTCCAGTGCGGGCAAAGCGGACAGTGTGCTGAACCCCGTGTCCGTAATATCATTCTCGGAAAGATCCAGATGGTGCAGCGCCGTCAAAACCCCAAAATCATCCACCACCTCATTCGTGATCCCCGTCCGCCTAAGCCCAAGAAACTCCAGACCCGTGTGTCGCGCTATGTGCGAAACACCACCATCGCCAATCCAGGTCCCCACCCCTTCAATTTCGGAAAGTTCACCCACCGAAAAAGAGTCCAAGAAACCGAGATCGAGCGGAGTATTTCCCGTCGCGTTCAAGACAAGCCGAAACCGGCGATTCGCTGGAAGCACCACCCGACCATGTGCTTCACCCAGAAGCTGCCAATCATCCCCCACGCTCTTGCGTACAAAAATCTGCCCTACGCTGGGTCCAGAAGGAAAAGTTACAGCATGCCGGGTGACATAATGGATACCCCAAGCCGCTGCGAAGAGAAGGATGATCCCAACCACCACCGCCAGCGTAAGACCGCCAAAAAACGTCTTGGACGAGCCAACCAGTGACTGGGTTCGCCCCCCACCCGCAGCCTTGTCCCGAAGTTTCTCAATGTGCGTGGTAAGAACCGGCCCTTCTGGATCCTTCAGTTCCTTGGTCAGAAACTGGCAATGGGGCAAGGCCTCGTCATAACGCCGCAAAGCCACCAGCCACCGAACTCGAAGACGAATCAGTCCCCGTTCCCTCGGGAAAGCAGAACAAAGCATGTCGAGAAGACGAAAAGCCTCCTCACGCCGTCCCGCCGCCCAAAGCTGCTGAGCCTCTTTTTGCCGTTGAAGTACTTCGATTCTGTCCATAGTGTCCCCACTATAATTCACACTGCCATTTTTCGAAAAACCTCGAACCCACTCATCATACCCGAAATCCCTCGCACCATGTCATTTCGAACAAAGTGAGAAATCTTGGCCAACAAGTCAACCACTGCGCCCGTAACGCAGGCATCTTGCCTGCCTCCCTAAGGTTTCGCACCAACCCACCAAACATCAATCCATCCAAAAGAAAACGCCAACCCAAAGCCAAATCGCAAACATCAGGCACATCCAGGAAAACACGACCACGAGATACCCAATAACCCTTGGCAACAAAATCCCCTTTATCCTGTTCCTAAATCCGCTCAATGCCCCTCCGCTTTATCCATCCCCGCTTCTTCCCCAGCACAAACAGTACCCACGGAATTACCTTCCCTATGGCATTCCAACGCAAAGAGCCCCCAACCGAGTCCTACAACCGTAGTGATGATGGGAAAGAAACCGCCGAAAGGAACGTTTGCAAAGCCAAGCACGAATATCGCGCCCACCCCCAGAAACCCGAAGGACAACGTGTAGAGGTACAGGTAATACACGATGCTTCCCAAAGCAACAGCGCGAAGATGCCATCCAAAAATCAGCGCAACCAACATTCCCAGAGTGCCACCGATCGGCACCCCATACAGAGCACCAAGGAGCAGGATAGAGATAATCTGAGAAGGCTCAATGGGTGGACCGGAGCACGAAAAAACAGCAGCGGCGACCGGAATCCCTACCAGTGCGCCAAGAGCAGGCCCCACCAGCACAACGAGCAAAAGATACTGAAAAACGGCTAGAATTCCCGGCTTCACCGCGCCTCCTCTCCAACATCAACCACAAGTGCCCTTCGCCTTCCGGCGTATCCTCATTGCAGCGCACGCACATCAACCTCGGCAGCACTCCCGTCACTCGTCTTCACCCAGTCGATCGCGGTCCACGTCTCCGGTTGTTTAGCCGCATCGCGCCAAGCAACAAAATCAACCGCATCAAACCAAACGCTTGATTTCCTCACCTTGGGCGGCGAAACAAGAAGGTTCATCAACACCGCGCGAATTTCTTTGCCATCAGAACTGTCTGCAAACGTGTCGCTGGGAATATCGATCCACACTTCGTGCCATTTACCGTTTGAAGGAACATCCAGCGGGAAATCTACCGACCGTACGAGATCCGACTGCGGAGCAATGGTCGGATCCGTGTCGTCAAAGTGATAGCAATCCAGCCTAACCTTGGCAAGCCCCGCTTCGCCCGTCGCGCGCACCGCAATATGAATGCCGTAGGCAGCAACGCCATCCGCCGGAGTCACCGAGTCAGACCACCACCGGTGATTGACCAACGAGATGCGGGCCACAGGACGAACCAGCACATCCGCCGTGTTGTAAGCCGCCCGGTCGACCTCAAGCGCATGTTGCCCATCAAATTTGGACGCCGACACAATTTTTTTGTACGTCGAATCGAGATTCCAGAACGGAGCCTCACCGGTCCCTTCTCCGGTTCCCTCGTTTTCAAAGCTCCCGTAGGGAAAGAGGGATCGACCAACCCAAAGGCCGGTGGTCGCCCGCGCCTGAACCCGCCCCCAGACCAATCCACGATTCGACACCGCAACAGGCTGCGCGGCCGGAATGCTCAAAGAAAATGTGTTTTCAACAGGCAGAGAATCGGTCAACACGACCGTGTGCCGTTCAAATTCAAAATTCGGCACATGGCCCGCAGGGATCGCATCGACCGAGGGCAGCATAGCCCGCACAATAGCATCATCACCACGTGCGGCGGTGGCCCCCGTGGCACTGCAATCGGCTACCTGTCGCAATACCCGACGCGCCGTCTCATCCGCCTGCGGCACAGGGCGATAGTTGTCAATGGATAGCGGAATGAGCCGGGCCTGAATCATCCGGTCGTCTTCCCAAACCGTACGCAAGACAACCGACGGAAACGTCAGCAAGAAATTCTGGTCGAACACAAGATTGCCGAGACTCCATGCAATCAGCTTGTTCTTGTAGTACTCAAAGCCCTGCAGATTGTGCGGATGATGGCCCACAATCAAGTCCGCGCCCGCATCCACCGCTGCATACGCAGAAGTCCGCATGGGGTCGCTGGGGGCTTCAGCGTATTGAAATCCACTATGCAATTGCACCAACACAATATCGACCTGCTGTTTCAAAGCGGTGATGGCGGCCGGGGATGTCAAATTGTTCCACCGTGCCGCGCCACCATGCCCCCGCCGGGCCACCCAATCCTGCAATTCCGGGTAAACCCCCGTCAGAGAACTCCAAGCGGCCGCCTTATCCGTATCGCTCAATTGGTCTTCGATACTGGAAAATTCTATCCACGCCGAACCAATGCGACGCTCCATTTCCGAGATTTCCAATCCCCCGCCCGACCATCCCCAAGAACGAGGCACCCAACTCCACGCATCTTCCGCAGCCACAGTGCTGGGCTTGGTCTCCCCGTCCACGGGGTATTGATCGTTCACATAATTCCCATCGACAGAGGTGTACGCCAAAATTCCGATCGTCTTCCCCTTGCACTCGACAATTACCGGTGCTTCCGCAGAGGCCTGTGTGGGCCCGGCACCAACGGTCTTAATCCCATACAACGCGGCGGCATCAAGCGTACTCTGCACGCCCGCCTCCAGGAAATCCCGAACATGGTTGTTGGCGATACCTGCCACGCCCACCCCCAAGGCCTCCAAGGCGGACAAGGATTCCGGGAACATGTTCAAAACCCATCGCTTGCCGGGATATTCCCCGCTCGCGTCCAGATTTCCCACCGCGCATTCGAGGTTCAGCACGCGCAAATCAGACGCACGAAAAAGGGGGACAAGGTCGGAAACCACCGACCGAGCACTCTCCCCCCCATCGCCGAGATTAAGCATGCCCCCGTTGTTGGCAAACACCGCGCCGGTGGCAACGGGATCCAAAAAGCGACGGCCCAACATGGTATCGCCACCCGAATGAATCACCAAACGCCTACCGTCCAAGTCGGACAAAAGAGTGACACGAACTTCGCCGCCCTGCTCGGCCCAACCCACCGTAACGGGTTCATCAAGATAACCGGTTTTGGAGAGGATGAACAACATCGGGTGCGCAAGAGGCTTGAGTCTTGCCCGACCCGCCGCACTGGTCGTGACTTCCTGCGAGGGTGCGACAAGCCGGACTCCGGCCAGTCCTGCCCCAGACTCATCCACCACAAGGACGGAAACACCAGAAATCCGGCGTTCGCACCCCGCAGTGGCAAGCAGGGTCAGCAGCAGAAAGAGTCCCAAACCACAAATCTGATGAAACAACGTGCGTCGCATACGGGCGAACCTCCTAAGTAGTAAGGCCAAACCTGCCTCTATCTTAGGCGCAATGTACCGGATGCATCAATGCGGCGGCAGGGAACCAGTATCCCCATTTTGCACCGAAGAGTTTTCCATATCTTCGGCGGCAGCCCGCAACAAGGTCGCAATTTTCCCCATGACAGGCATGGGTGGTTTGCCTGCGGCAAGCATCGCCTTGAGAACATCCTTCATATCCAAATAGCGCCCATACTTCAGCAAGAATTCCGAGCATCGCAGAAAGAAATCATAGTGTGAGGGATACCTCGGCAGCAGAAAGCGAAGAATCGCCACGGCGGTCTCACAAGCGCCCCTTCGCAGGTAATCTTCAACCATCTGCTCGTAAAAACCCAATTCACGAGCCATTTCTTCCGCCAGTCGCTCCGGCGACAGAACATCATGGTAAAGCTCCTGCACCGAATAGTCGCCTATAATAACGTCCACCACATCCTTGCGGTCATCCGGCTTGATATTCCGCAGAATGTAATTGTGACCCACCAACCACTCCGTCGCGCCCGGTGCAATGGTCTCTTGGATCTCAAAATACATTTGGGTGAGAAATCGCTCGAAATTGGGGCGTTCAAGCAGGCCCGGATACACAAAGGTATGCCGCAACAGCCCGTAGCCCATGTCGATTTCTTGGGCAGGCACCGAAAGAAACAAGTTTGCGCCCCTCTTCAGCACACGCCGTATTTCACTCAAAAGCCGGTGCGGATTCGTCAGGTGCTCCACCACTTCGTAGCAATACACCGCATCGAAGAAATCATCTGTAAACGGCAGGGGCTCTTCACTCACATCCACCAGAAAAACGTTCTCGTATCCCGCCTCCTTCGCCTTATCCACAATCACACGTCCAGCATCGACACCATAGACGTCGTTCCCACGAACCCGAAGCGCCTCCAGCAAAGCCCCCGACCCGAACCCCACTTCAAGCACGCAGGCATTCCCGACGTACGACAGAAGACCGGACCCTTCCCCGCACCCTCATACGCCACATACGCTTTCTTCCCCGGGGTATCATTCATACGAAGCCAACTCCTTCACCTATTCATACCCAATCACGCCGAATTCAACAATCGGGAAAGTGTATGCCCCCCTATGCTCCTATTGCAAAGTCCCTATGATTCCGGGATTGGCAGTAGCGAAATCCCAAAGACGGTATCTTAGAAAACCCTATCCCCCTAAAGCCCAAGGGCCTGCTGGTATTTCCGATACAAACCGCGAAACTGGTGATAGCTCAACCCGAGTCGCTCCGCCGCCTTGCGCTGATTATGACGAGCCGCTTCCAGTGCCTGACGAATCAATTTGGTTTCATACGCCGCCATTGCGGCATTAAAATCAGTCGGAACAGCGGTAGGGAATTCCGACGGCCCTGATTCAGGTTCGCCTTCGTACTTCTCCACAGGAGGAGCCGCATAGGGCGTCTGAAACGGGTCAAAATCAAAATGGGTGATAGGCTGCGACTCACTCCGATACACAGCGCGTTCCACCGTGTTCTTCAATTCGCGTATGTTTCCCCGCCACGAATACGCCTCCAGCGCTGCCACAGCGGATTCGCTCATTTCAGGGGGTTCCGTAAGCCCGAGTTCGACGGCCATGCGTGCCGCAAAGTATTCCGCCAAGAGACGGATATCCTCACGCCGTTCTCGCAAGGGCGGAAGGTATAACACCTCAAAGGAAAGCCGATCCAGCAGGTCGCGCATGAATCGACCTTGAAGTGCCAGTGCGGGCAGATCGGCGTTCGTCGCCCCAATAATTCGGACATCCGCACGCACAGGCTCTGATCCCCCCACCCGCTCAAAACAGCCATACTCAACCACCCGCAGAATCTTCTCCTGCACCGGCAACGGAATACTCCCGAGTTCGTCCAGAAACAAGGTCCCCCCATGCGCCGCCTCAAATCGTCCACGCCTACGACCGCCAGCCCCCGTAAAAGCCCCCGCCTCATGACCGAACAGTTCGGATTCTATCAAGGTCGGGGCAAGCGCCGCGCAGTTCAATTCGACCAGCGGTTCTGCCCAACGAAGGGAAAGATAATGCAAGCGTCGAGCCGCCAGTTCCTTGCCCGTCCCCCTTTCCCCGATTAGCAGCACGGGCCGCTCCACCTTCGCCACACGCGATAATCGCTCCTGAAAATCCAGAAAGGCTTCCGATTGGCCCAAGGCCTCCGGAAAAGCCGGCTCTTCCACCGTAGTACGACGTTCATTCGGCGACATTTCTCTTCCTCCACAAATCTATTAGGCTAATTCTACCACAGAATATAGAATTCCGCTACTCTTTGGCATATACGACCACCCATGAATCCCCAGCAACTTGTCATCATCCTCTCTTAATCCTTAGGCCCCAGCAACTTACAAACATACAAGCAATTGGCATCAGAGTTGCATATATCCAAGCATCGGCGACGTACGCCGCAGGAAAGGAGAAACGATGCACCGAATACGGGAAGCCCGTAAAGAACTTGCTGGGCCTGTCACCTACGATTACGAGGCGGGCGGTTTGGGAATCGCCTCGTGGAAAGACCTCAGTTGGAATGGTGTGAGGATTCGCCTGGGGCGCTATCTGCGACCCGGCAGGGAAATTCGTCTCACCTTCACCACCCCCGTAGCCGAGAGCGGCATGGCCTCCGTGACCACGAAAGTGGCATGGTGCAACCAGACGCCGGACGGCGTGGATTTTGAGGCCGGACTTCAGAACATCCGGCGTGACTCTGAAGCAGCGTTGATGTTTGCCGTGTTGTGCCAGGAACGTTCCACAAAGGAATCGTCCCAAACACACACGCTGGAAAAAGAAACGAACCGGGGCTTGCGGAATGGAACCGCGTACCGGGAAACCTTGGCGAAAGCCATATAGGAGAACGAACCATGGGTATCTTTACACGAGTGCGCGACATCATCAACTCGAACATCAGTGCGATGCTCGACAAGGCCGAAGACCCGGAAAAGCTGGTCAAGTTGATGATCCGGGAAATGGAGGACACGCTCATCGAACTCAAGGCGAGCTGCGCCGCCGCGATGGCGTCTAAAAAGAAGATTCAGCGCGAATCCGAGACCGTGCTCGACCACGGCAAAAACTGGGCCGCGAAGGCCAAGCTCGCCGTGGACAAGGGCCGCGAGGATCTCGCTCGTGAAGCGCTCCTCGAAAAGCGCCGCTACACCGAACGCGCCGACACGCTGGAAAGCGAACTCGAGCAGACCAAGGCCTTGGTAACGCAGTACCAAGATGATATTATGCAGTTGGAAGACAAGCTGGCCGCCGCCCGTGAAAAGAAGCGGGTTCTGGCGCAACGCCACCGGATGGTGCAAACCCGCAAGCGGGCCCAAACGGACATCCGCAAGTTTGACACCAGCGATGCCATGGCCCGCTTCGAACAGTTTGAGCAGCGCATCGACCGCATGGAAGCTGAGGCGGATCTCGTGAACTACGGTCGTAAGCCCGTTGGACTCGAAGCCGAGATTGCCGCGCTCGAAGGCGATGCCGAGCTCGAAAAGGAACTCGACGCGCTGCGCCCGAAGAAAGACGGCTAGTCCTTCGCGGCTGGCGGAAAGCGAGAACTGGAGCGGAGGCCCGGACCGCAAAATCCGGGCGTGTTGGAAAGCAATTGGGAGACTCTGGCCATGAGAACTGGACCTGCTATAGCCTTGGCGCTGCTGATTGGTCTGATGCTTGGCGGCATAGGCATGGTCTCCTTGCCTTTCCTGGCCTTCCGCACTTCGGCATATCAGGGAACTGTGGTTCCCGGAGTCTTCAATGGAACTTGGAGCACGCCGATTCAAACAATGGTTCCCATGGGGACGACCACCCATAATATCCTCCCGACGCTTTCCGGCCTTGCGCTTTTTGTCATAGTGCTGGTCTTGTCCCTTTCTGCGCACAAACAGCGCGCGGAAAACCCGCTTGCCTCGCTCATCACGCGGTTGTTCTTCATGGCATTGATGCCAGCGCTGGTAATTGCGGCAGTAATGTATGCCGGGGCAAAAGAGACGTCCGACATACTGCTCATCGGGTTCATATGCACGGTGGTCACCTTCGTCTTCCTCACAGTCAGCTGCATGTTCTTGGCTCGAGCTGGCCACCCGCTGCGGCGGGATCAGGAGGCACAACCGCCGGCGCTCACGACGCAGCTCTCTCAGGAATTGTACCGACAGGCCCAGGCCATGGAAGAACGTCTGGAAGCGCTCGAAACGATCTTGCTGGAAAAATCAGGCCGGACGCTTGCCTATGACAAGGCCGACCGGCGAAGAGATTAACTCGAATAGGCGGTGCGCCGCCCCGGAAAGGGTTCAGATATGAACGTGGAGGAATTGATTGTGATTCCAATCGTATTGATCGTGTTCGGCAGCATTGTGGTGGGCCTGTGCATTGTGTGTTGGACGCTCGTGCGCTTGTTTACCGGCGGTGGACGCGGCGGACAGGTCTTACGCACCGAAGAGTCCAAGATGATTCAGGAAATCTACAAAGGTCTAACGAAAATGGAACAACGAGTCGAGACGCTTGAAACGCTCTTGCTCGAAAGAGATGGGAAAGGGAACAAGTCATGACAAGGAACACGGAAAAACAGGATCGCGGCCTCTATCGCTCGCGCCGGGGCATCATCTTCGGCGTGTGTCGCGGACTCGCCGAGTATTTCGACATATCGGTCACCGGGGCGCGCATCATTACCTTCATCGCGTTTTTGTTCGGCGGATTTTGGCCGGTCGGCGTGGTCTACATCGTCGCAGCCCTCATCATGAAGGTCGAACCCGTGCTGCCACTCACCAGTGCGGATGATGCCGAGTTTTACAACTCCTACGCGCACTCCAGCACCATGGGCATACAACGCCTCAAGCGCACTTTCGACAACCTCGACCGCCGCATCCGTCGAATGGAGGACATCGTCACCTCCAGGGAAAGCGATTGGGAACGCCGCCTCAACGATGGAGAAAGGGTCTAGCCCATGGCTGCAGAGGTCAGTCTCATTAGCATTATCGTCTTCGCGGCCGGGCTTGGTTTCATACTGCGTGGCAACGACAAAAAAATCTCGCGAAACTTCAAGGTGCTTTTCGAACGACTGGAACGGATCGACGAGCGGATAGCCAACGTGGAGTCGCTTTGCGTCGAACAGGAGCGCCAGCACGACTTCGACAACAGGCTCACCCGTGTCGTCCCCCCCGGCAAACAGGAGTAAACGCCATGCTGAATATGGGTTTCTGGTCCTTTCTGACCCTTGTCTGTGTCGTAACCATCCTCGTTGACGCTGGAAAAAAGTGGATGAAGTACAACAGCCTCAACGCACCGGGACGCCGCGCCTCCGATGAACTCATCGCCCGCATAGATTCCCTCGAAACGCGCATGGCGAACCTTGAGTCCATCTGTGTCGAGCAGGAGCGTGTCCGCAAATTCGATGACGCCCTCATTCGCGCCGCCGTAGAAAACAAGGAGTAGAACAGTGTCAGCCGCACTTCACTGGACAGCCCACGCCATTTTCGTCTGGCCCTTCAAACTGCTGTGGCGTCTCGCAACCCTTGTGGAGACAGCCCTGGGCATCCTGCTCTGCTTGGTGCTAGGCTTGGCATGCATGGGGGTGGGTATGCTCCTGAACATGACCGTCCTGGGGGCGGTATTCGGAATTCCCCTCTTCGTGCTAGGCTTCTTGCTAGTAGTACGAGGCCTCTTCTAGCCTCCCCCCTAGCCACAAACAACTCGCCACTCCCCCTACCCCGAAAAATCCTCACGGTGCCCCTGCACAAAAAGCTTCAACCGCTTCATCACATCCTTCTCAATCTGCCGGATACGCTCCCGAGTAAGCTTAAAATGAAGCCCAGTCTCCTCCAGCGTGTGCGGCTTTGAATCCGTCAAACCATACCGGTAACTCAAAATCTCACCCTCACGCGGCGTCAACTGCTCCATCAGCTTTTCCATCTGCTGATCCAATTCAAACTGCTCGATGGCGCGACCATGATCACGCGGCTCATAATTTTCCGGAATGCCCCAACCAAGGTTGTCATCCGTGGCAAGAATCTGCTCGGTCGGCGAGGCGGATCCAATAAACTCCCCAAGTTTTCTCACCTCCGAAACCTTCACCCCCATCGCCTTGGCCACATCCTCAATATCGGGCTGCTTGCCAGTTCGGATATAAAGCTCCTCCACCACCTTCTTGTACCGCGCGACATTATCCGTCACATAAACCGGTATACGCACGGTGCGCCCAAAATTAGACAACGACCGGGTAACCGCCTGCCGTATCCACCAGGTCGCGTACGTCGAAAACTTGCAACCGCGATCCGGGTCATAGCGGTCCACCGCCTTCATAAGGCCCAGATTGCCTTCCTCGATAAGATCCTGCAAGGGCAAACCATAATAAAGGTACTTTTTCGCAACACTCACCACGAGGCGCAGGTTCGACACAATCAACTTGCGTCGGGCAGCACCGTCCCCGGCCTTCGCGAGTTTCGCAAGGCGCACCTCTTCTGCCGAGTTCAGCAGGGGTACCCGCGAAATTTCGGCCAGATAAGTGCTAAGCCCACTCTCCCTGGATTCTGCCATACTCCTTCCCTTGCGCGGCTTTACGCGCCCGTCATCTCTTCCCACCGACGGCTCATCTTTTCCTGCGGCGTCAAAACGCCGAATTCTTGCCAGCGTCTCCATAACCACCTCCATCCTCCCGTAACCTTACTCAAATAACACCAAAGGAAGGCAGAATATTGCGTAGGAAACCGCACCGTCATCATACTCTGAAACAAAGGTTCGCGCAACCACAATCAGGCCACGCCGATTTCCCTTGCCTGCTCCGCCTCTATACCCAATATACCGTCCAACAGTCCACTTAATACATACCATCGACAACATGCGAATCCCCTTGAATTCACACCAGACAACCCTTTCCGCAATTTGCTAATCTTGCGAAAATGATGTTTCCTGCACGCAGGAAACTCTTGACTAATTGAAGGAAACCCTCTATACTGTACCTAGGCTGATGCATCGATACCGTCAGTTAGCCCGCCGGATGTCCGCTTGGGTCTTAGAACATCCGCTGAGCTTCTTTGATTCGGCTTGGATTCGATTCAACTCGATTTGTGGACGCACGCACGACTTCTATGAAGCCTCAATGCGTTGGAGACGTTGTATGCTTAATACCAAGGAAAAATCCACTATTGCCCCTCCTGAAGGTCGACGCAGGGAGGGATCCCTACGCCTCGGGCACGGTGCCAAGGTAAAACGCGGACAGCTAACCTCCGTCCAAGAGGGGCGCTACGGTACCGGCCCCGCACCCTACGGCTATCGTCGTGGCGAAGAAGAAGAAAAGCCCCTCGTGGTCGACGACCGCGAGGCAGAAGTCGTCCGAACCATATTTCGCGAGTACTTGCTAACGCGCAGTACAGGCAAAGTTGTCAATTATCTTCATTCCAAGCGTATATTCACCCGCAAAGGCAACAAATGGTCCCGTCAGGCCATCGCCATCATCCTGTCCAATCGCACCTATCGCGGTCGGGTCAGCTACGGTGAAATCGAAACCGAAGGCCTACACGACCCCATTATTGAGCCCGCGCTCTTCTACCGGGCCAACGCCCTTAAAGAGCGAAAGCGCCGCAAATAATCACAAAGGTCAGCCCGAAACTGCAAAGGGAACGGCATGCTGGAAGCCTCACAAACCGTAATGCTCGTTATTGACATTCAGGACAAACTCTTTCCGCCCGACCGTGCCGTTGTTGCCGAGCTCATATCCTCCACCCAGCGCCTCATTCGCTGCGCACAACAACTGAACATCCCCATTCTTGTCACCGAACAGAACCCCGAAAAACTCGGTGCCACCTACGCCCCGGTCGCCGAATTTTTCGAGGACGCCCCACGATTTTCAAAAATGGAATTCGGATGCCTCGCCAACGAGCCCTTTCGGCAAGCACTCACTGCGCTCAACAGGCGTCAGCTACTCATCACCGGCATGGAGACACACGTCTGCGTCATGCAGACCGCCCTATCCGCGCTCGAGGCAGGCTACGAAGTATTCGTAGTCGGAGACGCCGTCCTCTCCGGTGAAGAAAAACAATATCACGCCGGTCTCGGGCGTATGGACCGGGCCGGAGCCGTACTCGTCACCGCGCAGATGGCCATGTTCGAACTCCTGCGCAAGGCCGGCACACCCGAATTCAAATCCCTCCTCCCCGTGTTGAAATAGCCGTGCCCCCTCCGTAAGATCGTGACTCAGCAAGCGCAGTCAGGTATAATTAAATCAGTTGCGGTTTATTGAATAGACGATTGCTCGAACAGATCGGAATCCGACATGCCGAAACCAAGCATTCTCATTGTGGACGATAATCAGGTCGACGCGCGCCTGCTCGAGGGCATGCTGCGCGAAGAGGGCGACTACGATCATTTGCGCGCCAGTTCCGCTACCGAAGCAAGCACCCTCATAACAGCCACCCCGGGGATTGATGTCATATTTCTTGACGTCTACCTGCCCGACACAAGCGGGGTCGAAATCTGCCGAAAACTCAAAGAAGACCCAGCCACCCAATCCATTTCAGTCATCCTTATTTCCGGCGTCCACAAAGACAACGCCAGCATCACCGCCGGACTCGAGGCAGGGGCCGATGGATACCTCACCAAACCCCTCTACGTCAACGAAGTACGCTCATGGCTCCGCGCCGCACTCCGCATTCGACGGCTGACCTGCGCCCAGACCGAAAGAACAAGTCCAGCCTCTACACAGGCCGATCTCCTTACCCACTTCAGCAAACTCTCACACGCCGTCAACAATCCCCTGCAAGCGCTCATGGCCAACGCCGACCTCCTTGCACTCAATATCGCCGGACAGCCCCACGACTTGGCCCTGCTCGCCGAGATACAGCGCTACGCAGACCGTATCGCAAACCTAGTCGCAGAGGCCAGCGCCAAAGCCGCACTACGACTCGACACCCAACCCTAAACCAATCGCCGCCCAGCTGGGAGTCTGCCTTCCACTATGTCCACTCAGGATGACCATGAGGGCTTGCAAATAGTGCATTCCAAAAACGCAGACCTCCATCAAACAGCAGTCATCATCCCCTGCTACAACGCAGGCCCACGGCTACGCCCCGTCGTCGAAAAGACACTCACACACACACCATGGGTCACCCTCATCGACGATGGAAGCACCGACCATGCTGTCGAGAACCTCGCTGACCTCAATATCCAACGACTATTCCTCCACCCCAATCAGGGCAAAGGCGTCGCGCTCATCACCGGCTTCCGGGCCCTGCTCGAAAACCCCCAAGTCTCCCAAATAGCCGTCATCGACGCCGACGGCCAACACGACCCCTCCGAACTCCCAAATCTCATAAACGCTCTCAAAACCAACAACGCCGACCTCGTCATAGGCACCCGCGCCTTCAACCTCCCCCAAGTCCCCTTTCGAAGCCGCTTTGGCAACCGCCTCACAGCCACCCTCACCTCAATACTCCTCGGCGCATCCATTGCCGACACCCAATCCGGATACCGCCTACATTCCAGAACCCTGGTCGAAGCCATCGTCAGGGACATCCCCGGTGGCCGCTACGAAACCGAAATGGAAATCCTCATCAAGGCCGTTCGAGAAGGATACAAAATCACAGGTGTCCCAATCGCAACCGTATACGAACCCGGCAACGCCTCTTCCCACTTCCACAAAATCAGAGATTCCTGGCGCATATACTCTCGCCTACTACGCGCCGCCACCCATCGCTAAAGAAAAAGGCACTACCCACATGGACTGCGGGGACG
>CAIZGN010000214.1 GCA_903932505.1 Candidatus Hydrogenedentota bacterium
GTGGTGGAACTGCTCTTTTTAGGTTTAGCCGCTGCCTCCAGGTAGAATCTACGGTTTTCCCCCTTTCTCCTTTCCAGGCTCCGCGACAACCTATTAATCCGGTAACCCCTCCTAAGCCCCTCGTATACCCCTCGTATACCCCTCGTATACCCCTCGTATTGGCAATACGAGGGGCTTAGGAGGGGCTTAGGAGGGGTTTAGTAGTGGATATTGAACCGACCAGCGGGCTTAGGTGCCGTGCAATGGAATGTCGGAGCTGCCGGCCGAGCAGTCGAACTCCAGACTGTGCAAGCCCAGGCGGAACAATTGTGCAACTGTCCATCCGACCGATGAGAAATTGCGTTTGGGCGCGCCCGCTTGAGCTTGACGCTACACGGGCGATCAAGCGCTCGCTGGGGTAGCGGCATCTGACGCAAACAGGACATTCTCGTTGACCCGCTTATGGTTTTCGCTTTCCGCCCTTTGATTATCCCGCTTGGAAATCGGCATCCAGTTTCAAGGTCCCGGCGGCGAGAGCGCGGACGATGGTGCGGGTTCTCGCTGTTATTCTAGCCGCTGTTTCCAGTAACCAGGTTGCTTCTTGCAGTTCATGACGGCGACAATCCAGATGCGGTCTGGTTGATCGAGCTAGATCATCGCGTAGGGGAAGACGGTTGAAAAGTGGCGGCGGGCAGGAGGATCAAAAACCCGGAACAGGTCGGGTTGCCTGCACCCTGTCTCAATCAGCCTCTCGACCTCATCGTAAAACCGCCCGCCCAGTCCCGACTGGATCTGGAAGTAATAGTTTGCTGCCGCGGCGTATTCCTCGGCAGCTTCTGGATGAAAATAGTGCGGCTTCAACGCCCGACGACCTTGCGGATTCGAGCGGACACATCCGGTCCTGGAATGCCTTGCACTTTGCCGGCCTCAATGTCGGCAACCCGTCGCCGTGTCTCGGCCTTCCAGCTTTCCTCGATTCCCGGACTGAGATGAAGCCCTTGGGACAGCCGGTCCACCAACTCCACGACCTGCTCAGTTGGCAAGTGGCCGGCCTCTTTAACAATCTGATCAAGCGTCAGCGGCATGGGATTAATCTACCCACCTCGGAACCGAAACTCAAGCGGGAAGCCGAAAGCCTGCGGGCGCATTCCTCGCGCGGTCCCTGAACCCCCGCGCCGGTCAGCGGCAGTTTCTTGCCCTTCGATTTCAGCTTTCAGCCTTTCAGTGTGTCAGCTTTTCGTTTCGTGGCCAATGGAGCAACGTGTGCTGGGTCTTCTGCTGGCAGGTTGTGATTCCAATCAGGCGCCGGACGAAATGGAATCAAACCGTCTCTTCTTCCCGTGCCGAGAATGCTGGTTTGACAATTATCGCATGTTTGCGATAGAGTGATTGGTGATTAACTTATGCCGCAAACCAGGCTGCTCTTCTTAACCAAAGAAAACGAGATAGCAGTCGTCGAGATCAACCGGGCGGTGGAGCGCAAACGAGCTTTTATTGCTAGCCCCATTGCCCACACTTTCATCGGAGACATTGAGAATGCGTAGCCAAAAGACTGAAAAGCACACCAGTGATGCACTGGCGCTCGTGGAAGAAATGACCGGCAAGAGCAAGGAAATGGCCGATTTGGTCGAACAGGAACAAGCCAATCTGGACGTTGCTCGGGAGATTTACGCGCTTCGCATAAAGGCCAAGCTCTCGCAAGCCGAGCTTGCGCGCAAAGTCGGCACGACCCAATCCGTTATTTCCCGGCTCGAAGATGCGGACTACGATGGCCATTCCTTGGCCATGCTGCGCCGCATCGCCTCTGCTTTGGAGAAGCGCGTGGAAATCCGCTTCGTGCCCAGCCCCAAGCTCACACAAGCGTAAGGGATTCCGATCGGTAAGCACCTGCCATCTTCAGATCACTTTGGCCGCGGGAGAACTGAGGGTAATCAGGTTCCGGGGGGGCGGGGCGGTTTGCCACCTGAGTTCAATCTCCGTCGGGGTCAGGGCGTAGGCCTGGTTGATGAGGTCTCTAAGCTTGCGCTCAAATGACACAGCTTCGGCGGCGAGAACGCGGGCGGGCTCGATGGTGCGAGTGTAGGTCAGTCAAAAGCAGTTTCACTCTCATGAGAGCCGCGGTA
>CAIZGN010000215.1 GCA_903932505.1 Candidatus Hydrogenedentota bacterium
CATTGCCGCGCCGTCCACCCAGCCAACGCTAATGGCGGCGCAGTGGCTGCGCAAGGGAAGATCCGTGATGTTGCCGACCCGCACACAGCGGTCGAGCGCCTCGTAGAGCGCCACATAAGCGCCGGTAATGGCGGCCGTGCGCGTTCCACCATCGGCCTGGATCACATCGCAGTCCACGGTCACCATGCACTCGCCCATGGCCTCCAAGTCGGTCACGCTTCGCAACGAGCGTCCGATAAGGCGGCTGATTTCCTGCGCGCGACCTTTGTGAAAGGAGTCCCGGGGGATCCGCTCTTTGGAGGAGCCGGGCAGCATCCCATACTCCGCCGTGACCCAACCGCGACCCCGTCCGCGCATCCACGGCGGTACCCGTTCATCGAAGGAGGCGGTGCAAATGACCTTCGTGTCTCCAAAAACGACGAGGGCGGAACCAGCGACATTTTTGATGTAGGAACGCTCGATATGGACGGGGCGCAGGGCATCCGGCGCACGCTGGTCTCTTCGCATGGGTTTGTATCTCCTGTGAGCACTGGGCGGTGGGTAGTTTCAGCCCGCGAGTCAATATAAAACCAGCGGGATGCGGTGAGAACCGCATCCCGCTCATGGTTCAGGGAATAAGGGTCAGGGCTTGGCGGGAGCGGCCTCGGGGGCTTTCTCCGCTGGTGGCGGTGTGGCGGGAACCGGAGGTGTGGTCGGCACCTCGGGCTTGGCTTTGGGATCGGCGGTCTGGCCTTCTTTGTAATTGGGATCCAGCAGACGCCGCTCCTTGGCACTAAGCTTGTTGAGTTCGGTCTGTCCGACAGCCGTTTGGGTTTCGGTAACCGCACGGTGATATTTCTCAATAAGTTTCGACCAGACGGGCTCTTCCTTCAAAACCTCAACGGCCTTGAGCAATTGCACATCATCGATGGTCTGCTCCAGCATGCGCTTGCGAACAAGCGCATCACGTACGGCGACAACGGAGGGCTCGTCCATGGTCTCGCGAACTTTCTGCAGAACTTCCTTTTCTTTTTCTGTCTCACCCTCGGACTCAGCGACTGGATTACCGGAGACGCTACCGTGGTTTTGGGCATTCATCTTGGCCGGATCGTTTTTGTAGGACTCGTACATCTGGCGGGCCAGACGGAACTCGTTCTCTTTCGTCATCTCCACGGTAATATCGGGCAGAATGCCCTGATGATCAATGGTGACACCGGCCGGTGTGTAGTACAGGGCCGTAGTAAGGCGCAGGGCACTCGTACGCGCGGGGCGCAGCGGGATGATGGTCTGCACGCTGCCTTTGCCGAAGGTCCGCTCACCCACGATGAGGGCGCGTTTGTGATATTGCAGGGCACCCGTGACGATTTCAGACGAACTGGCCGTTTGCTCATTGACAAGAATCACCAGCGGGAACTCCTCGGGGAGGACGGCCCGCTTCTCCGTGTGCAGTTCCATGTCCTCGGGATTCGGCTGTCCGCTCGACAGAGGCCGCCCCTTGGTACTGGTGACCAGTGCCCCTTTGGGAAGGAACAACTCGCAGGTTTCCTGCGATGCGGTCAGCAATCCACCCGGATTCCATCGCAGATCAACCACCAGCCCCTTCATTCCCTGCCCGAGAAAGTCCTGAATGCGCTGGCGCACATCGGCAGCGGTGGTGTCTTTGAAGTCGAGAATGCGGATGTAGCCGAACCCTCCTTCAAGCAAACGAGCTTCCTTGATGCTCTCAAGGGGTACCCGATCGCGCTTGACAGACACCTCAACTTCCTTGCCGCCATCGGCACTGGGGCGGAAGAGGGAGAGTTTGACCGTGGTGCCCCGTGGGCCTTTGATTCGCTTGGCGGCGGCTTCCAGCTTGTTGTCCTGGGTCATGCCATCATTCCAAATCTCGGACATAGGCACATCATCGATCTTCACAATCAGGTCAAAGGGCTGGATGCCAGCCTCAGCGGCCGGTGACTTGGCGATCGGCATGAAGATCATCAAGTTCTCGTTTTCATCGAGTTTGATGGACACCCCGATCCCCTCGAACTCGCCCTTGGTGTCTTCGCGAATTTCTTTGAGCGCATCGGTGGAGACGTAGGAACTGTGGCGGTCGAGGGTGCCCATGGTTCCCTCTAGCGCGCCCTTGACCAGATCGTCCGTCTTGACCTCACGCACATAGTTGCGCATGATTTCGTCGAGGGCGATGCCCAGCGGTTCTAGCGCGGTGTACACATCCCCATCGTTGTCTTGCGCGGATATGCGCGCACTGAAACCGTTGGTGAGCAACAGAGCCGCTGCCGCCAAGAAGGTCAACAGGGAAAAGAATTCAAATTTTCCGCTTGATTTGCGCACAGAAACCTCCAACACGTGTGTCCCCGCAAAGTCCCGCCCGGCGCGAACGCCGCGCCTTGCACTGAGAAGGCCCCGCTTGGGGTGGCCTAAGTGTAGCAGATTCACAGACGGGTTTTCGATACCACGAAACGAGGGTCATCGTCCAGTCACGGCGTCACCGGGCACTTCAGGCCCGCAGAGAACCGGCTGCTCCGCTTTGCGAAGGACATTGTCCATCAGATCGATTTCGCGGGTTTGCTCTCCTTTGATGTCCAGATAGACCCGCGTTTGTTCAGGAGCGCGGCAACCGTGCAGGCGTGCCTGGCGCACATTCGTCAATTGCAGCACCGAACTCCCCCCTGCACTCGCCCGCGTCTTCAAGGCGTCAACGTCGAGACCGTCGACATCTTCAAAGACGGCTGCGCTTCCCGGATCCCCCGGTTCGGACGGGTTTGGAATCCCGCTCGGCGTCCACCAGTCGATCGCTTTCTTGCGCCATGTGTCCCACGTCGGCAGCCGCCAAAAATTGTTGCTGTAATCAAGCTGCACCCCAGACAAGGAGAGGTTGGACACGTGCCGGACATACAGTCCATAAGCAGGCAGGGAGTCGAACATATCGGCACTCGGATATTTCTCCGCAAGCTCGGGCACGGGCTCACCGGGCTTTCGGGCGGGGCCGGCACCGCTGTACACGAAGCGGATGTTGGTGAGAAGGATATCTTGCGGGGCATGCCCCGGGATGCCGGTAATGGAACTTGTGGTGGATGCGTTGAGGGCCACCACGTTGTCAATGACCACATTTTTTATACTGCCGGGCGCGGGGGCGGCATCGCGCAGGCGCGCGCCGAGTCGGATGAAAAGAGGGGCACGCGCATCGAACATGCTGATGTTGGATATGGCCACGCCGTCAATGTTCGCGCCATCGACGGACTCGAGTGAAATGCCGCTGGTCGCGTGGTCCACCCCCTTGAGTCCAGTCATGACACAGTTGCTCACGGTGATGTGCTTGAAGTCGCCGCCGGACTCTGTGCCGAGTTTGAAGCAGTTGGCCTCGGTCGCCAGAAAGCAATTGGTGACGGTGATGTTCTCGCAGGAGCGCCGCTCCCCGAGGGTGAAACTCGTCTTGGGAACAATGGCATCGTCCACGGCCTCAATGTGGCAATTGGCTATGCGCACATTCCTGCAGGAATCGGGATCGATGCCATCGCAGTAGCTGTTGAGAATGGTCACGCCGTCGATGTTGACATAATCGGTGCCGAGCAGGCTGATGTTGTAATTGGGAGAATTGAGAATCTTGATCCCCTTGATATCGACATAGGCGCAGCGCTTGAGCGCGATGGGCTTCGGGCCCAGCCGCTTATCGCGGTTTGCGTCGATGGTTCCCTCGCCCACGATGCCAACGCGCTGCACATCCTCCCCCCAGATTAGCGCGAAGTGAAAGAATGAGGTTTCGCGATCTGAGCCGTTTTTGAAGCCGAGTTCCTCGGGGGGATCATAGTCGCCGACTTCGGCACTGCCCTTAACGACCGCACCCGCCTCCAGATTTAGATAGACCCCGGTCTTGAGGTGAAGACTGCCGCACAAATAAACACCCGGCCCGAAATGAACGGTGCCGCCACCCTTCGCGGCGCAACTGTCGATGGCCTTTTGAACCGCCCGCGTGTCCAGCGTACGACCGTCCCCTTTTGCGCCGAAAGATCGAACCGTAGGCACGGCTTCCTTGGAAGATGCGGACGCCAGAAGGGCGGGCAAGACAAGGAGCAACAGGAAACAAGCGCCAGATTTTCGCATACAACCTCCATTCCCTCCGCCACACAG
>CAIZGN010000216.1 GCA_903932505.1 Candidatus Hydrogenedentota bacterium
GGATTTCGTCCGAAACGATGTGCAGGTCGAAGAACTCGACCTCTTCGTCGGTGAATTTGTATTTCTCGCGCAGTGTCGGCGTCTGCTTGCGATAGATCGACGGAACTTGCGATTCCAGCCCGACCACCAGGCCGGCGACGGCCACGATGGGATCTTCGCGCATGGCGACCGCATAGCACCAGCTTTGCAGGCCCCGCGTCGTCGGCGACATATTGTCCGGGTCGATCACGCGCGCGCGGGTGGTGCCGCATGCCTCGGCGAAGCGGATCAGCAGATCGGTATGGCGATCGCCGCCGATTTCCTCCTCGTACATGTTCTGCAGCAGAAAGTCCTTGGCCTCGGTATTGCGGTCCGGCATCCGCGAGTAGATGGAGGCCAGATAGTCGGCAAAGGGGCCGACGTAGTGGTAGTGATTTTCCGCCCAGCGCGCGAGGTGCGCACGGCTGAGTTTGCCGCTGGCCCAAGCCACGCTGAACGGCGCTTTGTTCGCGCTCTTGCCCTTGATGGCGTTCTCCAGCGCGGTGCGAAAATCATCTTGGTTCATCAGCTGTGACATGCGTGACTCCCGTCAGGTAAGGGTCAGGTTTGCAAGGTGGCGCAGCGAAAGGAAGGGCCGCAGCCCTTCCCTGCTGTTCGCTTGGCGTATAGTATACAAACAGGAATTAATATCAAGTGGAAATACAGCAAGGAGTCGCTGTCGTTCATCCCATCAATTATTCTATTTTTCGTTATTTTTCAATATTTTATAACGGAATATCAGAGCGATGCAGAACATGGCTTCAAGCGATGCATGCGACTTTACGAAATCCCGCAACCGGAATATTGTATACATTGTGTGAATTTCCTGAGTTCGCGCGCCCTCGCTGCACGCGCGCTCTAGCCCATGCGGAAAGCTCAAAATGCCAAATATCATCGTTCACAAGAATGGCCAGGCGCATAGCGGCGAAGTGAAGGAAAACACGAATCTCGTGGTCAGAGCCGGCATCAAGCAGTTTCCTTATCCGAACCTCTCGTACCGCTGCGGCATGGGGAAATGCGGCAAATGCACCAGCCGCATCATCGCCGGCGGCGAACACCTCCCCGAACCGAACTGGAAAGAGAAAAAGCTGCTGGGAAACAGGCTGGACCTGGGCTATCGATTGATCTGCCAATTATGGATAAACCACGACCTGGAACTCAGCCAGGACGACCTCGTGCCGGCCGCAGCGGCAACGACGCCGGATGCGCCGCCATGTACGTGATATTGACCAGCAAGCCCGGCCAGTTCAGGACTGAGCTCAGCGAAAATCTGCAGCCGGTCGAAGCCTACGACTACCTTTTCTGCGGGCGCAAGCGCGCCCACTTCGTCATCGCCAGCCTGAGTCGCGAGACGAAGATAAGCATAGTGGACGAGTCCTCGGCGCCGGTGGTGAATCGCGTGCCTTCCAAATTTCTCCCCAAATTCGAAACCGTAGAGGCCGCCCGAAACGAGCTCAAGTCGCTCACACGCTTCGGCGATATGGACATCTCCCTGGTGAAATGCGGATAGCCTGCCAGCTCAGCCCAACAGACA
>CAIZGN010000217.1 GCA_903932505.1 Candidatus Hydrogenedentota bacterium
GGAAAGGTTCTGCTCTATGCGCACGGGGTTGAGAGTCTTGGTGGCACGACCAATGCGCAGGGAAAGGATCTTCGTGCCGCCGGTTTTGAGTGCTTTGTGCATGTGGAGATGGAACAAGTCCTGCGCAAGAAACTCAAGAACGAACCCGAGGCCCGCGCTTTATTCGCGGCAGCACTGAAGGAGGGTCTGCCCCAGTGATATTGACGGGCCTTATATTGGCGGTCACGTCCAGTTGGGCGTTGATTTCCGGACTTCCCTACGAGGATGAGGTTCAAGTGCGCTTGACCGAGGCTCGGACCTTGTCCTTGCGCTGGGATAATGTCACCGACAGTGTGCATTGGTTGGCTGGCGCAGCCCTGGAGAAAGACACACGTTCCAAGTTTCATGTGGTGACTTTGCCTCCCTCCGCATGGACTGAAATACATGTGGCGACCGGGAGTGTGTTGCGGATTGAGTGTCCCGGTGGAATCGTCGTGCCCGAAGATCTTGAAATTGAATGTTCCGATGGAAACGGTCTCTATGTTCATGTTTCTCCGGTTGTGGTGGCAGAGCAGGGAGCGCTGCTGGTTCCCGCCCCGCAAGGCTCAAGTGCCGTGCTGCGGGTGCGCCGTCCCGAGAAGGCCGCCTCGGCCATCCGTCTGGCCTTCTTTGTGCCCCGCTATGAAACTCTTCCTGATATTGTTGGCTATCGGACGGAAATCCCACTGCCGCTTCCAAAGGCCGAATTGCGCACCGAGTCTGCGCTGTCTGGGAACTCCTACTGGTTTCTGGATGCGGGTGGCAGCGTGAGTTTTGAATGCAAGGGTCCCGCACGCCTGCTGCTGCGGCATCGTGCTTCTTTCACGCCAAGTGCCTTGGAACTTGAAAAGCAGTACGCTATTGGCGTGTCGCTGGAGCTTGCTGATTCTTCCGGCGAAATCTCTTCCCCCATTCAAGAGGCGCAAACGCTGAAAGGGGAGGGAATCTATTCCAATACGCAGGAGGCTCTCGGTCAGCTCAGCTTTCAGACTCGTCCTGATTTTGAAGACCCGGTGCTTGTGAACGAAGAAGTTGCGCTCTTGGGGAATCCCTTTCAGAGCGAACTCAATGTTCCCGAAGGTTTTCATGTGCTCACGCTGAGCACGGAGTCCGCCATCTATCTTCGCCTCAATCAGGCTGACCAACCGGCTTTTCTCTTTGACCGGTTGAATGAACCTTGGGCAGGAGCGTGGGAGATTCGCGACCAGGCGCTGGCGAAGGACAGTCTGACGCTGGATGCAGCACTTGATCCCGGAGAGGTTCGAGCCTTGCTTGAAGGAACGACTACCGGTTCCTTTTCCTCCGGTCGGCTTTATCAGGCTGCCTGTCGTGTTGCTTGGGACGCGTCTCATGCCGATGGTGGTCTTCTGGCTGCGGCGCTTTTGCGTCGAGAGGCTGCACGGCATCCCGAGTACACAGGTATCTCGCACTGGGCGAACAGTTGCGCCACACAATTCGTTTATTACCGAGCGCTATTGCCCGATACCCCGGTTGACGGCATATATACCGCTCGCTATTTGCGTGGGAAGTTGTTGGAGCCTGGTGCGCTTCCTTTGCCACTGGTCGGCTCCGCTGCGCAAATCCCGGCCATGCTTCGTGAATTACCCAGCGGACTTTTTATCCCCTTAGACGTTGGAGACGGGTTGCGATACACGTTGCCGGAGCGCCCTGCGACAGGCTATCTGCGGGTGGCGGTGGATACTGCGGGCCGGGACTCAATTTTCGTGCAGTTTGATGATGCAGAGCCTCTTCGAATTCGTGCCGGGATGGAGGACATGCCTTGGTCGCGCATCCGACCCGCACAGGACGGGATCGCGCATGCGATGCTGGATGCGGACGAGGCACGGTTTCAGCGTTTGACGCCTGCTGGTTTCGTGGCCGTTCCGTTGGCTGCCGGAGTGCACAGCATCCATGTGTGGCGGGAGGGGGGTGATGCGCCGCTTGCCGTTTCGCTTTCTTGTGAGGCCAGCCGTGAATTGCCGCTGACCGAGGAAGCTTACAACGACCTGATCCGGCAACTTCCTTCCACAGAACCCGCTCATGCATTGTTCTTGTCGGTATTGCGTGGTGAGCCATCGGGAGATTCCTCCGATGTTGAGAACACGCTGACCAACCTTTGGACACCGCTCATTCGGTTGATTCAGGCCCGATCACGGCAGTTTGAGGCCCAATTACCCGAAATGCCGTCTGCGCCAACCGACGAATCGAACGAGAACGCATCCAAAGCCTTGTTGGCTGCGGAATCCTGCGCGGTGGCGGGAGACTGGGTGGGTGCATTGGAGGCTTGGAATCTGGCATTGGGTTCTTCTGATTCCAGCTTGCGATTCAAAGCTCGAATGGGCAGGGCCGAGGCACTCCTGCACACTGGCCAGATCTTTCTCGCAGAAACCACGTTGCGGGGACTGGTGGCCCGCTCAAAATCTGCCGAAGAACAACGCGCGGCGTTTATTCGTTTGCGTGAGCACCTCATGATGCCTGAGAAGAATTTGGAATCGCTTATTACGTTGTATTGCGAGATGCTAGTGCGAAACCCAGAGATTCCCCTGCTGGGTGAATTCGCGGAACTGCTGGCGGATTCCGGGGAATTCGAGTTGGCCCTGCTGCTTGCACTGACCCTGCCGGAAGACGCTCCGTGTGCTGAGACGATAGTGCGCTCCGCCTATCAGTTAGGGTGGAAAGAAACCTTTGCGGCCCGTTTGGGTGCGCTTCCGGTTCCCCAACAATTCCTTTGGAAGGGACTTTGGGCGCAGCAACAGGGGGATCTTTCGAGCGCGAAAGCCTTGTTCGCCCAGAGCGGAGACGAAGGTCGATCATGGGGCGCTACGCTAGATGCAGCCGAGGCCCTTCAGTCCGAGGAGGATCCTGAGCGTTCCGTGCATCGCTGGGAGGAAATTCAGGCATCGTATCCCGGTCGCAGAACCTGGAAGGGGGAAGAGGGGTGGGTGCGGTCTGCAAAAGCGGTTCGCGCTCTGTATTCTACGGCCCGGAACCGATATGGAACCGTCTTCGAGGGTTCCCCAACGCAGCCCGTGGTTTGCGATGTGGTGGGACCTTGCCGGGTTCGCTTTGCGCTGCGGCCCATGCATGTCAACCAAGATCCGGCGGATCGTATTGAGGGTTGGGTGACCATTCGTGAGGGCGAGAAGTTATGGGGCATTCCGGTCTGCTCGAATGTGTCAACCTCTGCCGTGATCGTTCAAGGGGAAACAGTTCGTGGTGTCGGTGTCGAAGAACGTTTTGACTACGAGTTCGGCCCCGGTATCCATCGCGTGGAGATATCCTCCCCGAATTTCGACATCTTGGTGGCCCCACTGGCTGAGCGTCCAGAAACGCCGCTTTCCATACTGCCGTCTCTTTCGAAGGCTGGAATCGCATGGTTGATGAATCCCAAAGCTTCAGCGAGTATACCCTTGGACACTCCTTGGGAATTTTGGCGATTTTCAGGGGAATCAGCGCAGGCAGCCATTCAGCAGTCCATCGATTCCCGACTTGGCTTTACCCCGGTGCCGAACGTGGATTGGCCTCCGATACCGGATACGCTTGAAGCCAGTCTTGATGCAGAAAAGATTGCCCGCGCTCTTGGACAAGGCGACATCGCTATCGCACTCAAACTCTCCGCCTCCGCCGACCCGGTTTCGCGGATGACTATGCTTGTATGGGCCGCAGAGCACGCCCCGGGCATCCAGGAAGCATGTGCGGTGGAAGCCGAGGAACTTTATCGTTCCCAAGGCGACTGCGCTGATCTTCAACCTCTGTATGAGCGGTTGTTGGGGGACTACGGGTGGGCATCTGTCACCACGATGGAGTCGGATGCTGGCGTGCAGCTTATTGAAAAAACCGGTAACAGTCCAGTCGATCCCGAGGGCAGGATTCGGCGTTCTTTGTTCTATCAGAGTCCGGTGCCCGAGGAAATCCAAGTGATGGATTTCGGCGACTATTACATTGATTTTGACAATCTTGAGCCGACGGCAGTGCGGATGGACTTTTTTCTGGATACCATAGAGTTTATTCCCCTCCAACCGCTTCAGGTGAGCTATCAGTTGGATGATGGCCCTGTTCAGACGATTGACCTTGGTTTGGATCATCCGGCAGAAAACGTGAGGGTCTCTATAGAGAAAGGCTTGCATTCTCTGCGGACTGGCGTGTCCCGGCGCGCCACGGGCAATGCCGTCCGGGTGCGTCTTGTCGAAGAACGGGCCGATGGGACGAAAATACCACTCGTTCGTTCTGTTAAAGAACTGTGGCATGTGGCCACTCAGGAGGAGCCTTTCCGCGTGTGTGTGCAAGGTCCAACCCTGCTTCGGGTGATGGAGCGCAACGGCGAAAATGTTGAATGCGCAATCCGGAAAGTAGCAGCAGGGTCGCAAGTCGTTTCGTTTGCGCCTAAGAGCGGGAAAAAGGAAGCGTTGTTCCGTCTCGCGATGTTGACGCGGCAAATCGGTAAACCGGTACCCGACTACAATCGCGTCGCCTTAGAGCCATCGCCCGTTCCTACCCCATTGGGCCATATTGAAATGCCCCCTCCACCGAGTCAGGCGAGGCTTGAGGATGTTTTCCCACTGGCTAAGCAGGAGCTTGGAACTTGGACGCTATCTTCGGGGTATGAGCAGCGTTTGAATAGCCTTGAGCCCGCTGATTCTTCAGCGGCGGAATCGTTCTATGAGACCTCTCTGACGTATCGATATTTCGATGAGTCGCTGCACCGATACTACCGGGGAACTTTGTTGACTCGGCTGCATCCCGATGGAACCCCGACCTATGGTTGGAAGGGGCGCATTCACTCTTCACCCGAAAACAGGAACTTTGACTGGATCGTGGGTGCTGAGGCCTTTGTGCAATCGCCTGAGGCCTTGGCGGGCGAGGAAGACTTGGAGTGGCAGGGCCAGACCGAAGGAACGATCCTGCGGACTTGGAACCCAACGCCAACCTTAAAGCATACTGCTTCCGCCACGTTGTTCCTGCGCGCGATGAGTCTCTCGGATAATCTTTGGGTAGACGAGCAGGCGAAGACTGCGGATTTCCTCGACAAGTTCATGAGTGTCGCCGTGCACACCGCGCATCCGGGTGCCGAATCGGTGCGGCGGTTGACCGAGATACTAAATCGCAAATATACCGTCCCGCATTATGACCCGAGTGGATTGGATACCGATGTCTTCAGCCCGTACAAGGCGGATCACC
>CAIZGN010000218.1 GCA_903932505.1 Candidatus Hydrogenedentota bacterium
CCGGAGGGCGGGCCAAAACCACTCCAAGTGTGTTGGTGTCGCTGTCCTGCAACAATGGGTGGACGACCTGAACCGGAGGGCGGGCCAAAACCACTCCAAGTGTGTTGGTGTCGCTGTCCTGCAACAATGGGTGGACGACCTGAACCGGAGGGCGCGCCAGCACGACGCCAAACATGTTGGTGTCGGCATCTTGAATCAGCGGCGAGAGGACCTGCACCGGCGGTCGGGCAATCACGAAAGTCTTGGGACACGATAGCGCCGAGAGTGGGTCGGTGCCCTCCGCCACTTCCCAACCATCCACCCAGCCATCATGGTCCGTGTCGCGATCGAAGGGGTTGGTGCCACGGCGGATTTCCTCGGCGTTGCTGAGTTCGTCACCGTCGCAATCGTCATCCGGCCCGGTGTTCCGAACTGCGATGATGTCGGCGAGGATCGCGCGGTCAGCGGCGGTAATCGATCCGTCCTGGTTCAGATCAGCGAGTGCGAGCAGATTGGTGGGCAGCAGTTGTGTGCCGTTCAGATGGCGGGTCAGCAGGACGACATCGCGCACATCCACCACACCATCGTCGTTCAAGTCGCCGAAATGGTTGGTCAGGACCA
The DNA here is from genome assembly GCA_903932505.1 of Candidatus Hydrogenedentota bacterium. Classification (GTDB taxonomy): domain Bacteria; phylum Hydrogenedentota; class Hydrogenedentia; order Hydrogenedentales; family CAIZGN01; genus CAIZGN01. The sequence continues at coordinate 601 of CAIZGN010000218.1, forward strand.
GCGCCCCGGCACTGTTGGTCGTGACGGGATTGGCCGCGAGAGCGGATGTCGAAAGGGCGAACATCCCAAGCAGCAGCAAGCACGCAAAGGCAAAACCGCACGGGAGGCAACTGTCGCCCCCTTGGGCCAACGCCACCGGCCAACCAGAAAACATCCGTCCCCGCTCCCGGTTGAGGGAGTTCATACCGCGCATCAGGCTGTCAAGCGCGAGCGGCCTGAGATACGCAACCGTCCATTTTCGATTTCTGTACATGGCGCAGGTGCGACCGATAAACCTGTTTGCTTTTACCACGCCCCACGATCTGAGTGCAAGCCATTACAGACAAGACGTAACGCGGATGGACTCTGAAGCGCATCCAGGGGGGGGCATCGGGGATTGTAATGGCCATGTCGTGGTAGTGATCCTAGGGGACAGTCCCGGATTTCTATCAACGAATCTGTGGTAGATTTTCCAACTTCCGCACCGCGCCGCTGTTCCCCGCGAGCAGGCCGGACGGAACTGCGCTAAACACAAACCCACGCCTCCCATCTCTGAAATCTTCCGACCATCAGTCTTCCAGCTTGCCCAACAGAGCAAACTCACCGCAGATCTCACATATGACGCAGATGACTGGGCGGGAACGTGTGGCACCAACCGCCCGATGGCGGAGACCCAAACGATTTCCATGAAGCCCCAAGGCATCCGTGCTGTCTGAAATCCGCAGTTGTTGCAGAGCCCCTTCACGTTCCCGGCTTGGCAGGCGCGGGATATTCGGGTATTCCAACCCCCACCAAATGAATGGAAGCTTAAAGTGGATAGCTCTCGTCGGCGTGGTGCTGGTGGTTGGCGTGGTCGTCTGGTGTCGGCGTGCGTCACCGCCGCCCATCCCCGGCCCGGTGAGCGGCGCAAATCCTGAGGCCGTCGCCAAGCAATCTGGAGCCCGTCCCGTCGGCGCTTTGACGGCTACCCCGGAGGCGCTTCAGTCCGCCGCGAGCGCGTTGGTTACGGCGCAGACCGCAGCGGCCAGGGTGCAGGCGTTGGCACACTTGCGGGCGGCTCTCGCGACGGGGAACACGAACGACACATCGGCAGCCATCCGGCGTTTCCTTGATTCCAAGTTGGACGCCATCACCGGGCTGGCTTTCAAGATTGGCGGCCACGGTTCACTCACTGAAGCCCCCACGCTTCGCACCTTCCTGCTCGATCAACTGGAGCAACTTGATCCTGCCGCCGCTGCCGCCTACGCGCGGAAGGTTCTGAACACGTCGCGTTCGCCGGATGAATGGGCGGTCGCCTTCCGTAACCTCGCGCGGGGCGACACGGGTTCGGAAGCGCGGGCTTTACTCGCAACCAAGACGGCCGAGTTATTGCGGAACGAGTCCTGGCAACAAGACCCATCGGTCGGATACTTGGAAGCGTTCGATACGGCGGTTTATTTGGGTGGGACGAACCTGTTGTCGCCGCTGTCCGATCTGGTGCGCAAGAAGGACAATCCAGCCGTGGCGCACGCCGCGTTTCTCACGCTGGACCGGCTGGCCATCAATCAACCGGCGGAAACGTTGGCGGCATTGTCGCGGCATCCCGAGTGGATGTCCGGCCGGGAGGAAACGTGCGCCAACTATTTCGCGCGAGCGGATGTGGGTGACGCCGCCCAGCGCCAACTGGTGGAGGCATATTTGCTGAACACCTCGCGCACCCCGGCGGAGTTGCAATCGTTCGCTGGGGTGTTTCCAAACGCGAATTTCATGATCTCAAAAAACCTTCTGACGGATAACGCCACATTGGACGGTACGATGCTGCGGCAACGCGACCGGACCTCCCTGGAAGTGGTCACGCAATGGCTGGCCGACCCGCGGTTTGAGCAGGTCCGGCAACCCCTTACCACTATTCAGCAACGGTTGCAGGAGTTCACGCGTCAGGCCAAATAGTTGTCCGCAGGATCAAGGCAACCAGACCGCCCGATAAAATGCCGCCGGCCCATTCGCCGTCGGCCAAGGAAGCACCAAGTTGAAGCCCGCACCCAGCGTGTTTGTAAGCAACAACAACCGCGCACCGCTTGGCACCTTTGTGCGAAACTCGCCCGGGACGTGTTTTAAGTTCGTCAGAGGCATGTGGCCTCGTTATTGAAGAGCCGTTAGAACCGTATACTACATCGCGTCGTTAACACCCTTTCGCGCGGCAGTTCCGAATAAACGGTCAGCGGATTCAACCGATAATCCTGCCCGGTCAGGTTCAGGATGCCGACGGACAACTCCGCCCGGCGGCGAGCGAACCGGTATCCCGCCCGCAGATCGAATTGCACAAAATCATCGCCCTGCTGGGCGGGCGTGTAACCCTGGTTTGACTGCTGATAATAGCGGGCGTCGAAGCGCGCGAAGAAGCCGCAGGGATCATTGTACAATACGTACCCGCCAATCTGATGCAGCCAGGACAACTCGTCCCGGATCGCGCCAGCCAGCGCCGCCACCGGAATTTCAGGCAGACTCGTCAGCAGTTCGGCGCGCGTGAGGCGGTAATTCATTCCCGCCACGAACCGCTCACCAAGCAGTTGGTTGAGTTTCACCGCGAGCGATTGCTCGTCGTAGTCGAGATACTCACGCGTTGTCGAGGGCTTGAAAGGGGCACGGCTGTTCTCCAGGCGAAACACCCCAATGTCCTGCTCAACATTGGAAGTGATGCGCTCGACCTGCATGCCGCCATAGGTGCCGTGACCCAGGTTGAGATCGAGGGCCAGGGCCATCACTTCGTATTCCGGTGCGCCCAGACTGCCGGCGATGGACTCGGAGATCACGCTGCGGAAGGCTTGCGCGAAGCCGGCCAGTTGTGCAGGCTCGAGCCGGTAGCTTTCGTCCAGGCTCACGCCGCCAAGCGAGCGGGAGTAGATTCCGCGCAGCGTTGCCAGTGGAAGCGGATTCCAGACGAGCGCGGCCTTCGGCCCGACCAACTCGCGATCTTCGGTGCCGCCGCTCTGCGGCAGGCTGCGGAAGTTGGACGGCATTTCGAGATGGTCGTAACTGACGCCCCCGATGAGCCAGAGTTTCTCCACCGGCTCGACAGTCAAGTAGCCGTAGCCGGTGACGCGCTCGAACGGCTCGGAATAACTCGCGACGACCGGCGGCAGGAAAGATGCCGGCAATGGCGAATTGGAAAGGGAGTTGGCAAAATGGAAATCTCCGCCCTGCCAAAGTGTCCCGGCCACGAAACTGAATTTCTCCCGCTGAAAAATTTGGTTCACCTCGGTCGTGTAGATTTCGAGTTGATCGTTAAGCCGAACATCCAATGGCTGGGAATCGGTCGCGGTGACTGCACCGCCACGATTTTCGATCAGCAACAACTGCGGCGCTTGCAGGTCGGAGAATTTCTGATCGTTCACCAACCGCCCTCCCAACAGCAGCGTGCGAATGCCCGGCGACCACTCGTGTTGATAGCCGCCGATCAGAATTGGGTCCTGCTGTTCCTCGAAGCGGAAATTCGGTCGGTAGCCGTATTTCGGGTCCATCGGGTCGTAGTATTGGAAATTATCCCCAGAAGAGTAGTTTTCATATTTGACCAGCAATAGGGCTGTGTCCTGCGGGGTGAGTTGTTGCTTCACGGTGGTGTACCACTCGAAGCGATCCAGATCGTTGTTCGGGCGCACGCCGTTGTTGTGCTGATAGTCGAAGTCCAGCGCCCATTCTGTGTTGCGGAACGTGCCGAACTGCGAACCCCGTTCCCATACCTGTCCGTCGCTACGCGCGAAGGTGTCGCTGGCAATGCCCACGCCGTCGGCCTCGAACAGCTTGGAATACTCCTGCGCCGTGACGGCTTGCGAGAGCCGGCCCGCGCCTACGGGGGCGAGGAGGTTCGCCAGCAGCAGTTCGCTAAACCAGACGGTTTCATGGCGTAGGTTGAAGCGCGTGGGGTCGCGCACTTCATTGAAGCTGTCCGAAATGAACAGGTGCGCCGAGTCGTTGGCGTAATCATAGGTCACAGCCCGCGCGGCTTCGCCCAGACTCGTCTCGGTCATGCCAGCGTCGCGATACATGCCCGCCAGATTCGCGCTGCGCACGGCGCGGTCCTGATCGAGTAGCATCTGCGAACGGAACAGCGAGCGGTTGTCGTTCAGCGCCTGGGATTTTTCGAGATCGGTGACGGCTTCGTTGACCCGATTTTGCTGCTGCTTGAACAGGGCGGAATAAAGCCAGCCGGTCGGGTCTAGGGATCAAGCCGGAGCGCGAGTTGAAGTTCCCGATCCGCCAACTTCGCCTCGCCGCCATCCGCAAAGGCTTTCCCAAGATAGCTGCGCAAGATCGAGCGCTGCGGCTCCAGCGCTGCGGCCACCAGCAAGTCTTTGCGACCCGCCGCTGCCTCGCCGGTGCGGATGCGGCACAGTCCGCGTCCGAGCCAGGCGTTGCCAAGGGCTGCGTCTGTGGCAATCGCACGCTCAAACCATTGCGTCGCCTCGCCGATTTTGTTCCGCGCGGCCAGAAGAAATCCCTTCAACGCGAGCGCCTGGGCGTTGCGCGGGGACATTTGTAAACTTTTGTCCATCGCGTGTGACGCCTCGTCGGCCCGGCCAAAACCAAACTCCAGTTCCGCCACTCTTTCCCATGCGAAACCGAACTGCGGGGAAAGGGTCGTCGCCCGCCGGGCGAGGTCCAGGGCCGCTTTCAAAGATTCCTCGCCCGTTGCTCGTGATTGCTCGTAATAGGACGCGGCGAGAAATTCCGTGGCGAGCTGTGGGTTACGGCTTGTGGGCCTCGGATCGCGTTTCACTGCCGCGATGAGGGTGCGCAAGGCTATCGCCAAGGGAGCGTTCTGATTGGTTGCAGGCAGCGCGGCTAGTTCGGATTCCGTCTGTTCCACCTGCCCGACAGCCAGCAGAAGCGCCGCGTGGTAAATTCGCTCAGCGCCGGAAGCCGGCTGTCGCGCGGCGGGGTAATTCTCCAGCGCGGCGAGCAAATCGCCGGCACGATACGCCGCCAGGGACGTGGTTAGCGCCTGCGCTTCGTCCAGGCTGAACGAGGCGTCGTTCAAATCCAACACGCCCGGATAGTAAAAACACCATTGCAAAAGATTGTTCGCAATGAAGCCCGGGGTACACGCCGGGGTCTGACCCGGTTCGATGACGCCTTGTTGGCTGTTCGTCAGCGCCAGAGTGCCATGCGCGTTGCTCAACTGAACTTTGCCGTCAATGACAGCCAGCAGGACGCGCTCACGACCGTTCTCCTCGGTGACGCGCATGACAAACTCCGTGCCTTCGACACTCGCGGTCGCGCCGTGCGTGAGCATGCGGATGCGCCCGGGCTTATCGCGATGGAAGAAGGAGAGGATGCCTTTGATGAGGCTCATGCCCGGCAGGGAATCGGATTTGTCGGGCGACAGGACTTCCACCTCGGTCAGCGCCCCGAAGGGGACGACGCTTTGGTCCGACCAGCGGAGCGTGACGCGGCTGTTGCTGCCGGTGCGCAAGCGGTCACCGGGATGCAGGACTTGGTTGGTTTGGGTGAGCACCCAGGTCCTCGCTCCGCTGGACATGATCTCAGCGGTGCCTTGGATTTGAACAATATGGATCTCGTCCTCGCCAGCATTCCGCTCAGCCGCCGGTGCAACATTCAGAGCCAGTCCAGCAAGGAGCAGGACCAACACACCGCTACAGAATGATGCCCGTAACAGATTCACGTTCTGACAAGCGCCGCAGAAAAGCAGCTTTATAGGTCCTAACCGGTTATCGGCCACCAGTCAATTGAGCTGATTTGGATTGAATCCAGAGGTACGACTGGCAATATCTCAATAGCTTTAATGGCAGGATGCCGACCAAGCAAATTTCTGACAAGCAAAAAAGATTTGTCAGAAGTCACGAAAGCCAGTCGCTTACCCGAAGCAACACCAAAGAGTTGGGGGGCCGAGAGTGCACGAGTGAAAGGGCATTATTGTCTCCTGGTGGCTTTCCCCGTAGAGCCAAGAGAAAATCCGAGACCCCCTCTTTCTGAAATCGCTTTACACCACCCCGGAAAGGTCTCACCAGTCTCAAGGTCCCAACGATATCGACTGGGATGGGGGGCTTGAAAGCCATGCGCACTCCAGCCAGAAATTTCAGCCCGGCAATCGCCACAGATCGAAAAATGTTAACTTTTTTGGACGGCAAAGAATCTCCGCGCCAAACAACCAAAGTAGTTGCCCCCGCGTCCCCCTGCCCTTTCCCGCCTGAAGCCACCTCCCCCTGCACCTGGAACCTGATCCTCCTGCCCCCGCCTGAACAGAATACCTATGTCCTCTTGATCCTCATTTGACCCCTATCCCCTCCGTGAACCCTGAGCCAGTTCAACCTCCAACATGCACCCCCTGCTCCCTCGAAAGGTTCCTTTGAAGCATGCAGACCCTTGCCAACTACGCCTCCACAGGTTTGTTGGGTTCCCATTTGGCTTTGATGAATAGGCACCATGGCGTTGTTCACCCGGGGTTGAAATCGGGCTGTCTACCGGTTCCTGGGTTACTTGGGATGAATCGCTGGAGCCGTTCTGGCGCCGAAGGTGGGTGGGGATCGACGGCAGGCTCTGGAGGGTTCCTGCGTTCCCCGGTGGTTGCTGACAACTCGATTTGCTGCGCGTCATTCTATAGGTGGAACCTTGGCTGGGCTTTCCTGGCTCAGATAGAAGATGGCGTGTCTTGGATCGCGACTTCCACAGGGGGGGAACTGGAGGTCCCGCTTGAGGTTGGATCTGTTCAGGATGAGTTCCGCCGGTTGCTCTGGACGGGTGCATGGGAAGGATTCTATGGTCCGGCTCAGCTTGAAGCGCTTTCTTCATGGATCCCACAGGCGTGCGTCGGCCGGGGTGCTGTGTCGTTTTGGGTCCAAGGTACTCGTGGAGGCTCCTTGTTGGTTCCTCCCGAAAGCAGGTGTTGTTGTCTTTCTGGAGAACCTCAACTCCCACCAGGCTTTTAGAGATGTTTCACGGTTCTGCTTTCCACAGGCCGATCCTCCTTCAACCGATCCGTGGACCTGGCTGGTTCCTTCTCTGGGGTCAATGACTATGGATCAGGGTCACAGGGGAGTTCAATCACCTGGTCAACCATGGGTGGGCAGGCTTCTGCCGGACGCATGTTCTGGAGGATGTTCACAGGGGGAGGGCCCATGGTTCCTGTTGAAAGCAGGTGTTGTTGTCCTTCTGGAGAACCTCAACGTCCACCAGGCTTTTAGGGATGGGGGGTTCTGTCGTTCAGGGTGCTTGAACAGACCGTGCTTGCTGTAGGTGGCTTCGAAGGGCTGGATGGTCTGGTTGTCATTGTCCGGCCAGGTGGAGGCTCAATGGTTCTATCAGGTTGGTCCTCGCTGGATGTCTTACCTCCAAGGCTGTTGGGTTCCCACATGGTTCCTCCTGAAAGCAGGTGGCTGTTGTCTTTCTGGAGAACCTCAACGTCCACGGCTTTTAGAGATGGGTTTCATGGTTCGCACCGTTGATGGTTCCATGGGTTTCCTCGTTCCTTGTC
>CAIZGN010000219.1 GCA_903932505.1 Candidatus Hydrogenedentota bacterium
AATCGCTTGTTCGCAGCCGGTCACAACCCACACTCCTGCCCAATGTAGTCAACCACAACAGGACAACTCTGTCCAGACATTGCCACCAAGCACGCAATGCACCACCCGCGTGTTTCCACGATTCCCATTTCACACCGCTGTCATTCCCAACAACACCACGAAAAAACCGTGTCATTATGCTATAATTCGGGAGTGCCTTCCGCTGTTTTGGGAAGGCACTTGGACTTTGAAAAAACATGAGGAAGGAATCCGGAATGGCAAACCAAGGCGTATTGAATGCCTGGCTGTATGGCCGCCCCGTTGAATGCACGGAGCAACAGCCTGATCGGGCTTTTCACTTTATACTGCTGGGCGCACCGGGCGTCGGCAAAGGCACTCAGGCTGAATACTTGAGCGAGAAATATGGCGCGGTGCAATTGTCCACAGGTGACGTTTTTCGCGCGGCCAAGGGCAGCGATCAAGGCGTGCTCAGCCCCGCGATGCAAGAGGCCATGGAGGCGATGAAAGCCGGAAGACTGGTTTCCGATGACACCGTGGTGTCCATGGTGCGCGAGCGGACGGCGTGCCTTTCCAGTGGCTATGGTTTCCTGCTCGACGGTTTCCCCCGTACAGTGGAACAGGCCAAGGCTCTCGACGAGATGCTCGCCGGAATGAACATGACCTTGGACGGTGTTATCAACTATGCACTGGACATGGAAGAAGTCGTCAAACGGCTGAGCGGACGGCGAACGTGCCAACAGTGCAAGGCCACCGCGCACGTCATCTTCAGCCCGCCCAAGCAGGAAGGCGTTTGTGACAAATGCGGCGGAACACTTTTTCAACGCGAGGATGACAAACCGGAATCCATCCGGGTTCGATTGCAAGCCTATGAAGAAAGCACGGCACCGCTGGCGCAATACTATGAGGCCAAGGGTCTGCTCATCACCATCACCGCCGATGGCGCACCCAAAGCGGTGTTTGCCGAGACCGAAAAAGTTATTGGCAAGCGGTTCCAGCTCGCCTAGCCGGTTTTTGAAAACTTCCCCTTCGTGCAGGTTCAGTCTCATGGCTGAACCTGCACTGTTTGCTTAATGGCTCACCAACAAAAGAGGAGTTCAGCCATGAAACGACTTCACTGGATGGTTCTGCTGGTCGCGGTGCTTGCCGCAGGAATTATGGCGGGATGTTCTGACGCCAAGGCACCGACCCAACCGCCTGCACCCGCAGCCGATGCATCCGCCGCCCAGCCACAGGCGGAGGTCTGGACCTGCCCCATGCATCCTGAAGTAAAGGAAGCCAAGGCAGGCATCTGCCCCAAGTGCAAAATGGCCTTGGTTAAGGCAGAACCGAAAGGCAAGTAAGAAGACTTAGGGTTTGACCGGAATGCCCGATTGGATGGACTCATTCGCCGCGCATGCCACGTGGAGAGTCTTTACGGCGTCAGCGTAGGTGGAGCGGATTTTCCCAGGGGTTCTGCTGCGGACGGCCTCGATAAAGACCCGGTTTTCCTCGGCATACATGTCCGTGGCTGGATAATACTCCGTGGTCTTTTCGGGTTCCGTCACCCGAAGGGAGGCCCCGTCAAAAAGGAAGGTCGAGTCCGGGGTCAGTACTTCAAGTCGGGCGCAGACGCTATGGTGCATCACGCAACTGCACGCTATCATGGCGGCTGCGCCGTTTTTCATGCGCAAGGCAAGCGCGCTGCTGTCGTCTATGTCATCCTCCCCCTGTCGCGCCACCGCGCCGTTCGATGAGGTCGCGTACACTTCTGCCACTTCACCGCACCAGTGCCGCAGGAGATCGATGCACGGGGTCGCGTATTCGATCAGGTGACCGCCACTGATCGATTTTTTCCGACGCCACCCGTCCTCTTGGAAAGCGGCGGTGCAAAGGCCGGATACCAGCGACACCGCCTTGCCCTTCAGCATGGTTCGAGCAAGGGACACCGTTTCGCTGTAACGATGGCAATATCCCACACTGGCGATGACTCCCGCGTGGCGGATCGCGGCGCTCACCCGTTTCGCCGTTGCGCGATCCAGCGCCACGGGCCTCTCTATGAAGAGATGAATGGAACGTTCCGCCGCCGTGACCTCAATCGGGCCGTGCGCTGCTGGGGGAACCGCCACATACACCGCGTCGGGGCGCACCCGGTCATACATCTCGATATTGTCGGAGAAGGCCTCGCCGCCAAAGTCATGGGCCGCGCGTTCAGCACGGGCACGAACAAGGTCGCAATGCCCAACGAGTTTTACCTTCTCGAGATTCGACAAATAGCCCGCATGTTTGCGCATCATTGCCCCGCAACCCACAAACGCAACCTTGACCATACGCCGTTTCTCCTTTGCACCTCTTCAGATTCCGAAACCCTTCGAAGTGCCCTAATCGCATCCTACGACGAGCCGTCCTCTTCCTCGTCGCCTGCGGAGTCAAAACCAAACATGGAAATCAGGGCCACGTCACGCTTGCGTGTGCTGCGCTTCGATGGATCCAAACGGTGGGCGACCATCCGGGCGACCGGCGAACCTGCCCATACTTCACACGGCCCCACATTCTTCGTCACTATGCTTGCCGGGCCGATCACCGCCCCGTCACCCACGGTCACCCCCGGCATAATATAACTCCGCGCTCCCACATAGCAGTTCGCCCCGATTCGAATCGGTTCCGTTTGATGGGGCAGGAGACGCCAATGAAGGTCAGAACCGCGAAAGCTGTGGTTCGTGTCGCGCAGAACGCAGTGCGGGCCAATATAGGTGTTGGGGCCGACCTCGACCAGTTGATTCGCCATGACCAGCACGTAGTCGGCCAACTCTACGCCATCACTGATAATAATCCGGCCTTCGTTGTGGGTGCGGAATACAAGATTGTTCCGCAACACACAATTGGAGCCTAAAACCACATGGGCTTTTACTTCCCAACACATACCATCCAATTGGCAGCCTTGGCCCACGGACTTAAAGTAACGGCGGTTTCGCCACGCACGCCACCATCTAAACACGGCGTATTCCTTCTGTTCTTGGAAATTTTCGGAGGAACGGATCGTATTGCCCGTATCGACGAGCGCTTGAAGGGCTATTGTACCGAATGCATTCGGGAAGGGCAACTTTTGTGCTTTCTTGTATTTGGGCTCGCCTTGCGAAGAACCGGTAGATACAAATAAAAACCAACACAACATGCCGTTCATCGCAAAATGACTGAATTATCATACATGAACCCTCGGAAAACGCCAAGCGAATAATAAATGTAAGTCCTTGCCCGCCATTGCCTTAGATCCGGGAAATACGCTCCCTGAAACACATTATATGGGGTCAGGTATTTTTTGCTTGCATATATGTGGGCTTCGTGCTATTATCAGGACAAGATATAGGGTTTCCTGATTGGATTATCCTCTATTTTGTGTCCCTGGTGAAGAAAGACGTATCGTCTAAGAGCGGAGGACGGCACCCATGAAGACTCGGAGTCTTCTCGTTTATGTACCGGGTATTCCCTTTGACCTCGAGGCCTTTTGTCCCCAGCGGCGTTTGGCGGCTCTGGCCGGTTCGCTGGTGCATGAGGGGCACGAGACTCAAATACTGGATTTTGGGACGACCACCGGATTCGGTAGCATGAATACCCCCGGTCTCCGTGGGTTTGCCGTTCGGGCTTGGGACGGCGAAAAAGAGGAGTGGCGCGGTGCAACGACTTGGCGGCGACTTCTTGGCCTTCGTGAGCGTTCCCCTTGGGAGCGGCTGCTGGATGAAGCGGTCGAACACAGAACTGCTGAGGTTGTGACCGAGATTGATGCGCTCGCCGAGTTGGATTTCGTTCTTTTTCTCCTGAATACCCGAAAGGATTTACTGGCGACCATTCCTGTGGCCGAAAGCCTTGCCGCACGCCGTCCCGAGATTCGCCGCATTGCCGCCGGGCCCTTCATGGATGACTATGGTGCTGCCGTGCTTTCCTCGTCAAAGGCTTTCCACGGTGCTTGCGTGGGGGATGCGGAAGTCTCTGTGGACTTGCTGGCGGATCGCATTACCCGTCCTGAGCGCTGGAACGCCGTGCCGAATTTTCTGTATGCCGACCAAGGCCGGATTGTCCGAACCCCGAGGGATGCGGCCAATGACTTGGGCCGTTTTCCCGAGCCGCTCTACGATGTGAACATTTATCCGGCCATGCAGAACGGAAAATTCAAGGTGTTCACGGTGGAACACAGCCGGGGCAGCCACCATACCGTGTACGGGGCAGCCGAATTGCCGTGGAGTGCCCGGCAGGTCCGCACGAAGTCTGTGGAGGCCATGGGGCGAGAAATTGATCGACTGGTAGCCTTATTTGGGGCCAGTGCCTTCCATTTTTCCGGTGAAAGTACCCCGTCCCAACAGGTCGACCGACTGGGCGCTGAACTGTTTGGTCGCGAGACTCCGTTGCTTTACAGCCGCGACGGCCATTTGTCGCATTCGGATCCGGACTCCTTCCGTGCCTTGGCCGCTTCTGGATGCGTGGCGATGCATTTTCGCCTCGACACCGGCAGTCAGCGGCTGCTCGAGGATTTCTATGGTCACAATTTTGGAATCACGCAGGCGGAAGAAACCCTGCGTGCATGCCGAGCGGCTGATATCTTCACCCAGGTTTCGCTTACCTATCCCTGTCCCATGGATGACCGACACACCATCGCGGAGACGCTGCGCATTCTGAGTCGGGTAAAACCGAACGCTGCCTCATTGGCGCGCCCTGTCGTGCCCCCAGGGTCGGTATGGCGGGATCGGGCAGCGGAATTCGGATTTCTTATCGAAGAGAAACACAGCCCGCAGTGGGGAAGCCTGACTGCCCCGAAAGATCGTTTCACCAGCGATGATGGCGCGGATTGGGGCTATCGCATGCGCGGATGGACTACCGCACAGATTGAAGAGGCCGTGCGCGCCATCCACATTGAGGGTACCGAGCTGGGAATCCACATGGGCGGACAAGGGCTGCTTGGACTTCTTGCCCGGATGTCGGGACTTCACGGCAGCGAAGGCGATTTCATGGAAGACGCGGCGAAATCGCTCTTTACCGGTGATGTCTCGGCACTGCGTGGTTTGGTCGATGCGTTTAACGCACGCGCCATTCGTCCGTCGAACACCATTCCGTTCCGTTCCTTTGCGCCGGTGCGAGTGGCCGTCGGGAATTAGTCCAGCGTAGTCTTGGGCCATTCCCCGGGATTGTGAAGGTGCAGGAAATCGAGAGTTTGGGACAAGCCGGGAATCCCGGCGCGGCCCCCGGATTGAGTGCACTTCAGCGCGGCCACTGCAGACGCGAACTCGGCGCATCGTGGCGTGGGCCAATGTTGGGCCAAGGCGTACGCGTAAGCCCCGTGAAAAACATCCCCCGCTCCCACGGTGTCTAGGACATCGACCTTGAAAGCCTTTCCCGAATAGCGACCCTGACGGTCTGAGGCGACCCATCCATCGCCACCCAAGGTGATCAGGGCGGTGGCTGGGCCCAGTCTGTGGATGTAATCAAGTGCATCGTCCACACGTTCCCCGAATCCGCCGTCTGAAAGGAAATGCCTCGGCGCGATGAGCGTGGCGACCTTGGCCATCCACGCAGGGTCGGCAGTCGCGGGGTTTGCATCGGCTACTACGGGAAGGGTGTTGGCGTACGCCATCTCGGTGACCTCTCGAGCCAGTTCTGGGTAGTAACCATCGACCAGCAACACGTCGGAAAACGCAAGGGCATCCACCAAGTTCTGGTGGCGATTCGGTTTCCATCGCAGGTCGGTGGCCCGACGGTGAAAGATGGTTCGCTCACCGCTCGCGGTGTCGACATGGATAAAACTGAAGGGACTGGCGCCGCCCTCCACGCGCCACACGAGGTCGGTGTTGATATGCTCCGACTGCAAACCCTGCAGAATCTGGTCGCCGGTCGGGTCGAGGCCGACCATGCTGATCATCCGGGCTTCGGCCCCCAAGCGGGCGCAGGCCACCAAGGCGGTTGCGGCAAGGCCGCCGCCTTGCACGCTGTATGATTCCATCTCCGCCGTATTTCCCCAAGGGATGGTCGGGGCAGCCACCAGATGATCGAGGCAGGCAATGCCCGCCGCAGTGATTCGCACATCCGTGTTTTTCATTCGCCGTGCTCCTGTGGAAACCCCGAACCGCCGGGATCCTGAAGCCGAATCGTACTGGAAGAACAGAAGGCCACGCAACGCTTCCATGCCGCATTGGTAGGGGATTGGACACGCCGCCGACCATCAGTTTGGCTTGCTTTTCGATGCTATGTTACACTGCACCCCAAGTGAAAAAGGAGGAAACACGACCATGGATTTTTCGGTATTTCAGCCCCTGTTGGACCATGTCGAATCCCATGCGGTTCTGTATATTGTCGGCTCAGTGTTCTTGCTGCCGCTGCTCTACTACACGCGCCGTTACTCGGTGCCGCTCATCCTCTACACCGTGGAAATCAGCCTCTACTTTGCGGCCATGCACTTTGTCATCCACTACATTGTCATGTTCTTGCGTTGGTTCAAGGAGGAATCGGAGGCGGATGCCGTGCGGGCAGGGACCGTCTCTTATGACTGGGGTACGCCGCTGGTTAACTTTTGGCAACGAGAGGATTATAAGCCCGGGTTCGTCTTCATCATGGAGATTGTCCTTGCTGTGCTGATTGTCCTTGCCGTGCTGCGCTTCCGCCCCATGAAGGTGCAGAAAGTTCGGAAGAGCCGCTACTTCAGCAAAGAATCCAAAGAGAAAAAGAAGGCGCTTCCCGGTTATCGTGACTATTCCGACTTGCTGGATGATGACCTGCCCACAGATGGTAAAGGCGGCAAGGGCGGGACCAAGAAAAGCACCCCGAAAAAGAAATAATCCCCACAGGCATCCGGGAAGGCCCGGGCATTGAAAGAAGAGGTTATCTTATGAGTGAATGGCTGCAAAAAGGCGAGTTGGTAGCGGGGGTCGACATTGGCGGCACGAAGGTGCAGGCCACAATATTCAATCACAAGTTCGAACCTGTGGGCGAGAGCCGCAAGAAGATGCAGAGCAAAAAAGGGCCTGTTCCCGCAGAAGCGCGTGTGCTGGCGACCATTCACGAGGCGCTGGAGGCTGCCGGTTCTCCTGCGATTAAGGGGATTGGCGCGGGATCGCCCGGACCGCTCGATCCGACCACCGGCGTCATTATCGATACGCCGAATATCGCCTGGAAAAACTTTCCGCTGGCCGATGTATTGAGCAAGGAATTTGGTGTGCCCGTTGCCGTCGACAATGACGTGAACATGGGTACTTATGGTGAATGGTGCTTTGGCGAGGTGCAGAATGCCAAGGATGTTGTCGGCGTGTTTCCCGGCACGGGGATTGGCGGAGGCATCATCATCGGCGGCAAGATGTTGCACGGATTCTCCGGTGCGGCCGGGGAAATCGGTCATATGACCATCCTGCCGGATGGTCCCTATTGCGGTTGCGGCAAACGGGGATGCCTTGAATCCCTCGCATCCCGCATTGCGGTGTCCAAGGAACTGATTGCGATTGCGGTTCGCGGGGATGCGCCGTATATTCTTGAGAATTGCGGTACCGATATCACCAAAGTACGCAGCAGCGTCATAGCCAAGGCGATCGAAGCTGGCGAAAAAATGGTCGAGAACGAAGTCCGCCGTGCCGCCTATTTTGTCGGCATTGCGGTCGCCAACCTCATCAACATCCTCAGTCCCGAGGCGGTGGTGCTGGGTGGTGGCATGGTCGAAGCGATGGAGGCACTCTACCTCGAAGAGGTCAAACGCGCCATCAAGGAACACGCCATGCCCTTCCTGCGCAAAGGCGTCAAAGTGGCCCCGGCCCGTCTGGGTGATAATGCGGTGGTCATGGGGGCTGCGCGACTCATCGCGGAGCGGTTGCGGAAGTAGCTTTCGCGAAGTTCAGCGGTTGGGTTGGATTTTTGGGTAGTGAAAAGCGGTGATTGCATCACCGCATTCCATATAGTGGATCATCTATTGGAGTGCAACGCGGCGCGAAGCGCAAAAAAATCCCCCTTTCGAAGGGGGTGGCCCGAAGGGCCGGGGGATGTGCTGGGGTCTTGGGGCCTTTTTCACCACAGAGGCACGGAGAGGGGGTGATGCGGGGATGCAGGCATGATGCCAGCTTTACGGGGAAAAGCGGTGACTGCGTCTTTGCAGTCACCGCTTTGGTTTTGTGTCTTAGAGGTTTTCTACTACGGCTTGGGCGAATTCGCTGCATTTTAGGAGAGTGGCGCCTTCCATGAGTCGGTGGAAGTCGTAGGTGACTCGTTTTTCGCGGAAGGTCTGGGTGAGGGATTTTACGATGGCGTCGGCGGCTTCTTTCCAGCCTAGGTGTTCGAACATCATGACGCCGGAGAGGACTACGCTGCTGGGGTTGACCTTGTCTTGGTTGGCGTATTTTGGGGCGGTGCCGTGGGTGGCTTCAAAGAGGGCTACGCCGGTTTCGTAGTTGATGTTTGCGCCGGGTGCGATGCCGATACCGCCGACTTGGGCGGCGAGGGCGTCGCTCATGTAGTCGCCGTTGAGGTTCATGGTGGCCACGACGTCGAATTCGGAGGGGCGGGTGAGGATTTGTTGGAGGAAGATGTCGGCGATGGTGTCTTTGACGAGAATCTTGTCGCCGGGGTTTCCTCCGCAGTCGTCCCATCCGACGGCGACGTCCGAGAATTCTTCGCGGACGAGTTCATAGCCCCATTTGCGGAAACCGCCCTCGGTGTATTTCATGATGTTGCCCTTGTGGAC